>JBDLTZ010000308.1:0-10266 GCA_039805565.1 Chloroflexota bacterium | reverse complement strand
CAGGTCGTGGCGCTCTATAACCGCACCCGTGCGCGTGCCGAAGCCCTCGGTGAAGCCTTCGGCATCGGAGCAATCTATAACGATCCAGAAGAGCTGCTGGCCAGCGAAGAAGTCGACGCCGTCGACATCATCACGGGTGTTGACAGCCACAGCACGTTTGTGCGACTAGCCACCAGCCGGGGTCTGCCCGCGATCTGTCAGAAACCGCTCGCGCCATCCCTCACCGAAGCCGAAGCGATGCTGGCTACGTGCCGTGCCTCGGGCACACGCCTGCTTGTTCACGAGAACTGGCGCTGGCAGACGCCCATCCAGGAGATCAAGCGCCAGCTTGAGTCAGGAGTCATCGGCGAGCCGTTCCGCGCTCGGCTCCAGTTCAGCTCGAGCTTCCCTGTGTTCGACAACCAGCCCTTTCTACGTGAACTGGAGCAGTTCATTCTGACCGACATGGGAAGCCACATTCTCGATGTGGCGCGCTTCCTGTTTGGCGAGGCCCAGCGCCTCTACTGCCAGACAGGGCGGGTCAACTCCGCTATCCAGGGCGAGGATGTCGCCACGGTGATTCTGCGGCAGGGCGGCGTCACCACGACGTGCGAGCTCAGCTATGCCAGCCGGCTCGAGCACGAGCGGTTTCCCGAGACCTACATGCTGATCGAGGGATCTCGTGGCTCACTTGAGCTTGGCCCCGACTACTGGATCCGCTGTACGACCGTCGAAGGCACTCTCGCCCGTCGTACCCCACCGCCGCGTTACGCCTGGGCTGACCCTGCCTATGACCTCGTGCACGCCAGCATCGTACCATGCCTTGCCGATGTGCTCCGCGACCTGCGCGACGGCGTGCCCGCTGAGACGCGCGGCGAGGACAACATCAACACCACACGCCTCGTCTTCGCGGCATATGAGTCGGCGCGTACTGGCCAGGCGGTTGTGCCGAACAGTACTGCTCTCGAAGTATGATGCCGTGATACGGCCGCTGTCGCCACAGGCGCTGCCGATGCCGACCAGCGTGTCTACGCTCCACCGCACGCACCGGTAGTAGTACAGCACGGTGGATGAAACGATCAGGACGCGTGCCACACGGTCTCCCGCTCGAGCGGAAAGACCGGGCGCAAAAGCTGGCGGTACGGCAGTGTCTCGAGGCTCAGGCTCGTCGCACCCGGGCTGAGCGCCAGAATCGCTCGCGCCGCGTGCTGCGCGAGGTCGGGAAAGAGGTAGCCGAGCTTCACGGCGATGATCTGGTGCTCTGCCACATCTACGCCTGCCGCCGCGATCGCAGCCCGGTCGGTGAACGACCGCCGCTCGCTCGTCAGAATCAGACGCACGCCCCCGACTCGTACCACTGCTGCTGTTGCGTCGCCCTCCGTGAGCGTGCCCATCACCCGCTCGACGACCGCATCTGCCATCAGTGCCGGCCCGCTGCGCGCATCAAGCGTCGCGCCAATGCACAGTCGCACTGTCGCGCCGACCCCGGCCGCGGCACAGGTCTGCACTGCGGTGGGGTCGATGATCCCGGCCACAAGCGCGGCGGTGGCGCCCGCGGAGACCAGTCGTGCAGCGATGAGCGGGCTATCTCCCGGCGCACCCGCCGTCACGTTATCGCCCGAGTCGGAGATGTACACCGGGTGCACTCGGCTGCTGAACGCCGCCTCGATGGCTTCATCGACACCCAGCGCCTCGACGGCAAAGCCGAACTGGTCGCGGCGCTCCCACACCGATTCTGCCAGCCGCGTTGCCTCTGCCTGTGCCAGCGCCGTGTCTGTCTCGGCAACAACGATCGCGCTGACAGAGACGTAGGGGCTGTCCGTCCAGGCGCAGCCGATCAGGAGCGAGGCGTCGAGTATGCCAGGCCGCTGGGCGACGCCTGCCAGCTGGGCGTACAGCGAGCGCGCCGGCTCCACATCCGTGACTGCCGCCTCGCCAGGCAGCAGCAGCGGCAGCTTGACCATCGCTGCGGCTGGCCGTAGTCCTTGAGACAGTGCCTGCACCAGCAGCTGGAGGGCGCGGCGTCGGGTCGCGCGCTCATCTCGGTGGGGTGCGGTGCGGTAGGCAGTGAGGATAGCCGCGTCTGCCACAAGTGCCGGGCTGATGTTGCCGTGCAGGTCCAGGCTTATCGCGATTGGCACATCCTCACCGACGAGAGCGCGCACGGCCTGGAGGAGATCGCTCTCGCCGTCGCCGATGCCCTCGACCTCCATCGCCCCGTGGAGGTCCAGGAGCAGCCCATCGGCCGGCAGCGCCGCCGCAAGCTCCGCCAGCAGCTCGGCCCTGAGGCGCTCGTAGGTGGCGCGCTCGACAGGGCCGCCGGGCAGGGCGCTGGCCACAAACGTCGGCACAAGGTCGATTGAGTCGAGCGGCGCAAGGGTGCCGGCGTCGTCCCTGTAGCGGTCAAGGCCGCGGCTGAACGTGAAGTGCTCGTACGTGGTTGCGACCGGCGTGAAGCTGTTGGTCTCGTGCATAATGCCGCCGGCGATGATGCGGAGCGGACGTGCCATAACAACCTCCTGGTGGTGATGCTCCAGTACTCGAGCCGTATCGCCGCATCACTCGCCGGCATCTAGCCGGCGCAAGGTCAGCTCACCGATGCGCGCGAGCCGCGGGTTGTCGACCAAGCCGGTATCCAGCAGGGTCGCGCCAAGATGGACTGCCCAGCCACGCGCCCGGGCCAACGTGGCTTGCGACAGCTCGCCATAGGCGCTGAGGGCGGCCCGGCGGGCGCTCGCATCGTCAAAGAGCATCCAGATAGCGGCGAGGTCGGTGGCCCGGTCACCGGCGGAGATGTCGCCCCAGTCGATGATCCCGGTGATTACGCCCCGCTCGACGAGAACATTGCGCGGGTGCAGGTCGCCGTGGAGCCAGGTGGGCGCCACGTCGATCGGCGCCTCCAGTGCCAGAGACCACACGCGCCGAAGCCGGCGGGTAATCACATTCGTCCGCTCGGAGAGGCGCCGCAGGCGCTCCTCGGCCACTGGGGCGCGCTCCGCCAGAGGGCAGCCGCGCACGGGGTTGCGGGGCGCGTCGGATGGCGCGGGTGCATGCAGCGAGCGGAGGAAGGCCGCGAACGGGATGGCCTGCTCCGGCGCAGGCGGAAACTCATCGGCGGCGGCGCCTGGGAGCCAGCGATGGATGCTCCAGTGCCAGGGGTAGCCGCACGCGGGAAACCCTACCCGCTCGGGCACAGGGATTGGCAGCGTAAGCCGGCTGGCCAGGTGCGGGAGCCAGCGCTGCTCGTGGACGATCAGGCCGGCAGCGTCTGCACGCCGAGGGAGGCGCACGACCTGCGTTTCGCCCAGGCGGAACATTGCGTTGTCCCAGCCGGCGTCGACGTTCCTCAGAGGCAGCGCCGCCAAATCCGGGTGTTGCTCGGCGAGCAGCCCCGCAACCAGCTCCTCATCGATCACGTGCTCCGCCACCGGCGTGCCGGCTGTCGCTCCGCTGCTGCTCACGTTCGCCTCCTGGTGCTTGCTCTCACCCCACGATAGACAGCCATATAGGCGAGGCCTCAGCAGAGATCGCGCAGTCGGCCTGCATCTCGCCCACTATCATACCAGCAAGGGAGGGTATACTGGTAGACACACTGGCAGCTCGAAGCGGAACAGGCGCTCGAACGGGCGACTCTGTCCCGCATCGGCGTGGCGCGGCAGCACAGCGAGACGTCCAACAGCGTTCAAGACCATCGAGGAGCAGGCAATGCGGCTACGTGACAAGGTGGCGATCATCACCGGAGCAGGGGCCGGTGTCGGTGCGGCGACGGCAACGCGGTTCTGTGCGGAGGGCGCACACGTGCTGCTCTGCGATTGGGATAGCGACGCGCTTACGGCGATCGCCGATCGGCTCCGCGCGACAGGCGCAGACGTGCACGCACTGACGATCAATGTCGCAGATGAAGCTCAGGTGCGTCAGCTCGTCGCCGAGGCGGTTGACCGCTGGGGACGGCTGGACATCCTCATCAACAACGCCGGCGTCGGCAGCGGCACAGATCTCCTCAGAACAAGCGCGGAGGAGTGGTCGCGAGTGATGGATGTGAATCTCAAGGGGCCGTTTCTGTGCTGCAAGTACAGCATCCCTGTCATGCTGGAGCAGGGCAGCGGCTCGATTGTGAACGTCGCCTCGATCTCCTCGACCTGTGGTATCCCTGGTCAGGCGGTCTACGGCCCGTCCAAGGGCGGGCTGCTCCAGCTGACGCGTCAGCTGGCGATCGAGTACGCGCGGCGCGGCATCCGGGTCAACGCGGTTGCGCCCGGCACCATCGATACGCCGATGCTGCACAAGACCCTCGCGAGGCTTGACAACCCGGACGCGCTGCTGCAGTTCCTGCTCAATAACCATCCCATCGGGCGGATTGCCCAGCCCGAGGAGATCGCTAACGCGATCCTGTTCCTCGCCTCTGATGAGGCATCGTTTGTCACTGGCGCGAGCCTCGCCGTTGATGGAGGCTACACGGCGCAATAAGAGAAGCGCTGGTCCGGCGGTAGCCGTAGTGGTGGTGCTGCCGGGTATGAGATCGAACGTGCCGTGCAGCTCGGGCGCCCAGACGTTGTGCACCACGTCGCCCGAGGTGAGCCCGATTTGGTTTGAGTGGAACAGGAGAGCGCTCGAGCAGCTGCCCGGTGGCGGGGCCGCAGAGTTCAGCCACGTTGGTCTGCGGCAGAGCGCTCCAACATCACGACCCGGCGCGGATCGAATCGCGCATCCGTCGCACAAAGGCACACGGATGTGATGCCTGGCTAGAGGAGCCGGCCGACCCGCGCACCCTGGTAGGTCGCTGCCTCCACCGTCTGCGGCTGGTTGGCGTCGCCGATCACATGCAGCTCCGGGACGCGGCCGCGCAGCGCTTCCGCCAGACTGTCCTCGCTGACCGACCCGACCGTCGCGACGAGCGTGTCAGCCTCGACTATGTGCTCCTCGCCAGTCTGCACATCACGCACCACCAGGCGCCCGGCGCCCGCCCAACTCACCGGCGCCACCCCAGCCTCGAAGCGCACGCCGCGCTCACGCAGTCGCTGGATCAGCTCGTCGCGCATGTGGCCGTCGAGCAGCGGGCCGACCTCGGGCAGCGCACTGAGGAACAGCACCGTCGCCCCGCGCGACGAGAGATAATCAGCCGCGACAAACGCCCGCGTCAGCCCTTCGCGGTCAAAGACGACCACGCGCCGGGCACTATCCGCGGAGCCGGCCAGGGCATCGTGCACGGTTGTGGAGGGCGGGCCGCCCTGCAGCTCAAGGCACTGCGGGCGCGAGCCGGTCGCGACGACCACAGCGTCCGGCCGCATGTCCAGCACATCCTCGGCCGTGGCCCGCATCCCCAGCCGCACCTTGAACAGCCCCGTGCGCGCCTGGCGCTCGTAGAACTCCGCGATGCGCGCCCATGGTCGGCGCAGCGGCGAGGCGGCCCCAGCCCACACTTGCCCGCCGACCCGCTCGGCCTGCTCCAGCACCGTCACATCGTGCCCGCGCTGTGCCGCCGTGAGCGCGGCCTCCATCCCAGCCGGGCCGCCGCCCACCACGACCACGCGCTTCGGCGCGGCGGCTGGCGTCAGCGTCGCCCACTCCGCCTCGCGCCCGGTGAGCGGGTTGTAGACGCAGGTCATCTTCCACAGGTTGCCGTGGCAGCTCTGGAGACAGCGGGTGCAGTAGCGGATCTCATCGGCACGGCCCTCAAACACCTTGCGGGTGAACTGACCATCCGCGATGTGGGCCTTGGTCATCACGGCGACGTCGATCACCCCCGCGGCGAGCGCATGCTCGGCGAGCTCAGCTGTCGTCAGCCGGCCGGCGTGCATGATCGGCAGGCGGGTCGCGGCGCGGTGCGCCCGGATGAGGTCGACCCACTCGCCCTCGGGGCGCGGCATCGGCCCGTGATGGAAGTGCGCGTCGCCCCCGCTCAGGTTCACGTAGTCCACCAGGTCAAGCTGCTCGATCCGGCGCAGCACCTCGCAGTACTCCTCCACGTCCATCCCGCCGTCGAGCATGTCGGCGGCCTTGAGGCGAACGCCCACCACGAAGTCGCGCCCGACGGCGGCGCGCATGGCCTGGAGAGTCTCGATCAAGCCGCGCAGCCGGTGATCGAACGAGCCGCCGTAGGCGTCGTCGCGGTCGTTCCAGACCGGGCTGAGGAGCTGGGCGTGGAGGAAGAACTCGTGCGCGTGGAGCTCGACGCCGTCCAGCCCACCCTCCCGCACGCGGCGCGCGGCGTCGCCGTGGGCCTGGAAGATCGCGCGCAGCTCATCGGTGGAGGGCCGGCGACGCACCGGGCCGCGGCTTGTGGCGATGGTGGCCCGAGCGCGCGGCGGTGGGGTGACGCGCGGTGACCCGGGGAGCGGGAAGAAGCCGGGGTGACAAAGCTGGGCGAACACCGCGATGCCGGTCGGCTGCGCCTGCTCGACAATCGCCCGGTACCGCGGGATGATGGCGTCGCTGGTGTTCTCGATCCAGTCGTAGCCCGGCACCGGCACGTTCGAGCCAATCACGAACAGGCCAACACCGCCGCGCCCGCGCTCGGCGATGTAGGCCGCAAGCTCATCGCTCGGCAGGCCCCCCGGCCCGATGTACCAGCCGGCGAGGTGGCCGCTGATGGCCACACGGTTGCGCAACGTCACGCCGTTCAGCGCGAGCGGCGTGAACAGGTGCGGGAAGTGTGGGTGTGGGCGACTGATCATCCTGTGCCTCTGTGCAGTGTCTCTCGGTCGAGCGCGTGGTAGTATCGTAGACTACAGCTCGTCGGGAAGCAAGGCTCGTGCGAGTCGCGTTAGGGCGGCGTCAAAGTCATAGTCCATCGGGTGCTATGCTGGAGGAGTGACCAAACTCACCAGCGGAGGACCCGATGGGCCAGTCACAGTATAGCACCCTGCTCGACGTGCTCGCGGCCATCCTAGCGATCGTGCGGCTGCACGGCGGCAGCGTGCGCGCCGAGCGGCGGCCGGAGCGTGGAACAGGGCGTCGTTCCGGTGTCGTGCGAACAGCCGCTGGTGGTCGTAGTTGCGGAATCGCGCACCCTCATGTCGCGCTGTGCGCCGGACAGCGCGTGCTTGATGTCGCGTCAGGTAACGGCAACGCCACGCTCGCCGCTGGGCCGACGTGACCTCCAAAAAATTATGTCAAGTTATCACGCGAGCAGGGGCGCGCGAGGGCCGACGCAGAGGGCCCTCGCGGCGCTCGACGCCGACGGTCAGGTGGGTCTGGCCAGCGATCTGAGCGAGCTTCTGCAGCGCTTCAATAAGGGCGGAAGCGATGCGCTGGTCGTACCGAGCGAGTATCTCAAGGTGGTTGCGACGCGTCGCTGACGCACAGGGTGGTGTGGTGTCCAGCGCGCCCTCCCGAAGGAGTGGCACCGAATGGAGCACGGAGCATGGCTTGACCCCACGCTCCTCCTGAAGATCTGTATATTGACAATCTTCAATAAATACAGTATAGTGATGCACGGAGGACACAGACCATGACGAACCCCGCCATCACAGACCGCATCCTCGGCACCCGCTGCTGCGGCGACCTTGCTGAATCGACACTGAGCACTAAAGACGCCGAGCAGCTAAGCGCGGACTTTCAGATCCTGGCGCACCCGGTGCGGCTCCAGATCCTGGATGTGCTCGCGCGGCACGCCGGCCAGGTCTGCGTGTGCGACCTCGAGGCCGCTGTACCGGTGAAGCAGCCCACGGTGTCGCACCACCTGCGCCTGCTCCGCGAGGCCGGCCTGGTGGACTCCGAGCGCCACGGCCAGTGGGCGTTCTACTTCATTCGCGGCGAGGCGCTCGCCGCCCTCCGCGAGCGCGTGGCCCAGCGCCTTGGCATGCTGGCCTGACGTCATTGCGTGTGCAGTTGATATCGAAGCTCGTCGATACCTTGTCGGAGACACATATGACCGATATCACGCCGGCCCAGACAGACGATCTTCCTGCCGTTCTTGGGCTCCTGGACCGCAGCGAGCTCCCCCGCGACGGCCTGGCCGAGCACTTCGACATCGCGATCGTCGCTCGCGACGCGGCGCAGGTGGTAGGCAGCGCCGCCGTGGAGCGCTACGAGCGCGCCGGCCTGCTACGCTCCGTGGCGGTCGACCCGGCCTACCGCGGCCAAGGCCTTGGCGCTCGCCTCGTCGGCGCCGCGCTCGACCAGGCCCGGCAGGAAGGTCTCCAGACCATCTACCTGCTCACCACCACCGCGTCGGAGTACTTCCCACGCTTCGGCTTTGAGCCGATCTCGCGCGCCGACGTCGCGCCTGCAGTGCAGCAGTCGGTTGAGTTTATGAGCGCCTGCCCCGCCAGCGCGCTCGTGATGCGGACCGAACTGCGCTGACGAGTTCTCATCCCAGGCACGACATCGGCTGTTTATACCCTTTATATCGAAGGCACTCGATAAGGAGAACCACGATGACAGCTCTGATCAACCCGGATGACATCAAGGCCGAGGTCCGCGAGCACTACGCATCGCGCATCCAGTCCGGCTCGTGCTGCGGCACGTCGGCGTCCTGCTGCGGCGACAGCGCGCCGACCGAGATGGCGCTCTACGGCGCCGACACGATCGCCGCGCTTCCCGAGGGGGTGGTGACCACCTCGTTCGGCTGCGGCAACCCGCTCGCCATCGCCAGTCTCCAGCCCGGCGAGGTGGTGCTCGACCTCGGCTCAGGCGGCGGGCTAGATGTCCTGCTCGCGGCGCAGAAGGTCGGCGCGGGCGGCTTCGTCTACGGTCTCGACATGACCGACGAGATGCTGGCGGTGGCGCAGCGCAACGCGGAGAGGGCCAGCGCGACCAACGTCGCATTCCTCAAGGGGGACATCGAGTCTATCCCGCTGCCGGACAACTCGGTCTCGGTGATCATCAGCAACTGCGTGATCAACCTGGCCCCAGACAAGGGCCAGGTGCTCAACGAGGCCTTCCGCGTCCTCAAGCCCGGCGGGCGCCTGGCGGTCTCCGACATCGTCATCGACGGCGACCTGACTGGGCTGCCGGTGAGCGAAGCGCAGATTCGCGCCGGGCTGAGCTGGGCCGGCTGCATCGCCGGCGCCATCACTCGCGACCAGTACCAGGCGCTGCTGGCGGAGGCCGGCTTCACGGACATCGCGGTGGACGTGCGCCAGCGCTATGCCCTGAACGACCTGCTGAGCGACACGCCGGCCGACCTGCGGCAGATCCCCGAGGATGTGCTTGCCCAGCTCGTCGAGCGGTTCACGAGCTGCTCGATTGGTGGCGTCAAGCCTGTCCAGTAGCGTCGTCGAGCTGCGCGCACAAGCATGGCGCGCAGCTCCCTTCTTACAGGTGCTTTCTTTTAGACGTGAAAGCCCAGAAGCTTTACCCCTGGGATGAAACGCGCTTCTTTCGCAGCTTTCGCTTCTCGAATGCTGGTGCTGGCCGCACTCTCCTCCGCCGGGCTCGTGGCGGTGCTCCAGGTGCATGACCTGGCCCACGAGGCGTAGCGTGCCGCACACACTGGACGGCTCACAGGTCGGCACCCGAGAGCACCCCTGTGCCATCACCCGCGCCCAGGGTCGGCGACGGGGGGCGGGCCGGCTTCAGCAGCGCCAGAGGTGATCTTCTCGGCCGCCGGCTGTAGCTCGTGCGGATACCACCGCTGCTGGAGCCAGAACGCCACGTTCACCAGACCGATCATCACCGGCACCTCGACCAGCGGGCCGATCACAGCGGCGAACGCGACGCCCGAGCCGATCCCGAACACCGCCACGGCGACCGCGATCGCCAGCTCGAAGTTGTTCGACGCCGCGGTGAACGCCAGCGTGGTGGTCTTGGCGTAGTCGGCGCCGATGTAGTGCCCCATGGCGAAGCTGACCAGGAACATGATCACGAAGTACAGCAGCAGCGGGATGGCGATCCGCACCACGTCGAGCGGGATCTGGACGATCAGGTTGCCCTTCAGGCTGAACATCACGACGATCGTGAACAGCAGGGCGATGAGCGTCAGCGGCCCGATGCGGGGCAGGAAGGCGCGCTCGTACCAGTCGCGCCCCTTGGTGCGCAGCAGCACGAAGCGTGTCAGGAAGCCCGCGATCATCGGGACGCCCAGGTACAGGAATACGCTCTGCGCGATCTGCCCGATACTGATGGCCACCACGCTTCCGGTCAGACCCAACAGCGGCGGCAGCACGGTGACGAACACCCAGGCGTAGAGGCTGTAGAACAGCACCTGGAACACACTGTTGAAGGCCACCAGCCCCGCGGCGTACTCGGTGTCGCCCTTCGCGAGCTCGTTCCAGACGATGACCATCGCGATGCAACGCGCCAGGCCGATCATTATCAGCCCGACCATGTACTCGGGCCGGTCGC
>JBDLTZ010000307.1:0-3363 GCA_039805565.1 Chloroflexota bacterium | reverse complement strand
TGACCCGCTGTTTCGCTCGCAGCGCGGCACGCGCCTCAGCTACCACGCGCTGCGCCACCAGTGGGTGCGGCTGTGTGACGCAGCAGGCCTGATGGATGAGGTCGAAGGGAAGCCGCAGCCGCGCTATACCCTCCACCAGCTGCGCCACACGCTCGGGACTGCGCTGATCGCCAACCACCCCGAGCACCTCGTTGGACGCATTCTCGGCCACCGCGACCCACGCTCGACCCGGCGCTACGCCGAGGTCTCCGAGGCGCAGGTGCGGGCGGCGCTGAGCGGGCGGCGGAGAGGGTAGGCTTGTGCCACGTCGCGGATGGCCGGTGGAGGAACCTTCATGGGGAAAGCTGCTGCGAAAGGAACTGATACACGATGACGGCACAGCAGGGAGGGAACTGCCACCGCTCCCTCCCTCCCTGCTGGTCGAACATAGCGCGCAGTACGATGCCTTAGGGCGCTTAACGCGCAAGAGATACTCGAATCACTCATAGCCCGAGGCTTTCCGTGGCGGTCACCGGCGCCCGTTTGACGTTGCGTACAGCAGGCTCGCCAAAGAGCAACTTGTTCTCGCAGTTGAACAATGATGCGTGGCGTTGTTGCATAATTCATTGTAGCCCCACTCCAAACCAGAAGCGCCGCCGTTGGTCTGGGTCGTTCCCCACTGGGTGATGGTAGAGAGGTAAGATATGGACGACATTCCCCACTATTACTGGTAGAAAACCGGATTATGCAACAAAGCCTGATGCGTCGTCATACCCAACACAATAGCCTGTACTTGCCGCGTCGATACCCTCGTCCAGCGTCAGCCGGCGGACCTCCTGGAGCCGCAGTTGCTCTGAACCTGCAACGGACTCATCGCGGTAACTGCCTTGAAGTGGTGGTGGAAGCACCAAGAACTCATCCCCAACTCGCGCGCCTTCTCCTCGATCCGCCAAAGACCGAGAGCATGTCGATTCTGTACACCTTGACTGTCGGCATATACTCGTAACAGAACCACCCTCGCCCCTTGGGGCCATTCTCATACTGTCACGTTGTCTTCTGCGCTCCCCATCGGTATACATTCCTCACGCTGATACACACGCCTGCTCGTTGGTGATCAGGGTGCTGATAGCTGCCACAAGGAGGGTATGATGGGAACACCGGAAGAGTATGCACGCCCTGAACTCCTCGCCGAGCCAGACTGGCTTTGGGAACATCGCAACGATCCGAACGTACGCATCATCGACTGCTCATCGCTTGAGCGCTATCACCGCGCGCATATTCCTGGTGCAGTCGGCCTGCCCGTTCATGTATGGCTGAAGGAGCCGGAGGGTGGGGTGCACGTCATGAGCCCTGACGCGTTTGCAGAGCTCCTGGGGCGCCTTGGAGTGTCCGACGACACGACTGTCGTGGCCTACGACGACCTCATTGCCGCGTACGCGACCCGACTCTGGTGGGTCCTCAAATACTATGGTCACACGAGTACAAAGGTACTCAACGGTGGGTGGCAGCGGTGGGTGAGTGAAGGACGTCCGGTTACCTTCCACGAGACGGTTGCCCCACCCTGTCGCTTCACGCCACGCCCTGACGAGTCGATCATCTGCCGGCTCGACGACGTGATGCGAAAGATCGATGCGCCGGGGGCTCAGATCCTCAATGTCCTTCCTGAACCCCTGTTCAACGGGACTGAGAACTGGTTCGAGAACAAGCGCGTCGGTCACATTCCAGGTTCTCACAACATCCCGAGCGAGATATTCCTGACCGACGACGATCGCCATGTCTTCAAGTCGGCTGCGGAGCTGGAGGCGCTTCTCCACAAGGCTGGTCTGTCCCAGGCGAACGAGACGCTCATCCATTGCCAGGCCGGGGTTCGGACAACCGTGGGCTTCTTCGTACTCTCGCTCCTCGGTTGGGAGCGAGTACGCGCGTACGATGGCTCTCTGGCCGAGTGGGCAAACCGCGACGACACCCCGCTAGTGACCGAATAGCGGTTTTCGACAACCACGGTGCGAGGCTGCTGCGGTAGCCGGCGGTACCTCGTGAGGACGACCTTCCGGTGCGCTCACGTCAGGATAGCTGAAAACTATGTATCCAGAGCAGATGAGAGAATCCCTAACGGAACGGAAACGAGAGAGCCTCGTCTGTCTCGTGCAGCACCTCCATTGATCTACCTGGATGCCCATACCTGTTGCGCGTAGGGAGCAGCCTAAGACCGCATGCGCGCATGTGGTCAGCGCGAGGAGGTTCCCCATGGCTGTTTCAATGCTCGAACAGTTGCAGGCGATCGACCCGAACCTCCTGACGGAGATCGCCCGCAACGTCCAGGACTGCCGCTCCTTCACGATCACAGACTGGCACGTCGACCGCCTAAGCACCAAGGGGATCATTAACCCCGATGGCCTCTTTCTGTTTCAGGGCACTGGTCACGACGGCAGAGTCAGCCGGCCCTGGTCCACCGTCCTGAAGATCATCCGCAGGGGCGGCCAAGAGCACGACCTGCGGAGCATATGGTACTGGAAGCGCGAGCTGCACACCGTCCAATCCGGACTGCTGACCCGGCTTCCCGGAGGGATCCGGGCGCCGCGCATCTACGCGGCCACCGAGCACACCGACAGCGCCTGGATCTGGATGGAGCACATCGTCCCAGACTCTGCTCAGCTCTGGACGCCGGCACAGTACGCCCTCGCCGCGCGTGCGGTCGGCACCCTCAACGGTGCCTACCTGGCAGGCACGCCGCTCCCGGACGAGCCGTGGCTGTGCACTGAGCACTGCGGTTGGTGGCTCGCGGCCATCGAACACTACGATCCTGAGCGCGCGTGGGAAAATCGTTTCGTCCGTGCGGCGTTCCCCACGGCGCTGCGCCTCCGCGTCGAGCGGCTGCGAGCCGACAGGGAGCGCTTCCTCGCCGTGCTCACGCAGCTCCCGCAGGTCTTCTCGCACTTCGACGCTCAGCGGCGCAACCTGTTCATCCGGACACATGATGACACCCCCGAGGTCGTCGCGATCGACTGGGCACTCGTCGGCTGTGGGCCGGTCGGTGGGGAGCTGTGCGTGCTGCTGGCGGATAGTGCGCTCCTGTGCGAACTTGCGGCTGACGATGTGCCGGAGCTGGAGGAGGCTTGCACCGCAGCGTATCTCTCCGGTCTCGCTGACGCCGGCTGGAGCGGTGACCCCGGACTGGTCCGGCTGGGGTACTGCGCCTGGTTTGCCATGCACATCGGCGCGGCGGCACCGGGGGCGACGGTGGCGTGGACGGGCGACGAGACGGGCGAGGCGATGCAGCAGGCGTTCGGCTGGGACCGCGAGGCGGTGGTGGCGCAGTGGGCGAGGCTGTGCGAGCTCGCGCTCGACCGAGCCGACGAGGCGCGCCACCTGATGGAGCGGCTG
>JBDLTZ010000306.1:0-25943 GCA_039805565.1 Chloroflexota bacterium | reverse complement strand
ACTCACGACTCACGACTCACGGCTCAAGACTCACGACTCACGGCTCAAGACTCACGACTCACGACTCGCCACCTCCCGCACCACCCCCACAAGGCCGCGTAGGTCGAACGGCTTGGAGATATAGCGACAGCCGGAGCGCGCCAGGAACTGCACCGCCTCCGGGCTCGTGGCATCCCCCGTCAGAAACACCATCCGGCGCGCGGTATCCGGCGCCGCCCGCTGGATGTGCGCGTGGAGCTCCTGGCCGCTCACATCGGGGAGGCGCAGGTCGCACAGCACCACGTCGTACCGACGTACGCCGAACAGTTCCAGCGCCTCACGGCCATTGTGCGCCACCTCCACCGACATACCCGCTCGCTCCAGCGCGCGCCGGACCAGCATTCCGATTGCGACCTCGTCGTCCACCACCAGCACACGCTCGGCGCTCCCGCCGAGCCCCGGGCGAACCTCTCCCTTGGTATCCTCAAGCATAGTGCTATCCTGTGAAGTGAGTAGAATAGTGTAGGGCCTTCGTCACCGAAGCTTCAGGACACCGTTGTCAGAGTTGGCCAGCGGCGGGGCTGTGGGTAGGCGGTCTGGGCTGAGGGCTGCTGCGGGGCAGGCTGGACGCATCGGGGCGTGCAACCCTCGTATTCTACCGCGGCAACCGGCCTTTGTCTACGAGCAGCTATAATAGCCGCCACCCCGATCATACGAGCTCGGAGTTTCATGGACACGATCGCAGAGCACATCGACGCCATTCGCGGGCGCATCGCCGCCGCAGCGCGCCGCTCCGGCCGGCCGGCCGAGGAGATCACCCTCGTCGGCGTTACCAAGACCCACCCGCCCGAGGCGGTGGCCGCGGCCCTCGCGGCCGGCCTGGCCCACTTCGGCGAGAATCGCGTGCAGGAGGCCGACGCCAAGGTCGCCGCGCTGGCCGCCGAGCGCGGGCGGATCACCTGGCACCTGATCGGCCACCTCCAGACGAACAAGGCCAAGCGCGCTGCCGCGCTGTTCGACCTCGTCCACTCGGTGGACAGCCTGCGGCTGGCCGAGGCCCTAGACCGGCACGCGTCCAGCCCGCTGCCCATCCTCCTCCAGGTCAACGTCAGCGGCGAGACCAGCAAGGAGGGCTTCGACCTCGCCGGCTGGGAGGGGCGCCCCGCCGCCCTCGACGCCTTCGTAGCCGAGGCCGAGCGTATCCTGGCCCTGCCCAACCTGCGCGTGCGCGGCCTCATGACCGTGGCGCCCTGGGGCGCGGACCCCGAGCTCGCCCGGCCCACCTTCCGATCCCTCCGGCTCCTGCGCGACGCGCTCGCCCAGCGGCTACCCGCCGGCTCGTGGCGTGAGCTCTCCATGGGCATGACCGACGACTTCGAGGTGGCCGTCGAGGAGGGCGCCACCATCGTGCGCGTGGGCCGCGCGATCTTCGGCGCCCGCGGCTAGATGCCCTGTAACTCGCACCCGTATCGTAGGGGTCGCCGCGGCCGCTCAACTTGCAGCGGATGTACCCCTATGCTAGGATAGGCGGCAGAATCAACGAGGGACAATACACTACATCATAGATTGCTGAAAGGGGATCGGCTTTGAGCATCCTGGTCGATAAAAATACTCGGCTGCTTGTGCAGGGCATCACCGGGCGCGAGGGCGAGTTCCACGCCCGTCAGATGGTTGCCTACGGCACCAACGTCGTGGCGGGAGCCGTCCCGGGCCGCGGCGGCCAGACAGCGATCGACGGCAAGGTGCCGGTGTTCAACACCGTGGCCGAGGCAGTGAAGGAGACCGGTGCCAACACATCGGTTATTTACGTCCCGGCGCCCTTCGCGCCTGACGCGGTCTGCGAGGCGGCCGCAGCTGGTATCAAGCTCATCGTCTGCATCACCGAAGGCATCCCGGCGATCGACATGGTCAGCACCTACGCCTTCGTCAAAGAGACCGGCGCGCGCCTGATCGGCCCGAACTGCCCCGGCCTGCTCACCCCCGGCCAGGCCAAGGTCGGCATCATCCCGGGCAACATCGTGTCGCCCGGCCCGGTCGGCGTGGTCTCGAAGAGCGGCACGCTCACCTACGAGGCCGTCGATGCGCTCACCAAGCTCGGCCTCGGCCAGAGCACGATCGTCGGCATCGGCGGCGACCCCATCATCGGCACGTCGTTCGTGGACGTGCTCGAGCTGTTCCAGAATGACCCCGAGACAAAGGCGATCGTCCTGATCGGCGAGATCGGCGGCCGCGCCGAGATCGACGCCGCGGACTACATCAAGGCCAACGTCACCAAGCCGGTGGTCAGCTTCATCGCCGGCCAGACGGCACCGCCCGGCAAGCGCATGGGACACGCCGGCGCGATTATCTCCGGCGGCGAGGGCACCGCCCAGGAGAAGATCGCCGCACTCGAGGCGGTGGGCGCCAAGATCGCTAAGCTCCCCACCGACATCGCGCAGATCGTCAAGGAGAGCCTCGCGGCCTCATAACGGGAGGGGCGCGGGGTGGGCCATCCCTCCCCGCATGGTATGAAAAAAATCTACTACGAGGACTACAGCGTCGGCGACACCTTCCCCACGCCGGCGCGCACCGTCACCGAGGCAGACGTCTCCTCCTTCGCCGGGCTCACGGGCGACTACAACCGCCTCCACACCGACGCCGAGTACATGCGCCAGTCAGTCTTCGGCGAGCGCATCGCCCACGGCCTGCTCGGCCTCTCGATCGCCAACGGCCTCAAGTACCGCACCGACATGGACTCAGATGGCGTGATCGCCTTCCTCGGCCTCTCGTGGCAGTTCACCGCGCCCATCAAGCTCGGCGACACGATCCGCGCCACCCTGCGTGTCGCTAGCACGCGCGAGACGAGCAAGCCCGACCGCGGCATCGTGGTCTACGACGTCACCGTCCTCAACCAGCGCGACGAGACCGTCCAGCAGGGGGAGTTCACGATGCTGCTGAAGCGCCGCTCCGTCTAGAGCGCCAGTTGCGTAGCCAAAAGGCATAGAGGCCAAGATAGAGTGTGCTCCCACCCTCTGCGCGCTCCGTGCCCTCTGTGGCTACGCCGGCCCGAGTCCCCCGTCAGTCGCCGCGCGCCTCACGGGTCTTCGGCGACGACACCCGCGGCAGCGCGGCCGTGGCGAGCACACCCTGGGTCTGCTCGACCCCGAGCGACTGGGGTGGCCGCACCTGGATCTTATCGATCCGCCGGCCGTCCATGTCCATCACCTGGAAGGTGAACCCCTCCCACCGCGCCATGTCTCCCACCCCTGGGATGCGCCCCAGCAGCGCCAGCATGAAGCCCGCCAGCGTCTCGAAGCCGTGCTCGCGCAGCAGCTCGCCCGCCGCCGCCGGCAGCTGAAGCCGCTCCTGCGCGTCTCCGAACGGCATCAGCCCATCCACCAGGTAGCTGCCGTCCTCCAGCCGCACCAGTGCCTCGTCCGCATCATCGTACTCATCGGAGATATCGCCCACCAGCTCTTCGAGCAGGTCCTCCAGCGTCACCACGCCTGCCACCTGCCCATACTCGTCCAGCACCAGCGCCATCGCGCTCCGGCGCTCCTTCAGCACCTGGAACACCGCCGAGGCCCGCTGGCTCTCCAGCACGTGCAGCGGCGGCCGCAGCAGGGTGCGTAGGTCCACCGTCGTCGGCGCGGCCCAGCTCTGCAGCAGATCCTTCACGTACAGGATGCCGACAATGTGGTCGAGCGACTCGTGGTACACCGGGAAGCGCGAGTAGCCGGACTCGGTGATCAGCGCCAGCACCTCGGGCACCGGCGTCTCGATGTCAACCGCCACGATCTGAGTCCGCGGCGTCATCGCCGAGCGCACCGCCCGGTCGGTGAAGGTGAAGACGTTGCGTATCAGGTCCTTCTCGGCATCCTCGACGGTGCCCTCGGCCGCGCCCTCGCGCACCAGAGCCATGATGTCGTCCTCGGTCACTGGCTGCTCCGCAACATTGCGCCGCCCGAGCAGCCGCAGCACCAGCTCGGTGGAGAACGTCAGGAACGACACCACCGGGGAGGCCGCGCGCGCCAGCCAGCGCATCAGCGGCGCCACCGCCACCGCCATCCCCTCGGCGTTCTGCAGCGCCAGGCGCTTCGGCGCGAGCTCGCCCAGGATGAGCGACAGGTAGCTGATCAGCAGCGCGACCAGCACCGGGGCCATTGCCGCCGCGTAGGGGGCCAGCGCCGGCACCGACGCAAGCCACTCCTGGAGCGCCTCCGACAGGCCCGCACCGCCGAACACGGCTGCGAACGTCCCGAACAGCGTGATGCCGACCTGGACCGTCGACAGGAACCGGCTTGGGTCCTCTGCCAGACGCAGAGCCGCCGCGGCGCCGCCGCTCCCCTGATCGGCCTGCTGCTCCAGGCGTCCCTTGCGGGCGGACACCACAGCAATCTCCGAGGCCGCGAAGAATCCGTTGGCCAGAATGAGCACCAGAATCAGGATGCTCTCAAACACAATACCGTCAGCCATAGCCCTCTAGCAGCAGCGTGCGCCTATCGCTTTATGTTACTTCAACACGCTGTCGTACACAATTATAGCAGAGGGCTTGCCGCGGCGGCGTCTTTAATCGCCAATCGGGCGGCTATGTCGCCCGCTGGCGGGCAGCAAAAAGCCGGAGCGCGCCACGAAACGTGCGCGCGCCCCGGCTCTCTGATACACGTCTCGCTACTCCAGGTAAGACTGGAGACGGGCGCCGACCCCTGGGCCACGCAGGTGCCGCAGCGCCTCGGCCTCGATCTGGCGCGTGCGCTCGCGCGTGATGCCGAACGCTATACCGATCTCCTCAAGCGTCCGCCGCTGGCCGTCCGCCAGCCCGTAGCGCATCTCAAGGATTGCGCGCTCACGCTCAGGGAGCTGCAGGAGCGCCCGCGCGACATCCTGCTGCATCATACGCTGCGTAGCGATCTCGAGCGGCGCGTCCCCATCGCCGTCGGAAAGCAGCTCGCCCACGTGCCCCTCGCCGTCGCTCCCGATCGGCTGTTCCAGAGAGATCGGCTGCGTCGCAGCCTGGAGCAGCCGCAGGACCCGGCGCTCACTCACTCCCAGCGCCTCGGCAGCCTCCAGCGTCGTCGGCTCGCGCCCCAGCACCTGCTCGAGCTGGCGCGTCACTCGCCGCAGCTGGCCGATCGCGTCCGATAGGTGCACGGGCAGCCGGATGACACGGCTCTGCTCGGCGATAGCGCGCGTGATCGACTGCCGGATCCACCAGGTGGCGTAGGTGGAGAAGCGGTTGCCGCGGCCCGCATCGAACTTCTCCACCGCGCGCATCAGGCCGATGTTGCCCTCCTGCACCAGGTCCATGAACGAGAGCGGCCCGCCGATGTACTTCTTTGCCACGCTCACCACAAGCCGCAGGTTGGCCTGGATCAGTCGCCGGCGCGCCTCATCCCCCTGAGCCGCCACCCGCTCCAGCTGAAGCCGCTCTGCCCACCCGTGCCGGGCGTGCCGCTGGAGCTGCTCGCGCGCCTCGCGGCCGCGGGTGATCTCATCCGCCAGCGTCACCTCGTCGCTGGCGCTCAGCAACGCCACCTGCCCGATCTCGCGCAGGTAGAGCTGCACGGAGTCCTCCGTCGTGTCGGCGACGCGGCGCTCAGGCCCAGCGAGCGTGTCCGCCACTCCCTCCTCCCAGACGACCTCGGTCATCATGTCAGGCAGAGGGGTTTCTTCGCTGTCTCCATCACGGGGTAGTGTCGTGCGACGAGTAAGGTTCTTCATCTCGGCTCCGTGCGGGCTCGGACGCATGCTACGATGGGCGGCTGAGTCGCTGCGTTGCGCGGCTGTAGTTGTAGCTACGATTACGCAGGCCTGTGCGACGATGGATGCCTGTAGGTTTTAGGCAGCCGGGGCCGGTCCCGCCGCGCACTAGAGATACCGCCCAAGGCAGGTGGAAAGTTGCGTAGCGAGTACGCTTTGTGGGGGACAGCGGGAACAAAAAAAGGGAGAGGTGTGGCCCTCTCCCCACTGAGACCGCGGTTATCCGCCGCGGCGAACCTGTATGCGGTTACTGCTGGCGGTTCAGCACGAACTCGCCTATCTCGGCCATGGCGCGGCGCGTGGGAGATGACGGGAAGATCGCCAGGTGCCCAAGCGCCCGGCCGATCAGCGCGCGTGCCTCATCCATGGCCCGCGCCGCGCCCCCCGAGGTTACAACGGCCGACACCAGCTGCGGTACACGCGTCGGATCAGGCCGCGCCGTCCGCGCCACCTCCCGTAGCAGCGGATTGTGCGACTGCGAGACCGCGAAGATGAGCGGCAGGGTTAATGTTCCCTCGCGCAGGTCATTGCCGGCCGGCTTACCCAGCACCGTCTCATCCCCTGTAAAGTCAAGCACATCATCCACGATCTGGAATGCCAGCCCGAGGTCGTAGCCATACGCACCCGCCGCCGCTATCTCGGCCTCGCCGCCGCCGGCCACCGCGATACCGGCCTTACACGCCGCCTCGAACAGCACTGCCGTCTTGCTGCCGATCTTGTGATAGTACTGCGCCAGCGCGGTCTCCAGCGGCTCGAGCTGCGTCACTGGGGTCAGCTCACCCTCCACCATTGTCTGCGCGGCGCTGCTGTAGAAGCGGATGATGCGCGGGTCCGGCTCGGCCGCGAGCTCGTGCGCCGCCAGGGCGAAGAAGTAGTTGCCCAGCATCAGAGCCACGTCCTTGTCCCAGCGGCTGTGGACCGTCACTCGCCCGCGCCGCTGCCCCGCGTTGTCCACCAGATCATCGTGCAGCAGCGAGGCGGCGTGCAGCAGCTCGATCGCCACCGCGGGACGCGCCGCTCGCTCCAGATGGTATGAGCCGAGCCGCGCCGCTAGCAGCACCAGGGCCGCACGCAGCCGCTTGCCCCCCGCGGCCACCGTGTATGCGCCCGAGGCCGCGAGAAGCTGCGAGCGTGACTGTGTTCGGGCCAGCAGCTGCTGCTCCACGAACGTCATATCGTCGGGCAGATCCGCGCGCCGGAGCATATCGCCAAGGTTCGCAGTCTGCAGCCGCACCGCCGGGTCGGCGTGCCGCTGTACCGACAGGTCAAGCTGCATTGGTGAAAGACCCATCGTACGCACACTTTCTAGCTGCTGGCACCCCGCGCGCCGCGGCAGGTGTCGCAAGAGAGTCCCCATGCCCGCTTTGTGAAGGAAGACACTATTGTAGTATAATCAAAAAGGGCAACATGTCAAGCCCTTGCACAGAATATGCACCGCCCCTGCACAATCTATGCACGGTCAGCAAAAGGTTGCTTGCCGCACGGAGGAGTTTGGGCGGCCCCCGAACACCGGCAGTGCAACACAGTCTCTCTGGAAGATCTACAAGGCCTTCTGGTTCTCGCGCGCGGTCTCTAGGCGACCCAGGTGGCAGGCCTCGCTGAGGCTCACGAGGTATGGCAGGTCATCACCATACTCGATGGCGCTAATACTGGCGTTCGTGACCCAGATACGGTTGATGCGATCCATATTCATACCGAGCGCGTCTGCCACCAGAATCTTGACCACCACATCGTGAGTCGAGACCAGCACGCTCCCGTGCTCGCGCTCCTGCAGCAGCCGATCCTTGAAGTCCAGCACTCGCTTCAGGATGTTGCTGAAGCTCTCACCGCCCGGCATCTGCGCACGGGTGGGGTGCATACGCCACTCGCCCAGCCCGTCGGCGTAGCGCTCCTTGACCTCGTGCACCATCAGGCCCTGCCAGTCACCGTGGTGGATCTCGAGCAGCGCCGGCTCAGTTACGAGCGGCACCTCGGGGTGGTGCCGGGCGACCGCCGCCGCCGTACGTGCCGCCCGCTGCAGCGGGCTCGTGAAAATTGCATCGAAACGCTCATTGCGCAGCCGCTCGGCCAGTGCCTCCGCCTGGCGCAACCCTAGATCGGACAGCGGCGCGTCCGCCTGGCCTTGGTACCGGCCGATGCGATTCCACTCGCTCTCACCGTGGCGGATAATAATCAGTCGCATCAGTTCACCTTAATCTTACCACCGCCGCGCCGCATGGAGCAGGGCGCCGGGCATATCTACGCGGGCGGCATGCCGCCCGCGCATTATACCGTATCCTATGGTACCATTCCGGCTACACAGCCAACAATAACTGCCCCGGAGGGGCTTCATGAAGCGCACAATTGACCCCCACATCACGACACAGACCGAGCTCATTCGGCTCCGCGAGCTGCTCGACGACACCGAGCGCCGCATCGTCGATATGCACAAGACTCCCAACGGCGCCCGCGGCGTCATCCAGAGTCTTGACCAGCTCGACCAGATGCTCGCGGCGGCGCGCCAACCCAGCGTAGACGTTCGCGCCGAGGAGGGCCGCATCGACTCGCTCCGGCGCCGGGTCCTGCGTGGCGCGGCCGGCGTCGTGCGCCTCGTCCAGGCCGCCGAACAGACCGCCGAGCTCAAGGACAGCCCTACTTTCCAGGCTGTCCAGGCCGCCCAGATCGACGAGAGCCGTCGCCGTGTCCGCCGCCTACTCTTCCTCGGCGTGCCGGTGCTCGCCGTGATGCTGACGATCATCGTCCTGACGCTGCTCTTTCCACCACCACCGCAGGCCAACCTCAACAGTACGCGTCAGTTCGCGCAGGACGGCAGGCTGGACCGTGCCCTTGCCGCCGCGCAGGCCGAGGCCACCAAGGTCCCGACTGACCCGCAGGCGGCGCTGTGGATCGGCGCGCTCCACGCGGCCCAGGGGGACGAGGCAGCGGCAAACACAGCGTGGGATGAGGCCAAGCGCCTGCTGAACGACGACACGCGCTTCCTCTTCGACCGCGGCACCACGCTGCTCCAGGTAGGCCAGACGGACGCCGCCGAGGCCGACGCACGCGCCCTGATCAGCCGCACCGAAACCGCGGCGCCGGGCTACCTGCTGCTCGGCGGGGTGGAGGAGATGCGCGGCAGGGTACCCGAGGCCGTCGCCGCCTTCGAGCAGGCCGCCGACGCAGCCAACAAGGCTGGCAACACGCAGCTCGAGGTGATTGCCAAGAGCAGGCTCGGCTTCCTGATGCAGAGCGGCGGCGTCGCGCCGCGCGTCACACCCACGCCCTAAGCCGCAAACACCCGAGGGCGCTGAAGCGTGACTTCAACGCCCTCATTATGTTCAGCCTATACCCTAGCTGCTCAGCGCTCCGCCCGCGGCATCAGAACAGCTCGTCCATCTCCACCCGCGCGCGCCGCCGCTCCTCCAGTGTGTTCCCCTCGGGCCGTCCCACCGCGCGGTAGAACGCCTCGTCGTACGGTCGCGTCCGCACCACCACCGGCATCGGCACCGCGTGGCCCAGAACCAGCGCCTGCTGCCGCGTGTCGAGGCTCGCCAGCACCGCCCGCAGGCTCGACGCGCCGCTCACGCCCGTGAACACCGCGTCGATGTCCTTGTCGTCGTTCAGCAGCGCTGTCACGCGGCTGCCGAGCTGGCTCATCACCTCCGCGTCGATCGACGATGGGCGCTGGTCCACCACCAGCAGCGTCACGCTGTACTTTCGCAGCTCACGCGCGATCGTGCCGAAGATCGTCTGCTTCGCCGTCTGCGGGTTGAGGAACTTGTGCGCCTCCTCGATCGTGATCATGAGCTGGCGCGGCTTGTCCTTGGCGTCCTTGCTGCGGATGTACTGCTCGGTCTTCTCGACCCAGCGCCGCCGAATGCGCCGCGTGATGATGTTCGCCGTGAGCATGTATGAGAGCGAGTCGCTGTAGCGGCCGAACTCCAGCACCACGTGCTTGCCGGCTGCCAGCACATCCACTAGCTGGTCGATCACCTTGCCCGGCACGCTCTCCCGCACGAACCCTTTGCGGGCGACCTGCTCGAGCTTGCGCTTGAGCGCACTGATCGCCCCGGCGTGCCCGCCCACGCTCTCAGCGAACAGATTGACATCCTCGGCGGTCATCTTCAGCAGCTCGCTCAGCCAGCGCTCCTTGTAGCGGTCCACCAGCAGGTAGGCGGACTCGGCGGCCGTGGCGGTGAGGTTCAGCTCGTCCTGCAGCAGGATCACATCCTCGACCTCGATCTGGTCCAGGCCGATCGCCACCTCCTCGTCCACCGGCACATTGCGGTTACGCGAGGTAGCCGGGTCCAGGGAGTAGACCAGCACATGCGCGCCGAAGAGCTGGCGCAGCCCCTTCACGAACCCACCGCCCTCCGAGGGGGTCTCCCAGCCGTACTCACTGTGCATGTCAAAGATCAGGTTCGACGCCGCGTTGGCCTTGATCGTGCCGCACAGCAGCAAGCGAGTCAGGAAGCTCTTGCCGGTGCCGCTCTTGCCGAAGATGCCGTTCGAGCGCTCCACCAGCCGACTCAGGTCCAGGCAGACCGGCACGTCCATGTCCAGCGGCCGCCCGATCTCGAAGTGCGTCGCATCCTCGCCGCCAAACACCCGCTGGAAATCGCTCTCGTCGGCGTCGAGCACCGGCGCGAAGTGGCGCGGCACGGTCTTCGGCGGCCGCAGCTCGTCGTTCAGGTCGCGCGGCAGCATCAGCATCGGCTTCAGCGCTACCGTGCCGTAGGTCGATGTCCCCGCCAGCACCTCGTGGAAGAACAGGTCGCCGTCCGGCGGGTCCACCAGCACCTTCTGGTTGGTGGCCTCCAGCACCACGTCGGTAATCATGCAGAAGAACTCGTGCTTCTCGCCGTTGATCACCACGAACTTCCCGACGCGCATGTCCTCGACACTCTCGCGACCCTCGAGCCGCGCCGAGAGCCCCTCGACGAGCGATCCGCTGGTGATGACCCCGATCTTGTTCCGTAGCGGTAGCGACATGGTGGGTGTGTGCTCTTCCAGTGTAGACGGCGGCAGTAGCACAAATATACCATCGACGCGGGCTATGTCAAGCCATTCCGCCTCACAGCGGTCGGCGTATACTATACACGTATGAACGCACGCCTCGTAGATTGGTCTCTCGCCGCCGCCGTCGGCGTCGCTTTCGCCAGCGGCCTTCTCAGCCTGGTCTCCGGCCGCCCAGAGGACTGGTGGGTCTTCACGCTGCACGGGGTGGCCGGGCTCTGGCTGCTGCCGCTCACGGCCTACAAGCTCATCCGCGTCTGGCCGCGCCTCGTGCGCCCGGCTGCGTGGGACCGCCGCACGATCCTCGGGATCGCCGCGGTGGCCATCACCGCGCTCACGCTTATCACCGGCGTGCTCTGGACCACCGGCGGGACGCTGGTCGTGGCCGGCTACAACCTGCTGAACTGGCACATTATCTTCGGCTTGCTGCTCACCACCGCCGTCTCAGCCCACATGATTGCCCGCGCCCGACCGCTCGCCCGCCGCCGTACAGGTGAAGCAGCCCGCGCATATGTCAACCGCCTGCTGAACCCCTTTCAGCTGCTGCGCCCCCTCACGAACCGCCGGCAGGCGCTGCGCTGGTCGGCCCTTGTGCTCGCCGCCGTAGCCCTCTGGCCTGCCAAGAACGCCGCCGCCCGCGCGCTCGACACCCCCGGCGGCCGGCGCCGCTTCACCGGCTCACGCGAAGTCGGCAGCTTCGGCGGCAATGGCGCATTTCCCTACGTGATCTGGGCCGCCGACCGGCCCCGCCCGCTCGACGTCGCCGCCTGGCGCCTGCGGGTCGGCGGCGCCGTCGCCGCGCCGTACGCGCTGAGCTACGCGGATCTCCTGGCCTCCCCCGTCCCGCCGCTGGAAGAGGGGCCGGGAGTAGTGGGGCTCCCTGTCGTAGAGCTCGAGGCCACCCTGGACTGCACGGGGGGCTTCTTCACGCGCCAGCGCTGGGGCGGCGTCCTGATTGGCGACCTGCTCGAGCGCGCGGGGCCGCTCCCGTCGGCACAATACGTGCGCTTCGTCTCTGTCACCGGCTACCGCTGGAGCCTGCCGCTGGAGGAGGCTCGCGCCGCCCTGGTTGCCACGCACATCGGCGGCGCCCCGCTCGACCACGGCCACGGCTTCCCCGCCCGCATGGTAGCTCCCGGCCGGCGCGGCTTCGAGTGGGTCAAGTGGCTCGTCGCCGTGGAGCTCCTGGAGGAGCCCGACCCCAGCCAGCTTCTCGTGATCTGGACCAGCGGCCTCACCAGCGAGGGCAGCCGCCAGAGCTGAACAATCTCCTTCGAAGCAACGGAGGCTTGAATGATCAACCCCCAGGACTTCACCAGGTGGCTCGACCTCCTGCTCGCCGAGGCGTTCGGTGTGCGCGGCGAGACCCACGGCTTCTTCCTCGACGACGGCCGCTCGGGGCTGCTGGCCGTGCTCGACGGTCTGAGCGCCGACGCCGCGTCCGACGCCTCACACGGCGGCTGGCCCTGGTCGAGCCCGAGCTCGCGGTGACGGGGTACAGACCGGCAATGCGCGCCGCGTTGCGCACCCTGGCCCGCGAGTTCGACCGCGTGGCCGTCCCGCAGCAGGGAGGCTACGTCGGCGGACGGTAGGCACAGCCCCGGCCCCAGCGCGACAACGCTGGGCCTGCTCACCTCCCTCATGGAGAAGGGCACTCGCGCACGTCGACTGAGTTGAAGCACCGCCTCATCACACGGCTGTAGACCAACCGGCGCCGACGGAGTTACCGTTCTTGACAAATCCGCTAAGTTAATTTATATTCTTCGCAACTTAATAAAGCTTCACTTTCATCCAGAGGGGCGGAGGGACTGGCCCGACGAAGCCCCAGCAACCACCCGGCGTGCAGCGCCCGGTAGGTGCTAACTCCAGCAGGATTACCTGGGAGATGAGAGTGTGCGAGGCTTGGCGCCCGTGCGCCGCTCCCACACCCTCATCGTACGCTGATGAGGGTGTCGCTGTTTCTAGCGCAGCAGGAGAGGTAGGCATGGCCGAGCAGGTAACTCTGACCCACGTAGGCAAGAACTTCGGGCCCCGTCAGGCGGAGCTGCCTGTTCTGAGCGACGTATCGCTCCACATCCCCGCAGGTTCCATCATCGCCGTCCTCGGCCCCAGCGGCTGCGGCAAGTCCACC
The DNA here is from genome assembly GCA_039805565.1 of Chloroflexota bacterium. Classification (GTDB taxonomy): domain Bacteria; phylum Chloroflexota; class Chloroflexia; order Chloroflexales; family Roseiflexaceae; genus CALJIC01. Next base: position 13,099 of record JBDLTZ010000306.1, on the reverse strand, counting down.
TTGCTCCGCATGGTCGCCGGCCTTGACCAGCCCTCCACCGGCGCCGTGCGCCTCGGCAGCAAGGTCGTCACCCGCGCGGACCCGCGCTGCGCCGTGGTCTTCCAGGAGCCACGCCTCTTCCCCTGGCTCACGGTCGCCGCCAACGTCGCCTTCGGCGCACGCCGGCTCCCAGGGGCCGAACCCCCTGAGAAACTGCTCGGGCTCGTCGGTCTCGAGCGCTTCGGCGGCGCCTACCCGCACCAGCTTTCCGGGGGCATGGCCCAGCGCGCCGCGCTCGCCCGCGCGCTCATCGGACACCCCGAGGTCCTCCTGCTCGACGAGCCCTTCGCAGCGCTCGACGCGCTCACCCGCATGCAGATGCAGGACCTTGTTGCAGATATCCACCAGTCGCTCCGCCCGACCGTCGTGTTGGTGACCCACGACGTCGACGAGGCGCTGTTCCTGGCCGATCGGATCATTATCCTGGGGCAGCGGCCAGCGACGATCGCTGCCACCATCGATGTTCCACTCTCACGACCACGTGACCGAGGCGATGTTGCCTTCGCGCCGCTGCGGGCGCATGTTCTGTCCCACTTTGGACTCAGTCACGCCGCGCACGAGGCGGCACCCCAGCTGGCGGAAACGCACTAACGTAAGGAGCATCACCCATGGCACGGCGCTGGTTTGCATCACTGCTTCTCTTTCTACTGGTGGTCCCCGTCATCGCCGCCTGCGGCGCCCCCGCGGCCGCCACGAAGCCGGCCGAGATCCGGCTCGACTACGCCTACTACAACCCGAGCAGCCTGGTGCTGCGCAAGTTCGGCTGGCTCGAGGAGGATCTGAAGGCCGACGGCATCAAGGTGACTTGGGTCCTGAGCGCCGGCAGCAATAAGGCCAATGAGTTCCTGCGCTCCGACGCCGTGGACTTTGGCTCCACCGCCGGCGCCGCCGCGCTGCTCGCTCGCGCCAACGGCTCGCCCATCCAGACGGTCTATGTCTTCGCCAAGCCCGAGTGGACCGCGCTCGTGGTGGGCAAGGACTCGTCAATCACCTCCGTCGCCGACCTTAAGGGCAAGAAGATCGCGGCCACCAAGGGCACCGACCCGTACTTCTTCCTGCTCCGCTCGCTGAATGAGGCCGGCCTCAGCTCCGCCGATGTGGAGGTCGTCAACCTGCAGCACGCCGACGGCCGGGTGGCGCTGGAGCGCGGCCAGGTGGACGCCTGGGCTGGCCTGGACCCGCACATGGCCAAGACCGAGCTGGAGTCCGGCGCTAAGCTGCTCTACCGCAACATCGACTTCAACAGCTACGGCTTCCTGAACGCGCGTGAGGCGTTCCTCAAGCAGCATCCTGAGTACGTCACCCGCGTCCTGAAGCAGTACGAGCGCGCCCGCAACTGGATCCTCGAGAACCCGGACGAGGCGGCGCAGATCCTCGCCGATGAGGCCAAGCTCTCCCTCGAAGTCGCCAAGCTGGAGCTGGAGCAGCGCATGGTGCTCACCAGCAGCGTCGTCCCTGGCGCTGAGCATGCGGCCGTCCTCAGCGCGATCATCCCGATCTTCAAGGCCGAGAACCAGGTCAAGCCCGAGGTGGACGTCGAGGCCGAGCTGAAGGCGCTCTTCGCTCCGCAGTTCAGCCAGCAGCTCGCCCAGAAGTAGTCCCAGGCAGGTACACGGCGGCCCGGGAGGTGCGGAGGGGCAGGGCTTCCTCCGCACCGCGGCCCGGCTCAGGAGAGACTGGCGTCCAGGCGCCTCAGACCAGTGAAGGAGCTACCCTTGGAGCAGAATCTTTCGATCCCGCGTCGGGCCATCCCCGCGCTCCCGCGACCGACCCGTGTCGCCGGTATCTTCTGGCGCCTGCTGGTGCCATTCGGCCTCCTCGTCCTGTGGCAGACCGTCACGGCGCTGCGGGTCTTCGAGCCCAGCCAGCTCCCGGCGCCGCTTGATGTCGTCGCCGCCGGAGGTGAGCTCGTCTCCCGCGGTGAGCTCGCTACGCACATCCTCGCCAGCGCCCAGCGTGTCCTGTTCGGCTTCGCGATCGGCGGCGTGCTCGCAGTCGCGCTCGGAGGGGCGGTGGGCCTCTCGCGGCGCGCCGAGGAGCTGTTCGCGCCCACGCTCCAGGCGCTCCGCGCCATCCCATCCCTCGCCTGGGTTCCGCTGCTGGTGCTCTGGATGGGCGTGGACGAGGCCCCGAAGGTGACGCTTGTGGCGATCGGCGCTTTCTTCCCGGTCTACACCACCTTCGTCGCCGGCATCCGCCAGATCGACCGCAAGCTTGTCGAGGTCGGCTACGCCTACGGGCTGGAGGGTCTCACGCTTGCGCGCCAGGTGCTTCTCCCCGCCGCGCTCCCATCGCTCCTCACCGGCCTGCGCATCGGCCTGGCGCAGGGCTGGCTCTTCCTGGTCGCCGCCGAGCTGATCGGCGCCTCGCGTGGCCTCGGCTTCCTGCTCGTAGATGGACAGAATACTGGCCGTGCGGATATCATTGTGCTCAGCATCGTGACGCTGGCGCTGATCGGGAAGCTCACCGACACGCTGCTGCACCGTCTCGAGCGCCGGCTCCTGCACTGGACCGATACCTACAGCGGCCGCTAAGGGGTATGGGGCGCTGTCCCAGGTGGGAGGCGCGGAGGGCGCAGCCCTTCGCACAATGACCCTCCCACAAGCTGCGGGGCGCTGTCCCAGGTGGGAGGCGCGGAGGGCGCAGCCCTTCGCACAACGACCCTCCCACAAGCTGTGGGGCGCTGTCCCAGGTGGGAGACGCGGAGGGCGCAGCCCTTCGCAGAAAAAAAGGTCCTCCGGGTGCGGGGCGCTGCCCCGCTTTGTGCTGTTCAAGGAAGAAGCATGTCTAACTACGAGCGCCAGTTCGGATTCCACACCCGCGCGCTGCACGCCGGCCAGCGGCCCGACCCGTCCACCGGTTCGCGCGCCGTGCCGATCTACCAGACCACCTCGTACGTCTTCGAGGACACCGACCACGCTGCCGCCCTGTTCAACCTCCAGCGCTTCGGCAACATCTACACCCGCATCATGAACCCCACCAACGCCGTCTTCGAGGAGCGCATCGCCTCGCTCGAGGGCGGCGTCGGCGCGCTGGCCGTGGGCAGCGGCCAGGCAGCGCAGTTCATCGCGCTCGCCAGCCTCCTCGAAGCCGGCGACGAGATCGTGGCCGCCAGCACCCTCTACGGCGGAACCTACACCCAGCTTGACATCAGCCTGCGCCGCTTCGGCATCAACACCACGTTCGTCGAGCCGGACGACCCCGAGAACTTCCGCCGCGCGATCACCCCGCGCACCAAGGTGCTCTACGGCGAGACGATCGCCAACCCGCGCATCAACGTGCTCGACATCGGGGCGGTAGCGAAGATCGCCCACGAGCACAACCTACCGCTGATCATCGACAACACCTTCGGCACGCCTTACCTCTGCCGCCCGATCGAGCACGGCGCCGACATCGTCGTCCACTCGGCCACAAAGTTCATCGGCGGCCACGGCACCAGCATCGGCGGCGTGATCGTGGACAGCGGCCGCTTCCCGTGGGACAAGGGGGCCTTCCCACAGCTGCTCGAGCCGAGCAAGGGCTACCACGGCATCCGCTTCTTCGAGACCTTCGGCGACTTCGCCTTCATCATGAAGGCCCGCGTCGAGGCCCTGCGCGACCTCGGGCCCGCGCTCAGCCCCTTCAACGCCTTCATGTTCCTCCAGGGCGTCGAGACGCTCGGCATCCGCATGGACCGCCACGTGGCCAACGCCAGCGCCGTGGCCTCGTTCCTCAGCGAGCACCCGGCCGTCGAGTGGGTCAACTACCCCTCGCTGCCCAGCAGCCCATACCACGAGCTCGCCAAGAAGTACCTGCCCCGTGGCGCCGGCGCGATCATGACCTTCGGCGTCAAGGGTGGGCTCGCCGCGGGCAAGCGCTTCATTGAGCGCCTGCAGCTGTTCTCGCACCTCGCCAACATCGGCGACGCCAAATCCCTCGTCATCCACCCGGCCAGCACCACGCACCAGCAGCTCACCGAGGAGGAGCAGCGCGCTGGCGGCGTTCTGCCCGAAATGATCCGCCTCTCCATCGGCCTCGAGGATACCGACGACATCCTGTGGGACCTGGACCAGGCGCTCGGCTAGGGTGCGGATACGTTGGGGCGTATAGCGGGAGGGTTTGGGAGGGTGCTGCCCTCCCACAGAACATACCTCCCACTCTGTATATTCAGGGGGTAGCGCATGTCACACGACCGAGCCTCGAGCACCGGAGCCGTGAGCTCCGGCAGCCCGGTGACGGGAACTGAGTTCGCCACCACAGCCTTCGACCGGCTGCGTATCCTGCGGAACTACCGCACGATCGCGATGGTCGGGCTCTCGTCCAACCCGTACCGCCCGAGCCACTTCGCGGCGATCTACATGCTCTCTGAGGGGTACAATGTCATCCCCGTCAATCCGCGCGAGCATGAGGTCCTCGGCCGGCGCAGCTACCCATCCCTGCGCGATATCCCCGAGCCGGTCGAGATCGTCGATGTGTTCCGCGACCCGGCCTCGTTGCCGCCGATCGCCGAGGACGCGATCGCCATCGGCGCGAAGGTGCTCTGGATGCAGCTCGGGGTGATCAACCTCGAGGCAGCCAAGCGTGCGCGCGAGGCTGGGCTCGAGGTCGTGATGGACGCCTGCGTGAAGATCGAGCACGCGCGCTTCTTCGGCGGGCTCAACACCATCGGCCTGAACACCGGCGTAATCACCGCCCGGCGCCAGGTCTAGCCAGAGGGTTGGTCCGAGGGGAGCTCTGGAGGGGCTGTGCCCCTCCAGCTACATATCTTTCAGGTCGAAGGCCGGCCCGTCCACACAGAGCAGCCGCGACCCCTTCCGCATCTCTACCGCGCACACGCCGCACGCACCCACCCCGCACACCAGCGGCCCCTCGAGCAGCACGCTCGCGAACCCCTTGTCCCAGCGCAGCTTCGCCGCCCGCACCCGCTCCCGCAGCGGCTCGAGCGCCTCGATCGGCAGCGCCGCGAACAGCTGGTCCGCCCACTGAATCGCCGTCTCCAGCGTCGTCGGCTGTGCCGTGCCGCCCTTGCCACCGCTCAGGCGCACGTTCGCCACCGGCATGCCGACCACGCTCTGGTACTCCACTGCATCCGGCAGCAGGAACGCCGGCGGCAGCGCGTCGCGGTGGTGCGCCCCAGCCAGCAGCGTCACCGAGGCTCCGCGCCCGCTGGCCTCGCGTGCCAGCAGCAGCAGCGCCGGTAGCCCCGGCCCCGCGCCTACCAGAAGCAGGCTGCGCGAGCCCGGCGCCGGCGTGAGCGGCCTCCCGAGCAGCCCGTAGGCCTCCAGCTCCTCGCCCGGCTGCGCCCGCGCCAGCCAGAGCAGCCCTGGCTCGTCCGGATCGAACAACAGCCCCACCTGACCCAGCGCCGGCTCGGCAGCCGCCACGAACAGCGCCCGCGGCAGCAGGCGCGCCTCACCCCCCGGCTCATCGCAGCGCACCAGCAGGTAGTGGCCCGCGCGCGCCTCACGCGCCAGATCCGGCGCCGCCAGCGTCACCCAGCGCAGCCGCGGCGTCGCCGGCCGGCTATCGGTAATGGTCAGAAGGTGTTGTCGTGCCATCGTGCTCGGCGCTCAAACCTCACAACTCAAGACTCGCCCCCCAGGATCCCCTCCAACCGGCTGGCCTGCTGCAGAGCCCCGGTCCCCACACCGAAGTTGCCGCGCCGGAAGGCGATCGCCCCGCCCACCATCGTCAGCATCACCTGGCCGCGCAGCTGCTGGCCCTCCAGCGGCGTGTTACGCCCCCTCGAGGCAAATTTGGTCGCGTCCACCGTCCAGGGGTGCTCGGGGTCGAACACCACGATGTCGGCGGGAGAGCCGGGCCGCAGGGTCGCAGGGGCCCGCCCGAGCACCGTCGCCGGCCCCTCGGTCAGCTTCGCCACCAGATCCACCAGGTCGAGCTTACCGCGGTGCACCAGCGTCAGCGCCAGCCCCAGCGCTGTCTCCAGCCCCGAGATCCCTGGCTCGGCCAGGCGGTACTCGCGCTCGGTGTCCACCGCCCCAAGCGGCGAGTGGTCCGTCGCGATCGCGTCGATCGTCCCATCGCGCAGACCCTCGATCAGCGCCTCGACATCCTCCTCGGTCCGGAGCGGCGGGCTCACACGTGTGCGGCTATCGTACGGCGGCAGCTTCGCGGGGTTGAGCCAGCTAGGAAGCCCCAGCCCCGCCTCGTGCCTGCGCCGCGCCCGGTCGCGCCCGCCACGTCGCACCGGTGGCTCCGCCGGGGCCGGGTCGGCTCCACCCAGCGACCCGAGCACCCAGCGGTCGGTCAGCGTCAGGTGGTGCGGCGTTACCTCGGCAGTCACCCGCACGCCGCGCTCGCGCGCCGCCCGGATCAGCGCCACACTCCCGGCCGTGCTGACGTGGCAGATATGCAGGTGCGCGCCGGTCATCTCGGCCAGCGCGATGTCGCGCGCCACCTGCACCTCCTCCGCGGCCGATGGGAAGCCGGGGAGCCCCAGGCGCAGGCTCACCGCCCCCTCGTGCATCGCCCAGCCCTTCGTCAGCCGCAGGTCTTCGCAGTGGCTCATCACTGGCACGTCCAGCATCGCCGCGTAGGCCAGTGCGCTGCGCATCACCGCCGCGTCGCTCACTGGCCGCCCCTCGTCGCTGAACCCCACGCAGCCGGACTCGACCAGCTCGGCCATCTCCGCCAGCGTCTTCCCCTCGCGTCCCGCCGTGATCGCCCCAACCGGCTCCACTCGCACGGCGCCGTGGCGCCCCGCGAGCTCGCGCACCAGCCGCACCGCCCCCGCGCTATCCATCGCCGGCCGCGTGTTCGGCATCGCGCACACTGTGGTGAAGCCGCCGCGCGCCGCCGCCTGCGTCCCGCTCACGATCGTCTCCCGGTGCTCCTCACCGGGCTCACGCAGGTGGCAGTGCAGGTCGATGAACCCGGGCGCGATCACCGAGCCGCGCGCGTTGATGACCTCGGTGCCCTCTGGCAGCGGCTCCGGGTCCATCGACAGCTCGGCGTGATCTACCACTCGCACCACCAGCCCATCCTCGACCAGCACATTGCCGATCGTCGCCACGCGCTGGGCCGGGTCGATGATGCTCCCGTTCTTGATCAGATAGCGCATCGCTCACTCCCCCGCGAGCCGGTACAGCAGCGCCATCCGCACCGCCACGCCGTTCGTCACCTGCTCCTCGATCGCCGACTGCGCCGACACCACCACGTCCGGCATGATCTCGACCCCCTCGTTCATCGGGCCGGGGTGCATCACGACGCAGTGCGGCGCCGCAAGCTTCACGCGCTCGGCGGTGATGCCGAACAGTCGGCTGTACTCGCGCAGCGATGGAAGCAGACCACCCTCCATGCGCTCCTTCTGCAGCCGTAGCGTCATCACCACGTCCGCGCTGACCATCGCAGCGTCCAGGTCGCTCGTGATCGTCAGCGCCGGCCAGGTGGCCTGCCACAGCGCCGCCGGCCCCAGCAGCGTCTGCGGCGCCACCAGCGTCACCTGCGCTCCCATCCGCGTGAAGCCCCACAGGTTCGAGCGCGCCACCCGGCTGTGCAGGATATCGCCGACGATCACGACCTTCAGCCCCTCGATCCGCCCGAGCTTCTCCTGTACCGTGAACAGGTCCAGCAGCGCCTGCGTCGGGTGCGCGTGCCGCCCGTCGCCGGCGTTCAGCACCGAGCCGCGGAAGTGCTGCGTGATCAGGTGCGGCGCGCCCGACTCACTGTGCCGCACCACGATCATATCGGCCCCGAGCGCCTGCAGCGTCCGCACGGTGTCGATCAGCGACTCGCCCTTCTCCACGCTGCTCCCTTTGGCGGTGAAGTTCACCACGTTGGCAGAGAGCGCCTTGGCCGCCAGCTCGAAGGAGATGCGCGTGCGCGTGCTGTCCTCGAAGAACATATTGACCACGGTTCGGCCCCGCAGCACTGGCACCTGCTTGATCGTCCGGCCCAGCACCTCTTTCATGCTCGCGGTGGTCTCCAGCACGTCGGCGATCTCGTCGCGGCTGAAGTCGTCCAGGTCGAGCACGTGCTTTCGTCGGTTGGGCGACGCCTGTGTCGCAGTCACTGTTGTTGCCATTGATATCTCAGTTCACACTCATTCCCGCACGATGAACACCCCGTCCTCGCCTCCGTCCACCTCGTGGAGCCGCGTCTCGATGCGCTCGTCGGCCGAGGTCGGCACGTTCTTGCCCACGAAGTCGGCGCGGATGGGCAGCTCGCGGTGGCCGCGGTCGATCAGCACGGCCAGCTGGATCCGCGCCGGGCGCCCGAGGTCCGCCAGCGCGTCTAGCGCCGCCCGCACCGTGCGCCCGGTGTACAGCACATCGTCCACCAGCACCACCGTGTGACCGGTGATATCCACCGGGATGCTCGTCGAGTGGACCACTGGCGCCGGTCCGCGCAGCCCTAGGTCGTCACGGTACAGCGTGATGTCGAGCACACCCACTGGCACGCGCGCGCCCTCGATATTCGCCAGCGTAGACGCGATGCGCTGCGCCAGCGGCACACCGCGCCGCCGGACGCCCACCAGCACCACGTCGCCCACGCCCTCGTTGCGCTCGGCTACCTCGTGCGCGATACGCGTCACAGCACGCCGGATGTCGTCGGTCGAAAGGATCTGTTTCTCGATCATGGGCGTGGACCTCGCGCGGCATAATAAAAAACCCCTCGCCCGCCGCTTCGGCAGGTGGGGTTTGCGTAAGAAGGAGGTGCAGCGCGCCACGCGCCGCGGCGTTCAGGTTGCATCGGTTGCTCCTTTTCAGCCTCACAGGGCTGAATTAAAGGTCGCCGTATGCTAGCACGCCACCGGCGGAGTGTCAAGGATCGGACATCTCATCACGTCGCGCTGCGTCCTCCACACCCGCAGCTGCCGGCTGGCTCGCCCGCCGCAGCTCGTCGTGCAGCCGCCAGATCATCCGCACCCGCGCTGCGTGCCAGGCCCGGCTCTTCGGCCCGGTCTCGCGCATCAGGATCAGCTGACGCGTCCGGTCGATGATGCGTTGCGCCCGCTCGCTGGTGTCGTGTTCGCTCATCTGCGCTCTCCACGCCCTCCGAGGCTGAGTTTGTCGGCCCACGTCGCCAGCGCACGCCGGTGCGTGTGGTGCGAGATCGGCGGCAGCGCCTCGGGCGCGAAGAATCCCACGTCGTCCGCATCGTCTCCTGCCTGCGGATCGCCCGCGTCACACTGCGCCCCATACACCAGCAGGATCCCCGCACCGCGCGGGTCGTCGGTGTAGTGGTACGCGCCCAGCAGCTCCCCCACCTCCACCGTCAGGCCGGTCTCCTCGCGCGCCTCGCGCCGCGTCGCCTCCTCGGGCGGCTCATCAGCATCTGCGAACCCGCACGGCAGGCACCAGAGCCCGCGCCCCGGCTCGTTGCGCCGCCGCACCAGCAGCACCCGCCCGCCCCGCTCCACCAGCGCCGCGCACGCTACTTTGGGGTCCAGGTACACCACGAACCCGCACGACGGGCAGGTAGGCCGCGGCCGCCCTCCTACCTCACGCAGTTCCAGCGCGGCCGCACAGCGCGAGCAGAAGCGCGCCCTGTGCACTTGGGGATCTTCCATTCCGCTCTCCCCAATGCTATAATCGAACTATCACCCGGCACGCACGAACATCGTCGCACAAGAGGCGAGCAGCCATGAGACCACAGCGTGTCTACATTGGCCTCGGCAGCAACCTTGGCGACCGCGTCGCGAAGCTCAGCGAGGCCGTCCGGCACCTCCAGGAGGTGATCGCCGTCGAGCGCGTCTCTAATCTATACGTGGCCGCACCCCTTGGCTACGTTCACGACGACGCTTTCATCAATGCGGTGGTTCAGGGCACAACCAGTATGAAGCCGATGGACCTGCTGCGGAGCCTCCAGCAGATCGAGCGCGCTATGGGCCGCCGCGTCGGCGTGGAGTATGGGCCCCGCCCGATCGACCTCGACCTGCTGCTGTTCGGCACGTTCCAGATGGAGACTCTCGAGCTCACTCTGCCGCATCCGCGCCTCCCGCAGCGCGCCTTTGTGCTCAAGCCACTTGCCGAGCTCGCGCCCGATCTGATGCACCCAGTACTGTACTACACAGTCACACAGCTCCTCCAGGATGTGAACGAGGCGGAACAAGTGCGCCTCTACGAGCCGGGGACTGAGATCTGAGTGCGCTCTTAGTCTCTGCCGTGCTGCTGAAGAGCTTGCGGAGCGGTCCAGAACACTCCCCTCTATGCCACATGTGACGAAGCGACCCGCGCTCTACAGCGTGAAGCAAAGGGTCACGCGTGCTGGTGTGTACTGCACGACTTCGGGGCGTGTGGGAGTCTTTGCCCTCAGCCTTCGACTCTAGACGTCGTACTGGTCGCGGAGGCTGACGATCTCGCCCTCGAACTCCCGCAGCAGCGCCTGCTTCTCCACGTCCGGCAGAAAGCTCGCCTCCAGGCTGTCTAGGGTGATGGCCGCGAGCTCACCCGCGCCAAAGCCGAACGCTTCCGCCGCAAGCCGCAGCTCGTCGCACAGAGTCGTACCGAAGAAGACCGGGTCGTCGGTGTTGATCGACACGCGCACCCCCTGATCGTACAGCCGGCGCAGGGGGTGCGCCGCAAGACTCGGGGCCGCGCCCGTCCGCACGTTGCTGGTGGGGCATACGTCCAGCATCACGCGCCGCGCGCGCAGGTGCGCCACCAGCACCTTGTCCTCCACGCTGCGTATGCCGTGCCCGATGCGCTCGGCCCCAAGGGCGTCTACGGCGCCCCACACGCTCGGCGGCCCCATCACCTCGCCCGCGTGCGCCATCACCCGCAGCCCTGCCTGGCGCGCCGCGGCGTAGACCTCCGCGAACGGCTCTGGCGGCTGCTGAGTCTCATCGCCACCGATCGACCACGCGACCACGCCATGGGGCATGTTCCGCACAGCCGCCTCCAGCACCTCCCAGGCCAGCTCTACGCCGAACTGCCGGCCGAAGTCGAACGCCAGACCGGTACGAAGACCATACTCCTCTCGGGCCCGCATGAACCCCGCCGCGGCTCCCTGCACCACCTCGTCAAGGTCGATGCCCCGGCGGGCGTACTGCACCGGCGAGAGCATCACCTCGGCGTAGCGCACGTTCTGCCGCGCGAGGTGCCCACCGAGCTCGTAGGCCACCTGCGCGAAGTCGCCGCGGTGGACCAGAGCTTGTGCCAGCGCCATGAAGACCGTGAGAAACTCGTGGAAGCTGCGGTAGTCGAAGAGCTGCGCGACACCCGCCTCGTCGCGCGCGGGGATCTCTACGCTGTTGCGCTGCGCGAGCTCGAGCAGCGTCCGCGGCGTAATGCTGCCCTCCAGGTGGAGGTGGAGCTCCACCTTGGGCATGCGGGTGATGAACGTGTCGAGCGCAGAGCGGAGCGACGCGCGCATGTTCACAGGGGCGTGCCTTTATGAGCTGCTCAGGCCCACCGCCTCCAGCCGCTCGGCGTTGTCGAAGACCACCAGCGCGTCGATGATCCGGTCCAGGTCCCCCTCCAGCATCCCTGGCAGGTTCGAGAAGCTCTGCCCGATGCGGTGGTCGGTCACTCGGTCCTGCGGGAAGTTGTAGGTGCGGATTTTCTCGGCACGCTCGCCGGTGCCCACCTGCGCCAGCCGGGACTCACCCAGCTCCTTACGCCGCTTCTCCTCCTCGCGCGCGTACAGCCGCGCCCGGAGCACCGCAAGCGCCGAGGCTTTGTTCTTAATCTGTGAGCGGCTGTCCTGGCAGGTCACCACGATTTCCTCGGAGGTGCCGCCCTTGTAGGTGATGCGCACAGCCGAGTCGGTGGTGTTCACGCCCTGCCCGCCGTGGCCGCCGGAGCGGTACACATCCACGCGGTAGTCGCCCGGGCTGATGTCAACCTCGGTCTCCTCGACCTCAGGCAGCACGGCCACGGTGGCCGTCGAGGTGTGGATCCGGCCGCGCGCCTCGGTGGCCGGCACGCGCTGCACCCGGTGCACCCCGCCCTCGTACTTCAGGCGGCTGTATGCGCCCTCGCCCTGGATCTCGAAGGTGATTTCCTTATAGCCGCCGATGCCGTTGTCGCTGAGGTTAACCACCTCGATCTTCCATCGCCGGCGCTCGGCGTAGCGCGAGTACATGCGGAACAGGTCGGCCGCGAACAGCGCCGACTCGTCCCCGCCCTCGCCCTGCCGAAGCTCGAAGATCACGTTCTTGCTGTCGTTCGGGTCGCGCGGCAGCAGCAGGATCTTGATCCGCTCCCCGAGCTCCTCCAGCTGCTCCCGCAGCGCGCCGACCTCTTCCTCCGCCAGGGCGCGCATCTCCGGGTCACCAGCCTCGCCGAGCAGCGCCTGCGCCTCCTCCAGCTGCCGCTGCTTCGAGCGGTGCTCCCGGTACGCACTCACGATCTCCTCGAGCTCGCGCTGCTCCCGCGCGACCTGCTGCAAGCGGTTGTGGTCTGTGGCGACATCCGGCTGCGCCATGAGCTCAAGGAGCTCCTCGTAGCGCGACTCGACACTGGCGAGCTTGTCAAACATACGCTATCCCGCTGAAATCTTTCTGCGCCGCAGCTGTATTCTACACGAGCGGGGCGGCGCCTCGATTGCGCTTCTAGATCGGAAAGGCGCCGGCATCGTGCCTGGCGCCCTTCTCTAACAATGTGCGGTGGAGGGAAGCTAGTGCCCCTGCTGCATCGCCTTCTTGCGGCGGTTGCGCTCGGCCCGGCGCCGCTTCTCCTTCCGCTGCTCGCTCTTCGAGACGAAGTGCATCTTCTCGCGGTAGGTCTTGGTGATCCGCTCGGCTACGACAACCTTGTTGAAGCGCCGGAGCAGCTGCTCGACGGTCTCGCCGTCGCGTCGATCTACTTTCATAGCTCGGTATTCCTCACTCCCGAGTGCGTCCATCACGCGCAGCGCGTGGTCGCCCCCAGAACTTGAGGGTCACCTGTATCACCCCCCTCCCGCGCAGAATAAAACAGCGCGTCGTCTGCACTGCGAGAAAACAGTATACACGCGGCGCGCCGTTTACGCAAATGCTCCGCACTTCCCTCAACTTCAGGGCTAATGCAAAGTCGGACTAGAGGAGAATAACAGGAGAACACCGCGCTGCTATGATTGGGGCGCCAACCACACAATCAGGACAGCGAGGTGTTCAGCATGGATGCTATCACATTCA
>JBDLTZ010000305.1:0-24515 GCA_039805565.1 Chloroflexota bacterium | reverse complement strand
TACTCTCACCAGAGAGCCGCACCAAGAGGAGCCGTGATGAGCACAGGACGGACGAGTCAGGTGATGGGGCCGGCGGAGTGGGGGTTGCTGCTGCTGCTCTCGCTCCTGTGGGGCGGGTCGTTCTTCTTCAGCAAGGTGGCGCTCGCCGAGCTACCGCCCTTCTCAGTCGTCCTTGCTCGTGTCGGCATTGCGACGGTTGCCCTGAACGCGGCGGTGCTCCTCAGCGGCCAGCACATGCCAGCCGACCGGCGCCTCTGGGGACGCTTTGCGGTGATGGGCGCGATCAACAACCTCATTCCCTTCAGCCTGATCTTCTACGGCCAGACCCAGATCCCCAGCGGGCTCGCGGCCATCCTCAACGCCACAACTCCGCTCTGGACCGTGCTGCTGGCCCACTGGCTCACCCGCGACGAGCGGCTGACGCCAAATCGGCTGGCCGGGGTGCTGATCGGCTTCGTCGGCGTGATCATCCTGCTCGGCCCCGAGCTACTCGGCGGCCTGGGCGTGCAGGCACTGGCCCAACTGGCGGTGGTTGGTGCGGCAGTCTCCTACGCGTTTGCGGGGATCTTCGGCAAGGGCTTCCGGGGCATCCCGCCGCTCATCACGGCCACAGGGCAGGTGACGGCAACTGCGGCGATGATGCTGCCGCTCGCGCTGCTCGTGGACCGGCCCTGGGCATTGCCGGCGCCCGCCCTGGTCACATGGGGCGCACTCCTCGGACTGGCCCTGCTGAGCACGGCTCTCGCCTACGGGATCTACTTCCGGCTCCTGGCGACGGCCGGCGCCACAAACCTACTGCTGGTGACCTTCCTGATCCCGGTAAGCGCCCTGCTCCTGGGCACGCTGATCCTCGGCGAGCGCCTCGCCCCTGGCGATTTCGTCGGGATGGCGGCCATTGGCCTCGGACTGATCGCCATTGACGGGCGGCTGCTGCGACGCCTCCGCGTAGGAACTGCCTCAACGGCGGCGCGGCAGCAGTAGTGGGATCAGTTCACGCGAAGCGAGAAAACGAACAGGGCCAGCACCGCGCGGTGCTGGCCCTGTGTGGTGTGTTCAGGCGATGGTTGTGTCGAGAGTGGAGTCCTCCACCTGGTCCTGAGTCTGGAACGACGCGCCGAGTGCGAGCAGGCTCACGGCGGCCTTGAGGGTCGGGGTGTCGAGCAGGAGTTGGGCCGCCGCACCCAGGCGGGCGGGCTCCACAACGAGGACCGTCGCGGCGCCGAGTAGTTCGTGCTGCGCTGAGCTGAGCGCCTGGAAAGCACTCAGCGCCTCCTGGTACAGCGTCTGGAACAGCGCCGCCCGCACGGCCGCGAGCAGCAACGGCGGAAGCTCGGGCACGTCGGGCGCCAGCGGAATGTCCAGTCGTTGCGGTTCCTGGGTCCGACGGGCGGTTTTTGCCGGTGCTTGCCGCGGCGTCGTGGCCTGGCTCCGCTTCGCCGCCTTCCCTCTGGTGGGCGTCGTCTGGATGTCGTCGAGCTGCGGAAGCAGGGCCGCGGGCGCCGCCAGCTCGGCGCTGTGAAGGTCGAACAGCACGAACTGCTGGGCCAGCGAGTCGTCCGTCGTTGGTGTGCTCATCGTCGTCCTCCCTGTCGGTATGCTGTCGGTTCGTCAAGGTTCGTTAGCTGGTGCCGGGTGAGGCCGGTCGCCTCAGCGATGGCCGCCACCGTGATCGGCAGCGAACGGGCGGTGAGGGTCGCAAGATCGAGGGCCGTCTCGTAGACCGTGATCTGGCGCGCGATTACCAGAGCGGCGAGGTACTGCGCGGCGATCGCCGCGACCGCCTGGTTGACCATCAGGCTCTGCGTACCCTCGGCCATCGCGCCGGCACAGTCGGCCAGGGGTTGCATTGGCTCGTCGTCGAGGAGATGGGGGTAGCGCAGGGTGGGCGCCGGCAGTGCCGTGCAGGCGCCGCCGAGGGCGAAGGCGCCGCGCAGTTGGCGTACCTCGGTTGCGGTACCGAGCAGCACCGTGCCCCAGTCGCGCTCGTTGCCCACGTCGAGCCACATGCGCCAGGTGCTTCGTGCGAGGGCGTCGTTCAGGGCGCGACGACCGCTCGCGGTGTCCACCGCGCCGACCAGCAGGCCGAGTGCATGTGAGGGCGGCTGGATGTCGGTCAGGAGCCGCACCGTCGCCATCGCGGGCACGGCAACGATATCCAGCCCGAGCGCGGCGTTCAGCCGGTCGGCCAACACCTGCGCTTTCGGCCGCCCCACCTCGTGCGGCGCGAACCATTGCCGGCCCACGTTCTTGCGCTCGACCAAGTCGCCATCGACCACGGTGAGCGTCAGCGACGACCGCCCTTGTGCGCGGAGATGAAACGCCAGACGCGCTAAGCTCAACGCCAGGTGGGAGCCAGTCCCGCCACAGCCGACGAGCGCGATGTGGAGCGGTGCGTCGGGCGGGAGCACAAAGGGGATGGGCGGGTCAATCGCAAGGCCCTGCATCGCGTGATTCTGGGTAGACAGTGCCTGAGTGTGATCACATCCTGTGCTCATCGTGACCCTCCCTCGCGCCAGGCATCACCGGACAGCAACCAGGACAGCTCGCGCCCCGCAGGGACCAGATCGTCGAGTGGGTAGGGCCGGTCCTGGCACAGGCTGCGGTAGAGCGTCACAACGCTCCGCGGCCTGCTCTGGCTGCGGTGCTGGCCAAAGTGACTGTTGAAGAACGAGCCCTCCAGGTACAGGTCGAGGACTGACAGCATGGTCTCCGTTCCGGCATCCGGCCGGCGCTCGGTGCTGCCCCAGCAGATTGAGCCAGGGTTGTAGGTGTTCGGGAACGGGGCGTGGGCAAGCGGGCTCTGCGGTCGTGGCGAGTCGAGGCTGGGAAGCGCGAAGATTCGGTAGTCCTGCCCACAGCCGGCCCAGACGAGCGGCGGCGTCTGGATCGGAAACGGCTCCTTGCGCCCGGCGACCCGCAGCCGTGCGGGCCGTGGTGGGACCAGCAGGACGTAGAAGCGCTGGCCGTTGACCGTGCCCGTCCCCAGGGTGTTGGGCGGAAGCAGGCCCGAGTGGGTCGGGAGCTTGCCGAGGGCCGCAGCGAGGTCGTCCGGGTCGATCGGGTAGGTGACCCAGCCGTGGCCGCGGCGCCCCGTCAGATAGACGGCATCGTCGAAGATGCTGATCTGGACGCTTGGCTGCCGGTCGATCACGACTGTCTGGCGCAAGGGGCGCGAGCGCACCCGTAGCCAGGGGCGTCTCCGCAGCTCGTGCGGGAGGTCATCGGTGGTGTGCATCTTGTGGCTCCTGTGGCGAATCGCACGACCACGCCGTGCAGCGCACAGCGCGGTCAGGCGAGGTTCGCGTACTGAGTTCGAGGGAACGTCGAACGGTTCTCAGGCGGGAGACGGCGGCAGAGCCCCTGAGATGCGGTACGCCGTGCTCATCACGCGCTCGATCAGCTCCTCGAGCACGTCGACGTGGCGCAGCGTCGCCCCGTTGAGGCGGTCGAATGCCTCCGCCAGCTCCCGCGCAGCGCGCTGCTGCTGGCCAATCACGTCGAGGTCTTCGCTACGCCAGTCGAGGTTCGAACTCGCCATCTGCGCGACGACGCTATACGACAGGTCGGAGAACTGGTTGCCGGTGGCGTGGAAGCAGTAACGTAGCGCCTGGCCGAGCGAGCACCTGGCCAGCGGCGACGTGGCGTCGAGCCCATCGCAGAGCGCATTCATCGACACGTCCGCGGGCAGAGCAGGAAGATTGTCCAGGCGCCCCAGGATTGCCGGGTCGATGCGGTGCTGGTAGAGCTGTCGCTGCAGGGCGGGGAGCAGCGCATCGCGTGCGACGAAGGGCATCGCCCATGCGGTCTCGGCGGAGAGCGCCCAGTAGACGGCGGCGACAAGATACGGACGCGTGCCGAAGCTAAACAGGGCTTCCTCGGCATCCTCCAGCCCGTATACCACCGGCCACAGCTCATGGACGTCGCGCCCAACCTCCTCGGTCAGGATCTCGCGCGCCCAGTCATCGTCGATCTCGTCGCCAGGGTGGAGGACGGCGAGCGGGTTGCCGGGGTCAGTTTCGAGCTCTTCGGATAGGAACAACTCGACCTTCTGCTGCGCCAGGGAGAAGAACGCCTGCACCACGCCAAGCAGCGCCCGCGGCGTTGTTGGGCACCGAGCGATATGGGCCACGTAGAACTCGGGGAAGAGGGCCTGGAGATGGCCGGCGGCCGCGAGGCCCGTGGCGACAGCATTCCACGCCTCCTGCTGTGGGGCCTCATTCGTCGCTGTTATCTGGCTCCGGCAGATGTACCTGGTCGTGCGATACGCCCTCACGTCGTATCTCCTTGTGCCATACGCGCCCGATCCTGCCGGCGCTCACGGCGCCGCAGTGTCCGGCGGGTGTTCCTCGCAGCGTTGCCAAGCATGGCGAGCACTTCGTCGAAGACGGCCGGGTCGGACGACACCAGGTTATCAAGGTCGTAGTAGTGCTGGACAATCTGCCTGGCCTCGGCCTGGCACGCGGCGACGTGGTCGAACTCCACGCTGAGCCAGTCCATCCCGGGCCAGCCCATCTCGTCCAACTCCTCCATGCTCAGGTCGGCAAACTGGAGGCCGGTCATCGAGAAGACGTAGCGCACCGCGGCGCCGAGGTTGGCGCCCCGGCATGACTGCCGATCAAGCCGCGTGCATAGTTCCTCCATCGGGAACCCCGGCGGCCAGGCAAGGGCGCGTAGCCGTTCGAGCCGCGGTGCGAACGACACCTGGGCTGGTCGCAGCTCGCTTACCGCGTAGTTGAGTACCTCCCGGATATCGTCGGACGCCAGCGACCAGCTTGTTCGGTCGGCAAGCACCCAGAGCATGAGAGCGAGCAGATTTTGCTCACCGCCGTCGAAGAGCGGCTCGACCTCGCGGGTCTGCCCGTACACCACTGGGTGCAGCGCCTCGAGCATCCAGCGGCTGCTCTCCAGCGCGGCGAGGGCGTCCTCGGCGTCGCGAACGAACGAGGGAAGCTGCTCAAGCGCACCAGCGGGGTTGCGCGGGTCAGTTCGGATATCGAGCACGTCCGGGAGTTCGATTCCCAGCGCTTCCACGAGCGAGAAGAGCGCCTGCACCACACCCAGCAACTGTCGCGGTGTCGTCGTGCGGCCCGCGACGTGGGCCAGGTAGAAGTCGGGAAAACGACGCCGCAGGATGTCGGCGCCGCGCAAACCATTGCTGAGCGCCCCCCACGTCTCGCTCCGCACGATCTCATCGTTTCGATCTCTGGTTGAGCAGCGGACGGGCCGGTGGCTCACCAGCCGGCGATGTCGCGGGTGGTCGAGATGGGCCGAAGCCCGTTCACGCGGTCGCATAGGTGTCGTCCTCGCTGGTCGCGCCCATAGGCGAGCTGCTCGCAGGTCGTAATCGCCGCCTGCACCTCGGGCGAAAGCGCCTGCGCGATGGTCATCGTGCCCTCGAAGAGCGGGCGGAGGGTGGCGAGCGGATTGTGGATGTCGATCGGCTGTGGCGGGATCGCACGGAGCGCCGCGCTCAACGCCGCGAACCGGTTCTGCTCGTTTCGCATCGTCTGGCTCCTGAATCGACACGGGCCAGGACGTATCCTGGCCCGCATGCGCGAAGGTAAAGCTAGCCCTTGGTTCCGGCCCGCTTGATGAAGTCGATCGTGGCCAGAATCTGGCCATTGTGGGAGCGGGTGCCGGTGCGGACCTCGGCGCCGGCGAGGTTGGCGAAGCCCTGCCGGATCAGGTGCGCTCGGATGGTCTCGGTGTCGATCGCGGCGTCGACGACAAAGGTCTGGCCCTCGACGATCACGAGCTTCTCGCGGGCGGCGGGGTCAGGTGCTGCGGTCGTATCCGACGGTGTCATCGCAGTCGCCGCGGGCGCCACGGCCCCGTCGCCAGGGTCGGGGGAGATTGTCGGCGCCGGCACGGTCTCGTGGTGCGCTCCTTGTTCATCGGCCAGCTCGCGCGCCGTGCGCTCCTCGGGCATGTCGTCGTCGAGCAGGCCGTCCAGCACGATCGAGGTGGTCATGAGTCGGTCCTTTCTTCAGGCTCGGCGGGTGCCGAGCGACGGAGCAGATCCGCCGCGGGGGGTAGTGATAGCGGCATACAAAGTCCTTTCTGCGAGTAGCGGGCTCACCCATCATCGTCCGGTAGCAACCGTTGTTGGCGATAGCGGGGGAGCGTGTGTTCGGATTGGAGGAGATCGTCCAGCGAGCCGCGCTGCTGCCAGGAGAAGCCGCTGGCCTGCTCGTAGGCGCGAACGCGCGCGAGGACGGGTGCGATGCTCGCCGGGTCGTTGCACAGCGCGGCCGCGAGGTGGCGGGGGTGGGTGAAGATGCAGCAGCGACACGACAGGCGCGCCCGACCGTGCCGCTCGTCGCGGTGCGGGTCGAGCATCGTCTCCAGCGTCTCGCCCTGGGCGAAGTAACCTGGATGAAAGGGTACGCCGGCAGCGTGGACGAAGGCGTTGACCTGATGCCATGCCCAGCCGACAACCGGGCGCAGCCAGAGTAGCCGCCAGCCGGCGGCGTACTCGGCGTTGCCGGGCTGCAGCGTGAGCGCGTCGCGCCATTCCCAGGCGGTCAGCCGCCGCTCGCGGCCCGGCGACTCGCGCCAGCGCTCGCCGGTGATCAGCAGCGGATGATCGCCAAGCACTGCCCGGTTCCTCCGCGCCCAGGCGTCGAACAGCGCGACCTTGAAGTAGTGGGTACACCAGCGGATGCGCGCGGTCGGCGGCTGGCCGTTGCGAGCCTCCGTGGCAAACTCGAGCAGGGTGCGGATGCCGTCGGGATACTGCTCGGGCGTCGCCGGCCCACCTGCGTCGACATCATGGATGGCCGCGAGCGTGACGCCGTGGTGGCCGGTGGGTGTCAGCCTACCGGTTCGCTCGTAGATGGCCTGGACGGTCACGCGTCGGCCGTCAACACGCTCGGCGAGCGCGTCGAGCTGCGCGGGCGTTTGCTCCCAGTCCATCTCGTCGAGCAGGGCGTGCCAGATCAGGATCGGTACGTTGGGCCAGCGCCAGCGGGCGTAGAGGATGGCAGCGCTGCTGTCATTGCCGCCGCTGCTGCTGCCGATGATGATGCTTGGCTGTGGGGGCAGCGGTGCGGGGCCGTGGACAGGATGTGGGGGGAGCTCGGCGATGGATGGCGGCGGAAGGGGAATGGAAGCCACAGCGCACTCCTCCTACGCCTCAAGCCACTGCTTGAGCGCGGCGAGCTGCGCCCCGATCCCGGCGCCCTCTTGTGAGAGAAAGACCGGCGCCGGCCGCAGGAGCAGCTCATTGCCGGCGAGGGCGAGTCGGTAGCGCCGGCCCATAATCACGCCGACCGCGGCATAGCTTGTGGCCGACACCACGTAGCGAAGCGCGACCGCGACCTGGGGCCGCAGCTCCTCGGCACGCACGGCCGTCATCCGGCGGTCGTAGTCGGGGATGGGCTGGGCGGCGGGGAACAGGCCGAACTCCGCCGAGAGCACGTACACGTCGAGCATGGTCGCTCGCATGGGGTGGTCATGGAGCCAGCGGCGCAGGACGCGAAATGACGGTCCGGCGTAGCGGTCGAGTGCCGGGAGCAGTCGGACGTCGCGCCGCTTTGTCGCGCTGCACGCGAGGATCAGCAGCCGGCGGCTGGACTGAAGCTCTGACAGAGCGCTCGGCTCAGGTAGTGATGAACGCATCGTACCTTCTCCAGACCGGAAACAATCGGACATCAGCACCGGGTCGCCAGGGCTGACGTCCGATTGTTTCCGCTCGTAGGGTTACTTCTCCGTCGTGTCGTCAGAGGCCTCGGGGAGGTGCAGCGCGGCTCTGGCGCGGCGCACGGCGGCGTTCCACTGCCCCGCGAACTGGCGGAGCGTGGGCCGCTGCCGGCGGGCGAGCTCGAGCGCGGTCGCGGGCGAGACGCCCGTGTTGGTCGCGATCTCTTCGGCGAGGGCCTGGAGGTCAGCGTCGACCGTGGTGTCGGCGCTGGGGAGGCGTAGCTTGCGCATGGTCTTGCTCCTCGTGTTTGTGGGAAACAAAAGGAGCCGTGTACTTTGGTCAGTACACGGCTCCCGGTCCGGCGTCGTTCAGTTCGTGCCTTGTCTCATCACAGTGTGCTCACGCACCTCCTTTTCTGCTCACAACGCGGCCAGTACCTGCTGCTCCCAGAGCGCCTCCTCGGTGAGCGGCGGGGAAAGCACCTCACGGTCATCCAGCAGCAGCGCCTCATCGACGTGCTGCCAGGGAAGCCCAACCCGAGCACGATAGGCGATGAGGTGATAGGCCAGACGCGCCTCGCGCGAACGGCGGAGTTTGGCGATCGAAAGGACGTAGTCCGGGCAGTACGAGCGGGCGATGGCGTGATCGAAGCCGGTGGTAGCGAGCCGGGCCGGCCCCGAGCTGTCGAAGCTCATGACCAGCGGCGAACGCAGCACCCAGGACGGCTTGCCCACGCCAAGGAGGTGGACACGACGTTGGAAGGGGTCCAGGTTGGAAGCCGCATCCAGCTCCGCGATGAGCTGCTCGTACCAGGCCGCCGCCTCGCGGGCGTAGCGGGCGGGGACAAGGCCACCGATGGCGTAGACCGGCCAGTCCGTCGGGCCATCCGCCGCATCGAGGAAGCCCCACGCTTGCCGTCGGGTCGCTTCGGTGCGCTCCTGCTCGTCGAAGCACACGTCGCGGTCGCCACGGAGATCGCCGATGATAGCGGCGGCGCCGATGCCGGGGTAGTGCGTGATCGGCACAATCGGGGGATCGACGCAGGGGCAGATCGCCGCGAAGAGGGAACGAAGCCGGTCCTCGTCCCGCTCGCTCGTCACTGCGTCCCCTATCGTGTCGTAGCTCAGCGCCCAGTCGAATGTCGCACCCGCGTTGCTAAGGTTGACGGGAGCATGGTTGCAATGCCAGCCGGCGAGCAGGTGCGCGTAGCGCGGCAGCGAGGGCCGGTCGGTGTTCCCAGGCGGGTAGGCCCAGGAGTCGAGCACGACGTGGACTGTGGGCGTCTGCTGGAGCAGGGTTGCCCCAGGCGAGCCGGCGGGAACGAGGAAATGACGCTGGCCGACCAGGAGCGCGACGACGAGATCGCGTCGCCGCGGCCGGGCCCCCAGCGCGAAGTAGAACGTCGGGGGCATCCGAACCTCCTGATTGTTCAGCACAACCCAGCTGCCCGGCGCAGGGGGCGTCGGGCAGCAGAACCGAGAGACAGGGCGGGGAAGGAGAGGTACGCCTCAGGACGGCAACGACAGGCGGGGCTGTGGGGCCACCGCCGACAAGTCATTGGCGCACGACGCGCATGAGAGGGGCCGGTCGTGAAGGCCGGCGCACAGGCGGACCGCCTGCCAGACAGCGGAGTGGGGGCTGCTGGAGGTGTCGCTCGGTGGCACGAGCGTAGCAGGCTACCAGGGGTGCGGCATCAGCAGCCGCGACGGATACGGCTGGGGCGGTTTACAGCGGTGGGCCCTGATGCTACAATCACGGCGCAGCGGCTATCGGTAAGCTTCCTTCTCGCTTGTCAACCTAGCGTACCGGCTCTCCGCTGCCCACCGGGCGCTCCTGCCCCACGGCGGGGGCGTCGCCGTTTCGAGGAGGTGCGCCGATGCAGACCGCAATCTACCTGCGCCACCGCGGGCGGGTGATGGTGCCGCCGGGCGACGGGGCCGCCGCCCCGACCTACCTCGCCACGCTGCTCAAGAACATCGAGGGTCTCGGCTGGACGTGTAGCCTGGCACTCATTGAGCAGCTTAAGACTTGCTCGGTCGAACAGCTCGCCCGCCTCGCCGACGAGCTCGTCCCGGCGCTGCGGGCGCTGGTCGGGGCCAACGTCTCCTACCGCCCGATGTACCCCAACTTCCCCCAGCAGGTGATGGATGCCTCGCGGGCCGAGCTGTACCTCAACGCGATCATCCACTACCTGACCCTGGGCCTGCCGCCGACCCCGAAGCTCTTTCGCCCGAAGCTGCTTGAACGAACCGACCTACGGGCGATCGAGCCGGGCGACGAGGCCGACTTCCGCGCGATCTGCACCCGCCTGCTATCCTCCAAGCTCGCTCTCTCGCCCGCCGACCGCGCCGACGTGACCTGGTTCTTCGAGACGTACGGCGATCGCGCGCTGGCCCTCATCCCTTCCGCCGTCCCGAACCGCGAGAACGTGGCGCTGCTCGGCGCCCTATTGCTGCGCCACACGACGGGCGGCGCTTCCCAGCTCCCGAGCTACGTCACCACCGCCACCGACGTGCTGCGTCTGGCCGTAGCCCTCTCCGACGGCGACACCAGCCTGGCGACCCCCACGAAGTTCCGCAGCTTCACGCGGGGCGAGCGCCGGCTGCTGCTGGAGCTGTTGGAGGGCTGCGGGAACGTGACCGAGGACATGCTGCGCCGGCCCGAGCCCTGGAAGCGCCTCGGCGAGCGGCTGCACCCTACCGAGTACCAGCGGCGCTTCCCGCAGAGTGTCATCGCCTTCGACGTGATCCGCAACGACCGGCCCTACCCAACGTTCGCCAGCCGGGTAGAGGGCGCGCTCAGCCGTCGCGAGGTGGGTGATGCACTCGAGCTGCTCGCGACGCGCCCCGGCGAGCTTGCACGCCGGCTCGACCACCTGCTGCGCCTGGCCGGCGAGCCGGATACTGTCGTCGCGGCTTTCGGTGACGTCGCGGCGCGCGTCTCGACCCCGGTGCTGCTCGCGGTGTTGGCCCACTTCCGCGACCGCCCCCAGCCGCGCCCGCTGCGGACCTTCTTCCCCAAGGGCGAAGTCGCCAAGGCCCAGGCCATCCCCAACACGTGCCGGCGCTCGCCCCGGCTCTGTGCGACGGTGTACTGGCGATCTGCCGCGAGACGCTGGTGAGCCGTTTCCGCGAGCGGCCGCCGCTGGGCCGGGTATTCGTGGATGAGCGCTTGCGTGACTACCCGGTGCCCTTTGCGCTGCGCTCGGCAAGCAAGGCGCTTCGCACGGTCCCGCGGGGCTCGCGCCTGCCGCTCGGTGAGGGCGGCGGCACAGTGCGCTTCTTTCTGTGGTGGAAGGAGGGCGAGGTAGGCGGCAAGCCAACCGGGCGGGTGGACATTGACCTCTCGGCGGTGCTGTACGACGCTGGCTGGCGCTACGTCGAGCACATCTCCTACACCAACCTCAAGTCTGACCGCTACCGGGCCGTCCACAGCGGCGACATCGTCACCGCACCGAATGGGGCGTGTGAGTTCATCGACCTGGATATCGAGTCGGTGGTGGGCTATGGCGGGCGCTACGTGGTGACAGCGATCAACGCCTTCACCAGCCACCCATTCTGCAACCTGCCCGAGTGCTATGCCGGCTGGATGCTGCGCCAGGAGCCCAGGTCAGGCGAGGTGTTCGAGCCGCAGACCGTGCAGCAGAAGATCGACGTAGCGGCCGACACGCGGATATGCGTGCCGGTGATTCTCGACCTCGTGGAGCACCGGGCGATCTGGGCCGACCTGGCGCTGCGCCGCCACCCGCGTTGGGTGACGAATGTTGAGGCCAACCAGCACGGCATGCTGTTGATGGGCCAGGCGCTGACATCGCTGGTTAAGCCCGACCTGTTCGAGCTGTTCTCGCTCCACGCCGCGGCCCGGGGCACGCCATCGTCACGCGAGGCTGCCGACGTGATCTTCGCCCCCGACGGCGACGTGACTCCCTTCGACAGCGGGGTGATCCTCGCCGACTACTTGTAGCTGCCAATGGACGCCGCAACTGCCTGGGAGCTGTTCATCGCCGGGTTCACCGACACCGCGTACGCGCGGCGGATGGCACGGCGCTTTCGTGCTGGACCCCTGGAAGCCGTCCGCTTCGTAGGCGACGAGGATAAACCCGGCGAGCCGTTCGACGAGTACTTCGTTCAGGGGTGCGCGCCGGAAGAGGCCATCGCGGCGGTCACGGCGGCTGCACCCCTTGCCGAGCACTACTTGACGGTGCTGGCAGATCAGCCCGGGTTGGAGCAGGCGTACGTGCGTGGTGGGTACCGGCTGAGTCACAGCGAGACCCTGATGGCCTGCGACCTTGCTACAGCAGCGGTGAGCGCACCGGATGAGCCAGTGCTGCTCGTCCAGGCGACGGACAATGCTGCTGCGCTCAACGCCACCGACCCCCAGGGCATCGTGTGGATCGTGCCCGACAACCTTCAGGACCCGCGGATGGCGCACTACGCGATCCTGCGCGATGGACAGCCCGTCGTGCGTGGCCGCAACTTGCGTCTCGACGCAGCCCACAGCTACGTCAGCCGGGTCTACACCGCCGAGACGCACCGGGGGCAGGGACTGGCGCGGGCGCTGATGGCGCGCATACTTGCTGACGACCGCGCCCACGGCGCCCGTTGGAGTGTGCTCACGGCTTCGGGAATGGGCGAGCGCCTGTATCGCCGACTTGGCTACCAGGCGCTCGGCACCATCCTGATCTTCGAGCCAGCAGAAGCCGGTCAGGAAGCAGCATGAGTGCGTCGCCCATCCCCTACTCCCGCTGAGCACCGCTCAGCCTCGCCGAAGTCACGCAGCTCCTTGCGGGCGCGCCCTTCGCCTGGGGTATTGCCGGCGGCTACGCGGTGGAGCTGTTTGTCGGGCAGGCCTTCCGCGACCACAGCGATATCGACGTCCTCGTCTTTCGCGACGAGCAGCTGCGGGTGCAGGGCTGGCTCCACAACTGGCAGCTCTATGCCGCCGACCCCCCAGGTTCGCTGCGGCCCTGGCGCAGCGGTGAGCTGCTGCCATATGGCATCCACGACATCTGGGGCCATCGGCAGCAGCGCGACGCTTGGCAGCTTCAGCTCATGCTCGCCGAGACAGACGGGGACGAGTGGTTCAGCCGGCGTGATCACCGGGTGCGAGGCCGAAGGGACGACCTGATCGTGGCTTACCAGGGCATCCCGTGCCTGCGGATCGAGGTGCAGCTGCTCTACAAGGCGCGCAACACCCCACCCAAAGACCAGCAAGACTTCGAGGCGGCGCTCCCGCTACTCGACCGGGCCGCACGCACCTGGCTCCACGATCAGCTCCGGCTGATGGAGCCGGACGGACACCCCTGGTGCGAGTGTCTGAGCGAATAGGGGCAG
Source organism: Chloroflexota bacterium (assembly GCA_039805565.1). GTDB lineage: Bacteria > Chloroflexota > Chloroflexia > Chloroflexales > Roseiflexaceae > CALJIC01. The sequence goes on along the minus strand of JBDLTZ010000305.1, from coordinate 11,540 downwards.
AAGGTTACCCGGCGAGGAGCTGGCCGAACTGCTCCGGCGCGACCGCCTTCGTCGTCCCCGCGACGAACGTCGCGTGGCAGCGATGGCAGTACCAGGACTGCTGCCAGCGGGCCATCTGTCGGTTCCAGCGCTCGCTCGCCTCGCGCCGACCACGCTCGCCGAGCTGCGAGAGTCCGATGGCGATAGCGATGGCGATCAGCGTGGCCACACCGGCCACGGCGAGGAAGATGCGCTCAACGGCGCCGCTGGCGAAGGCCGCCTCGAACGTCTGGCCCTGGAGGCCGACGATCACCGCGGTGACCATGCAGCTCGCCGGCACGCTCAGGATGAGCAGGCCGAGCAGGGCGATGGCTGTTAGCCAGCCACCGCCCGGCTGCCGTGGCGGGGCCAGTAGTTGTGCGAGGTTCGAGCGCGACACACCCGCCGCGGGCATCAGATCAGCGGTCACAACGCGAACCTGCCGCGTCCCACCAGAGACAATCGCCGCGACGCGCTGGACGGCTTGAGTGGAGTGGCAGCAGGGGCAGTTGGGTGCGGGCGTAGTCATCGCGCATCTCTCCTCAACAGAGCGGCGACGTTCAGTGGTAAACGGAGCAAGACGATGGCGCCGCGGCGAAACCGTGTAGCACGATTGTACGACGAATGTCAAGGCTTTCAGCCGAGAGTTGTACTCCAAGACCCAAAAAGACTCTCTGCACCCTACAGAAACCACGCAGTATTTTTCAATCTAGGATGCAGCTGGAAAACCTGTCCCTGCCTGAGAAAAGCATCGGTGAAATAGGCAACATCGCCTGCATACTTGATGGTGATAGGTTCAGCGCAGAGAGAGTCAGTAGAAGCCCAATTCAACTTTGTCAGGCTTAGCAATTGTACTGCGAGAGAGCGCAAATCTGCCGACGCTTGTGGAGTGCGCTCGGGGCGTTCGATCCAGACCGTTGCTTCCAACACCTGCGGCGTTCCAACCGTCCGCCTGTAGGGGTTGAAGCCTGTAGTGGAGAGGTAGATCTGGCGCCCTGAGCCGACGATGTAGCTCCCTCGGGGAACGCTGCCATCAGTTTCGGGGCGTGTATCATACAGGCGCACGCGATGGTGCATGTTGATCCAGACGAAAGAGTAGGTGCCTCGAGGTCGAATGCGCCGTGCCGCGGTGAGGATCGCCTCGCGGTCCTCGCGAGAAAATTCCGCGGAGTAGTGGAAGTAAATGTTCGGTGACTCTGAAAGCGATAGGCCGCCAAGCGTTTGCTCGACGAGCGACTGATAGTATTGGTGCCGCTCTTCGTAAGCAAAAGTTTGGGTATTCGCCGAGTAGAAGAGCCAGCGTCCGTACTGATTAAAGACATTGGCGTAACCCATGAGTCGTTGTCCTGAAGAGCGCCTGCTTTGGGTATACGACAGTCCGATGAAGAAGTCGGCATCGGGAATAGCATCTGGCAGAACCCAGGGCGTGCTCCCACACTTTGTGATAATGTTCAGCGCCAGATTCAAATCCTTCATATCCGGGCTCTCGAGTGAAGGCGTGTCAACCATCTGGCACGGGAGTCCTGCCTCTAGCAGAAGGCGCTTCGCCCGATAATACGGCGAGCCTTCATCGTCTGACTCATACCCCGCTTCGGGAGTATGCACAAGAAACAGCCGATTGAGTTCTGGATGCTGAGTCCACTCGGGATGTTCACGAAGCAGTCGCTGACACTCACGAACAACCGCCGCGGGCTCTTCTGCTGTGACAATCGAGTTGTATGTTAGCCGTACACCAAAGGTACGCTCCGAGCCGCGGTACTTATACTTACCGGTCTTCAGTTGCTCGATCAGGGCCGCCATATTCTGGCGCTGATCGATTAAACAGACAGGAATGAGTTCGATCGCGCGTGGCCCTGATTCCCAGCTGCCGAAGCGCGTGATACCGTCGCGGATGTTCGTCTCTTCAGCCCGCCTACTAAATGCTACGTAGGGCTCGCGCAGCCCACGAAGCAGGAAGCCTGAACTAGGCGGGGTAGTGCCACGATACAACGGCGCCGGCTCGCTCCGCATTGTTACGATCATTCCGGGCATCGCCAAAGGGAAGATCATGCTACTCAACTCATTGGCGATATGCCGCGTGTAATCAAAGCGTGTGCGCGACGCGTTGCGCTCTCCACGCAAACTATGACGCTTCACTTCGCGGTGCAAATCAAAGAATGCCCGGTGCTTATGTAATAGCTGCTTTAGCACAGGAAGCGGTAGTTCAGGGATTACCTTCGAGCTTGCCACAACTTTTTCTGCATCTTGGTTATACAGATATACTGTGGTCCACTCGCCCTCGATCGCCACAATCTTCGCCGGCAGCCACTCCTGATCAATTTGAGCATTCGCCCTGCGATTAATCAGCTCTGCTACTGAAAGATCGTGCAGGAGTTTCTGGATAGTGCGAATGTTCTTTACTTCAAGCACGTAGTCAATGCAAAGGTAGTACTGGCCGAAATGGGAGCGCAGTTCCATCGAGTAGGCCGGGTAGAATCGCAAGAGAGGCGCCACGGTCGGAGGCAGAGGAATATCTGAGGCTCGCCGATGAGCTACAATTTTCCCGTAGCGCTGCGAGTCGATAAACCAGTCGTCGGCCTGAAGCTTTACTCGTAGTGCAGCAAGCACATCCTTCCGGCGAAGGCGAACGTCTTGAAAATCTAATGCGACTCCGTCTTCCCCCAAGAAGGCGAGGGGGAAGAGATTTGTCGCGCCGGCCGCTTCGCCATAAAGCTCAGCCTGTAGCGCCGCCTCGCGCTCTGGGGCTTTGCTGTAGAGCGTGACTTTGGTTTGGCCGGGGCTGACGTGATACTCAGGAGCTGGCAGCCCGAGCTTCTCCATTTCCTGACGCATGCGCCGCGTACCCTCGGCGAGAGCCTGAATAAACGGTGCGCCTTGTGGCCCTCGCATCTCCCGCAGCCACTCGGTAATTCGAGCGTTGCGAGGCCTCGAGTCCAGCTCAACGGCGTCAAGTGAGAAGTGCTCCGGCACATCGTGGTCACGCTGCAAGATCCTGCCTGGGTTCTTCACGATGAAGGCGTCGCGGTAGTACTCACACTCGATTGGCAGCTCGACGGCATAGTCGCGGTGTGCAACTGCGTTGACGATCGCCTCATCTACCGCAATGACCGGATACTCCGGTTCCTCGGTGAAGCCCCCACCAGGGTTTCGTTTCTGATAGGTCTTGAAGAAGCCGGACTCGCGGATGAAGACCCGCATGTCTTTGATCTGCTTCGTAATCGGTCCGTCGAATGTTTTGTCCAGCGTAGGGAGTGGGCGAGGCTCCGTAACGCGCGAGTCGAAGCGTAGTAGCCTGATGTAGGCTTTGGGAAGCAGACGTTGAGGGTTTGCCACGAAGAACAGGACACCAGCTTTTGTGAAGAGCATGCCGCCAGCTTGCCCGTCCCGCATAATCGCGCCAGCCTGACGCAGCAGCCGCTCGTCGGGCAGCTCCCCACCCTCGTTCGCTAGCCGCAGCTGCCGAAACTCGGTGAGCACCCCGACGTCAACATCGTCCGGCTCAAAGGGGCCACAATAGGTTTGCTCGAAGTCAACCACGCGCTTGTCACGCTGTAGCTGATCACGTCGCTGCTGAGTCATAATCAGGTTCTGTGAGCCCACGCGCTCCCAAGCTCGCGGCGAGTTTTCGAGCGTCTCGCAGATTGCCTGTTCGGTGTATGGGACGAGGAACAGACAAATGGTTCGCGGCGTCCCATCCGCGTCGTGGCATTCTACGAACTTCGGTTGTGCCGCCTGTGAGCGCAGGTGCGCGCCAATGTTTGTGAGTTGGCTGCGCTGGTTGTCGCTGAGATGGTCGATTCCTCGAACTTCGCCCGCCTTCGAGATTCCAATGACTAACAGGCTGCCGGTTTTGTTGACGTTAGCGAAGGCCGAAACCGTTTCGCGCACCAGATCCATCACACTGCCCATCTCCTTCGAGCTGAGCGTAGGCATGCCAGTAGCGAGGCGACCAGCCTCCTTACGATCAAAGTACTGCCCCTCGAAGGTGGTGTCCGCCGCAGCCGTCAGAAATGCCCAGTGTGCGAGTGGATTATCGAAGACTTCGTGGGGTGTTGGCATCGCGCACCTGTACTGATTGTTTGGGAGCGACAGCTACTCCATCGCCAGCCGCATCTGCCGCGCCTCGCCCGCACCGCCGGTCGACGCCGACGCCAGCGCCTCCACCGCTTCGCCGTCGTTCCCGCTAAGCTCGCCGCAGAACGCCTTGTGCAGCAGAGCGTCGAACAGCTGCTCCGCCTGCCGCAGCGCCTCGCGTTGCTGGGTGCAAACTTTACCGAGTATGCATGCCGTTTTAGCGAATTGCTGCTGATAGTTCATAGGTGCAACTGGTATATTTAGAGTGGCTGCTTTGTCCATAGAAATGTTCTTCATCGAACTACTCGTTCCAGTAGACAATGCCCCGATCGCATTCCTCATCGAAGGCTGTCGCAATAACCAGAGAAGGTAATGTGACAACACTTTGCTGTGAGTAGAGAGGCGGAGGCGCCACAATTTATCAGGAAGGAGAACTCTTGGCGGCTCCTGCTCAACCAATGCAACTGCACCTACTAGATCTGTCGTATTGGCGCGACTCATTATCAGATCGCCTCTCCTGACAATAAGTGTGTCGGCAAATATTGTGCTAGGCTTGATTGGCTTGCTTTCATATGGATCAAATTCGCCCCATGTTGTTGCACTAACTTTTAGTACGCGCCAGGGAGAACATAATTCTTTTTCCGAAATAGGTGGAAAATTCACTCCAGCCTCAAACCTCTCAATCAACTCGCCAAGTTCCTCAAAATCCCACCCCTTCGGATTCGTGACTGGGTCGCCGAACATCTCCACGAACACGCCCTGCAAGTAGCGCTCGCTGACCTCCAGCGCATAGCGGCGCAGGCGGCGCAGCCGGTCGGCCTTGGCGAGCAGGGCGGCGATGCGACGCTGCTCGGGGAGAGGCGGGAGTGAGATAAACAGCTCTTCTTCGAGCACTGAGCTGGGCACACGCTTCTGGCCGGCCGAGCCGGTCATGCGCTCCTCGGCTCGTGATCGTGTACTCACTTGCCGAAGGTAATAGTAGACCCACTCAGGGATGGTCTCCGGCCCGGCGCGCAAGACATGGAACTCGGTAGAGCCAAATCCAAGGCCGTTGACTAGATTGCGGGCGATCGCACACTTGCCGTTCTCCATGCACGGCGTGATCTTCGCGAAGAGAACATCGTTCTCTGCGAAGTAGGTATAGCCCTTTTGAACCTCGTTGACGAGCCGAATATCAGTCCTGCTGACCGTTCCGGTCACTTCGTCAACGTACTCCATGGGAACAAAGGAGCACTCGACGTTCTTGCTCTGAGCGCGAGGAAGTCGGGGGTTGATCTCGCAAATCTCACCAAGCGCAAGCTCTTTCACGAAACTAACTCCTCGAGCTCAAGCATCGCCTTTGCCATCACCCCTTCCAACCTCCGCAGCCGCTCCAGCGTGACGCCCGGCGCCTCGTGGTAGGGCTCGTCGCGCTCGATGAGGCGGTAGCGGCTGGCTGAGAGATCGTACTTATTAGCGGCCACCTGCTCCTTCGTCACCCAGAACTGCCGCGTCAGTCGATTGATCTCGCTTTGGAGCGGGGCAATCTGGGTCTGGAGTGTCGTCAACGCGCGCTTCGCCACATCCAGCGCACTCGCCGCAGCGGTGTCCTCCTCGGGCGCGATGGCCGCCTCGAACTGGAGGCGGTTGACCTCGGCCTCCAGCGTCAGCCGTCGCGCCTTCAGTGGCGCAAGCTCGACCCGCAACATGCTCAGCCGCTCCTGGCGCTCGACCTGGAACGCCGCGCTGCCGCGCTGCTCCCAACAGCGCAGCAGGTCGGGAATGTCGTTCTCGGCGCTCGGCAGCCGTTTGTCGTCCAGCGTGAAGCCGTCGTGCTCCATGTCGTAGTACCAGATCTTCGAGGTGGTCGCGCCCTTGGTGAACAGCAGCACCGCCGTCGAGACGCCGGTATAGGGCCGGAACACTCCGCCCGGCATCGAGATCACGCCGTCCAGGCGGTGCTGTGTCACCAGCTTCTTGCGCAGCTCCACATGGGCCTTGCTGGAGCCGAACAGCACACCGTCTGGCACAATCACGGCGCAGCGCCCGCCGCTATCCAGGGCTCGCAGGATCAGGTGCAGGAACAGCAGCTCGGTCTTCTTCAGGCCCGCCGGCAGCGTCGGGCTCACGTCGCCTGCGTCAATCGCACCCTTGAAGGGCGGGTTCATCAAGATGAGGTCGTAGTCGTTCTTCTCCTCGTAGGCCTTGGAGAGCGTGTCGGTGTAGAAGAAGCGTGGTGAGCGGATGCCATGCAGCATCAGATTCATTGACCCGATCCGCAGCATGGTCATGCCGGAGTCATTGTCGAAGCCGCGCAGGGCTTTACTCTGGAGGAAGTCGTTGTCGGCATCTGTGAGCTTATCGCCGACCAGGCGGTGCGGCCAGCCCTCGGCGTCGTACTCCAAAATTTTGGGCGAGGTGTGCTGCTCCAGAATGTACTGGTAGGCGTTTACCAGGAAGCCGCCTGTGCCGGCCGCCAGATCGCCAATGCGGTCGCTCTTCTTCGGCTTCACCATCCGCACGATCATGCGGATGATATGGCGCGGCGTGCGGAACTGCCCGTTGCGGCCTGCCGTGTTGAGCCGGCTCAGCAGATACTCGTACAGATCGCCCTGCACGTCCTGGTTCTGCTGGCTGATCTGCATCTGATCGAGCAGCTTGCAGGCCTCGATCAGCAGGCTCGGCTTGTTGATCTTGAACTCTGCTGTCGCCATGTACCGGGCGAACGAGCTCTCGGCCTCACCCAGCTCCTTGAACCAGGGGAAGACCTTCTCCTTGAGGTGCTTCAGCGCATCCTCAGCCTTGAGCTGCGTCCAGTAGCTCCAGCGCATCTCGGCCGGAATTGGCGAGGTGAAGGACGCACCCTCCATTGTAGCGAGCCGCTGGCGGGCGTTCTCCTCGTCTTCGAGGCGCTTGAGAAACAGCAGGTACGAGAGTTGCTCGATCGCGTCGAGCGGGTTCGAGAGGCCGCCGGTCCAGAGCTTCTCCCAAAGCAGATCGACTTTCGAGCGAAGCTGAGTATCAGTAAGCACGCTATTCTCCAGGGACTACTGTTAGGGTGTCAACAAACGAGAGAATCGCCGAGCGTTGGCCCTCGTCGAACCAACGCTCGGCGGCGTCGGCGCCGAAGGCGGTCAACGGGGGCGCATAGAGGTCGCGCATGCGCAGCCGGCGTTTTTGGAGGAAGGCATTCTGTAGCGCTCGCAAGAAGGCGATCTGATTGCTGCTGAACTGCTGGGCGGTAATGTAGTCCTCGAAGCGACGTCGTACAATCTCGGCGTAGTCGGGCACGTGTGGCAAATCAAGCACCTGGCGCAGGAACTCCAGCAGGCTGCCGACCTTATAGCCGTACGCCTTGCGAATATTCTCCTCACTTAGTTCCACATCTCCGGCACCAAGCTCCCGGCGCAGCGTTCGCTCAAGTGCGATCAGTTGCTCGTCGCTCAGTGAAGCTTCTTTGCCGAGCGCGTCGATCGTCGGGTGGGTGTCGATCAGTTCGACGATGCGCTGCTCGACCCGCTTGCGGTACTCGGCAATATAAACCTGCTCGGTGCCGCCCTTGAGCAGTACGTAGCCGCGCATCTCCATCAGGTCGGGCAGATCGATGGTGATGAAAGTGTCGGGCCGCTCACGGCGGTGGCGTATCTGCGGCGCGAGCGTGTCGATGACCTGGTTCAGCTCGAGAGGGGAGGCGCTGGCGAGCTTTGGCGACAGGCAGAGATCGCGCGCAGTAACACAGGCCGGGTCGTCGAACACAAAGTCCGGCAGACGGCTCACATCCTCGGCAATCGACGCCGCTGTCCCGGCCGTCTCCTTCGTCGTCGCGATCTGGAGCTTGAGGCGCTCGACCTTGTGCGTGAAGGTCAGCGCGGCCACATCGATGCCGGGGGCATAGCGCAACAGCGGCCCGACCTTGAGGCGCAACAGATCGACCTTCGCAGCGGTCAGGTAGCTCCAGAAACTGTCCGTCCAGGCTTCGCGCGCCTCCAGGTAGGCCTTCTTCACCGAGAACGAGTCGATGGGTATGTGGGCGATCATCGCTCGTAGATCCGCGATTGTGCGCTGCGCGTTGCCTGGCTGGGCGAGGTCGAGTTCCAGCAGTTTCAGGCGTGTATTGAACAGGGCGACAAGTACCGGCAGACTCTGGTTCAGTTCCTCGGTCGCGGGCTTGTCGAAGTCGTTCTCCCAGAAATCAAGCACCAAGAAGCCGGTCTTGCGGCCGTTGGGTAGCCAGGCGGGGTGCTTGCAGGCCGCGTTGCTGCGCGTGCCGCGCCCGAGCATCTGCATCAGCTTGATGCGCGACTGCACCGGCTTCATAAAGGCGAGGTTGACCACCTCTGGGATATCCACGCCGGTCTCCAGCAGATCAACCGTGATGGCGATCCGCGGCATGTCCTCTTTTTTGAAGTCGTCGATCAGCCTGCCTTTGAAGTTCGACTTCGAGGTGATCACCCGCACCATGCCAGGGTACTGCGGAAAAGTCTGCTCGAACGCCGCCTCCAGACGCAGGGCATGCTCCTGAGTCATCGCGAAGACGATGGTCTTGCCGGGGAGTTGACCGGATTCATCCTTGACGCACTGCTCCCAAAGCTCGTGCCACTGCTTGCGGAGCGTGTCGGTGTTGCTGACCTCGCGCTCAAGATCCGTGCCGGTAAAGTCGATCTCGTCGGGGTCAATGCCCTGCTCGATCAGGATGTTGCGATCCTCCTCGGAGAGATCGACGCCACGGATACCCTTGCGCTGGAATTTTGTCTTGGCGCGGTAAAGGTCGTAGTCGACCAGATAGCCGTCGGTTACGGCCTGCTTGTAGGAGTAGAGAAACGTCGGGACGCCATCGTCGCAGCCGAAGGCCAGGAAAGTGTTGCGCTCAACAAACTCCGCCGGGGTCGCGGTCAGGCCGATCATGCGGGCGTCAAAGTACTGCAGCACCTCGTTCCACTTGTTGAAGATCGACCGGTGCACCTCATCGAAGATGATCAGGTCAAAGAAGCCCGGCGAGAACGACGAGAAGACAATGCTCATCGTCTGGAGGGTGGCAGCGTAGAGCCGCTGGCTCTGGGCGGTATCGAGCTTGTCGGAGAAAATGCGCGTGCAGGGCTCACTCGGCAGATGGATCTTGAAGCCATCGTCGATTGCCTGCTTCACCAATTCATCTCGGTCGGCGACAAACAGAATACGGCGGGCCTGGTTTGTCCGCATGAATAGGTCAATCAGCCCCATTGCCGTGCGCGTCTTGCCGGTGCCGGTCGCCATCACCAGCAGGGCCTTACGCTTGCCCTGGTCGAAAGTCTCGGCCACACGCCGGATCGCCTCGTGCTGGTAGGGGCGATCGACGATGCTCGTGGCAATCGGCTGGCTCGCGAGGGGTTGGTGGTTTCGACGGAGGAACAGCAGGCGCTCAAGATCCTCCGGCGTGAAGAAGCCGGGGACAGGGCGCTTGTTCGCGGCGCCGACGTCGAGGAAGTAAATCTCCTCGCCATTAGTCATGAAGGCGAACGGGGCAAAGCTCTGGTGTTTGGCAATCTCGCCAACGTAGAACTCGGCCTGCGCCTGGGCGAGCCGCGGGTCCACACTGGTCTTCTTCGCCTCAACCACGGCGATAATCTCACCGTTCGGCTGGTAGAGCGCGTAGTCGCTGATGCCGGGCGGCAGCGGCGTGTGATACAGTTGCGCGGCATCTTTAACGTGTCGAAGGCGCGCCAGAACCGCCTGAACAGCGGCGGCATTTGAGCCATCAACCGGGATCTCTAGCCCGACCTGAGCAGGGTCGTCGACATTCCACCCGGCGGCTTTCAGCGCCGGGTCGATCAGCGCTTTGCGCGTAAGGGCCTCGCTCTTTTGGGTCGTCGGAGGTTGAGGGGAAGGGCGTCTTGGCGGCATGGTGATGTCTATCATTGACACCACGTCCAGCTGCGTCAGCGCCTCGAACGGGGAGACGCGCACACCGGCGCGTGGGTAGGCGAGTACGAGTATTATTGTCTTAACAATGCAGTCACAAGAGCCTCATGCTCGGCCAAGTATATCACACTGCCCCAGTGCCTGCTTAATCGAAGAGGCGTCGACTGAACAGGCACTGGTGGCAAGAATCTAAGGATGCTCAGCGAACCCTTAATGCCCCAATCAGAACCTTGAAGCGAGCATCTTGTGCAATTAATCCTGCCTTTGCAGTAGGAAAATCCTTGATAAACTCGAGTACCGCCTTTAGTTGTGCGTTTGTTGCTTGCGGATCTAGGCTCGCGGCAAGTTGTTGGTAGTTACGCGCACATTGACCGAGATGCAGCCGCGAGGCAACCTCATTATCTGAGGTCAAACGGACAAATATGGCAATGTGCTTGTCCTGCCAGCGGCTGATAAGTGTATCGTACACCCCTTGGCCAGCCCAAGAAACGCCGTAGCCATTCCCTATACGGCACATTGTGAGGACCTTGACGAATTTGTGAACAATGTTGTTGGCTACCTCACCGCTGGGTGGTATGAGGCTGTTCAGAGTTCGTGCGTGTGACGCTTCATTCGCAAAGTTGTTCCACCCACCGTGGGCTGTGAAGAGAGCATCCAGAGCATTCGACACCTCCAAAGCCAGAGCGTCCGGTGGTAGGTAGGGCAGTCCACTTACAAGTTCCAAGAACTGTCGAGCAAGACGGGCTCTCGCAACTTCTGCGTTAGCCATAAGCGAGGCGTGTTTCAAACCAGCCTCGTATCGCGCTTCATTGGAGCAAGCATTCCAGACTTCCGAGGCAATAAGCCTGATGTTATTTCGAATGTCGGCACTTAAGCCGACGTCAGAATACATGCCGAATATCGTCCGCAGTAAAGAACGTGACAGATCGTCGGGTAGACGTGATATTGCCGCACCGATTGGTGGAATATCATTCGCTGTTAGCGTTTCCTGCCGAAGGCTGCGAATGAGCCGACGCACCTCGATCGCCGGTCCCTCAGGCTCCTTTGCCAACACCTCGATAATACATGTCTCCAGCCAAGAGACAATCTGTAGTCCTGTGAGGTCGTTTTGATTTGGATGCGCTGCACTCGCGTGGTTGCGCATATCACGAATATAGTCAAGGTGCCTGTACCCAATCTGAGTGATAATTCCAGTTGTTAAGCACCCTTTTACAAGTTCCCAATCTTCCAACTTGTCCAGGTCGTTCTCATCACGCAGTCGTGCCCTGCGAGCAGGGTCAGTAACTACACTATCGTAGAAGTATTCTAAGTCAAACTGTACCACTTTTCGCCTGAGATTTCGAATCGTTTCATTCCACAAGTAATTTAGGGCGGCATCAAAGAGGCCAGTTGCGCAAGCCGCAGCAAACTTTGAAAGGTACATGGCCGCTTGACGTTGTCCAGGATCTAATAGGCTTGAACGGAAATAAGGGTTGTGAACGGATGGTCCCTACGGTTTCATTGGGGTTAGGCAAGGTGGGTGAGACGATAGTTGCAGCGGAGGTTGTGGAGCCCGCAGGCGATCTCGAAAC
>JBDLTZ010000304.1:0-2825 GCA_039805565.1 Chloroflexota bacterium | reverse complement strand
TGACCCAGAACGACAGATGCCTGATCTTGTGGCGGTAGACCTCCATCGCGATCAGGGCGCCGGCCGCGCCGCCCGCGAGGGTTAGCAAGTGCAGGGTGCTCTCGGGGACGCGCCGGCCGCGCTGACGCGCCTGCTCCTTGTCGAAGGCGAAGGCCCAGGCGGTGAAGACGCTAATGACGGCGTACCAGAGCGCAATCAGGGCAAGCATCATTGTTCTCCTCTGCGGCGCGCACCGCACGGTGCTGCCGCCTACCAGTGAGACGATACCACGCCCGCAGGTTGGTGAGGGGAGTCAAGCAGTAGCGAGACGGAGGCTATTTCGCCAGCAGCGCGCCTGTCAGGCACGGAGCCTCAACCCCTGTTCCGGTCGCGCGCATGAGTACGCTGGGGGTGCCACCGAGTAGCACCTCCGTTGACCTGCGTCGAACGCCCGTGCTATGCTCAGAGGTAGTGGCATGCGATGGATTGATGGCACCGAGTAGCATCGCTCCATCGCGCTCGATGCTAGCCGGCGTGTGCGTCAGGGGTGCTGGGGCACCGCAAAAGGAGGAACCGATGCTGGATGACCCGGTAATGGCCCTGATCCGCTCCACCTGGGCCGACGAGCTTAGCGCGCACCTCGGCCGCCCGGCGGATGCCATTCGAACCGAGGGGCTGCGTGCCGGCGACTTCCCGGCGCGGGGGGCGCTCGTCCTCCGCTTTCCGGACGGCTCGATGTGCCGGTTCCGCTACGCCTTCCACCTCGCAGGCCCAGCGCGCCGCCAGATTTGCGTTTTCACCGAGCACTGCGGCTACCACGTGTTCCCGGACTACGAGGTCGAGGTCACGCGTGAGGCGTGACCCGGGGAAAGCGCGCGCTGGTGCAGCTTGAGCCGTGTTAGGCTGCCTCAGGCCGCGCCAGGCTTTCCTAGTATACCCGCACGGCGATGCTAGTCGCGGAGTGATCAATCGTTGGCGTCTCGGCCGTCGTGTATGTCAGCGCGAGGCACTGTCGCATGGGGTAAGGTGCCAAGCCACGTCGTCAGGAGCACGCGCAGCTCGCCAAGCGACGCGCCCTTGACCAGAAACGCCGTCACCCCCGCCGCCCGCGCGAGCGGCTCCAGCGCATCATCGGAGGTGTAGACGACAATCGGGATGGTGTCGCCCTGGGCGCGCAGGAGGCGGGTGAGGTTGAGGCTGGACAGCCCGTCCGGCATAGCGTGGTCGGTGAGGAGGCGGACACCGCCAGAAGCACGATTGCGTGGTTCAGGAACAAGGCCAGCCGCGTCTCAGCGCACTACCTTATTGACAAGGACGGCACGATCTACCGCTGCGTGCCAGAAGAGCTGGTTGCGTGGCACGCCGGGGTGTCATTCTGGCATGGCCGGGCGGGCGTGAATGCCCGCAGCATCGGCATTGAGCTGGTCAACCGCAACGACGGGGTTGACCCTTACCCGGCAGAGCAGTGGCGATCTGCACTCTGGCTCGGAGCGGCGCTCGTGAGGCGCTACGGTATCGCTCCCGAGAACGTCGTGGCCCACTACGACGTCAGCCCCGGCAGGAAAAACGACCCGCGCGGCTTCGATATGCAGGGCTACCGCATTGCGATCTGCGGCTCGTCCGCCCCGCCACGCGATCTGCACTATGTGGTGCCCTCGGTGGCGAATGTCCGCTCCGGCCCCGGCACGTCCTACTCCGTGGTGAGGCAGCTCCAGCGGGGCGAGGCCGTGCGAGTGGAGGTTACGGTGGATAACGGCGAGCATGTCTTCGGCACGTCGCGCTGGTGCAAATTGCGCGGCGGGCAGTGGTACGTTCACAGCAAACTGCTGCGCGTCTGAGGCTGTAAAGTGTTCAGTGCCGACTCATCGCGGCCCACAAGAGGCGACAAGATTTCGGTCTTGCCGTCTGTTGTGGGCCGTTATTCTTTACACGGGGGCCGAAAAATACCCCAAAAGTGCCCTTCAAATTAACATTATTGCCGGAATGTAAGATTTAACAAAGCCCCCGAAGGAACCAAGTGCGGTTTCCTTCGGGGGCTTTGTTTTAGGAGCTATTTGACGCCGAGCAGCTCAATCAGGCGAGTGAGCTGAGGTGCTGAGAGGAAGGCGAGGATTCCTGTGATGACCGGAACCAGGGCCTTCAGCAGCGACCGTACCGACGTCCATACAACCACGACCCGCAGGCCGTTCCCATCTATTTCGATTTTCATGGTCCATATTTAGCCCGCTGGCAGAGACTAGACAACACCCCACAGCCCTGCCAGCGGGCACGATATGCACGCTGAAGGTGTTGCTAGGGCCTGTTGGAGTTCAGGCGCTCCAAGCCCGTGCTGCCATGGAGTGAGCAGCACCCGTGTATGGCGAGGGAGAGTCGCATACGTCTAGCTAAATATGGCACATTCACCATAGCACATCCGTTTTCGGTCGTCAAGAGGTGAGAGGATATATCAAAAGACGGTGTGTAGTAGTGGTGTGTAGGTTACTGAGTGTCGCCACCGCCACCGATGTTGATTGTCAGCCACGGGCGCTTCGTCCGTCGCAGCCGCTCCACCTCAGCCCGCAGGCGCTCAATCTCGGCGTCCCGCTCGGCCAGGGCGTCCCGCTGTGCCTCAATGAGCTGCTCGCTGGCGTGCTGCGCCTCCCGGTGTGCCAGCTCCAACGCCGCTAGATATGGGCTCCCGGTAGAAACGGAGCGAGGAATGCTAATAAACGAATGCGGATAGAAGTTTCATGGCTTTGTGATGCCCTATTCCTATGATACCGAGAGCGGCATAGCTTGAGACGGTGTGCTCAGAAACGAGGCTTTCAGCTCACATCTATCCTTCCCGTTGCAACACACTATTGCAT
>JBDLTZ010000303.1:0-41058 GCA_039805565.1 Chloroflexota bacterium | reverse complement strand
GTTCGGCGTTCGGCGTTCAGCGTTCGGCGTTCAGCGTTCGGCGTTCAGCGTTCGGCGTTCGGCGTCCTCCGGCAGCAGGTTGAAGCGCACGCTGGAGGGCCTGGCGTCGGCGCCGGTCTCGAGAGTGCTGGGGACCGCGGCCTGCGCCCAGCCCTCCCCGCCGCCGGGGAGCCGCAGCCGGTACCAGAGCACGTACGCCGCGGCGCTCCCCGCGCGCTCGTCCTCGGGGCCGGCGCGAACCTCCAGCAGCCGGAATCGCGCCCCCGGCCGCAGCGCGAGCGTCATCACCTCACGCGCCCGCACCCCACCGATCGGCGGCGCATCCCACAGCGTCAGCGTTGAAGAGGCGGGCTGCGTCGCGACGACCGCCGTGTCGGGCGAGGAGCGGCGGGCGATCACGTGGCTCGGGTTGCGCCAGCCGAGCTCCGCCGGGTGCTCTGGGGCGGCCAGGGGCCAGTAGCCAGGGCCGGGCGGGCAGCGCGGGCCGCAGCGGAAGCGGTAGCGTGGCGCGGGGCCGTTGACGGCGCGGGCGGTGTAGAAGGTGCGTATCTCGAAGTGCAGGTGGCTTGGCGCGCGGGCGTTGCGCTGCGCCAGCACCGTGCCGAGCAGGTCGCCGCGGGTCACCCGCTGGCCCACGCGCACCGCCACACGCGGGTCGAGGTGGCCGTACATCGCGTAGAGTCCGTCGTCGCCCCGCACGATCACCACGCGGCCCGGGTAGTTCGCGCCGACGTAGCGCACCTCCCCGGCGGCCGCGGCCAGCACCAGCGCTCCGCCGGTGTCCCCCTCCAGCGCGTACCAGTCCTCGCCGGCGTGCCAGTGGCCCGGGTTGTACCAGGTGTTCTCGGCCGCGTAGCCGTGTCGGATCACGAAGCCGTCGGCGGGGGAGCGGCCGGGCAGGGCGATCGGGTAGCCATAGCCGGCGGGCTCGGGCGGCGCGGCCTGCGTGAGCAGCAGCGCGAGCAGCAGCAGCGTTCGCATGGCCGTATGGTAGCACAGCGGCGCGTCTTGAGTGCTGAGTGCTGAGTGCTGAGTGCTCAGTTCTGAGGCTTGAGTGCTGAGTGCTGAGTTCTGAGGCTTGAGTCTTGAGGCTTGAGTCTTGAGTGCCGGGGTTGGATCAAAGCTGTGCTGCCTCGATCATACCCCGCCTTTTGACTTCAGCGTTCAGCGTTCAGCGTTCAGCGTTCAGCGTTCGGCGCCACGATCTCCTCCCAGGCGCCGCCGAGCAGCGGCAGCAGCGGCACGAGGCTGAGGTAGTAGCGCTCCAGGGCCGGCGGGCGCAGGCGCAGGCCGTGTCTCCCGAGGGCGATCAGCGCCGGCAGGGCCAGCGGCAGCGCCACGAGCAGCGCGGCGCGCGGGGCCACGCGCTCGCGCGGGAGCCGGCCAAGGAGTGCCTGGCCGAGCGTCACCACCGCCAGGGTGTTGAACAGCAGGCGGCAGTGCTCAGCTACGCTCTCGTCGCGGAGGCTCAGGTACGGGATCTTCGGCCACCACTGCCGGCTGTTGCCGTGCAGCACAACCATCACGACCATGTTCGCCAGCGTGAACCCAGCCACCCGGCCGACCCTACGCAGCATCGTGCACCTCCGTGGCCTCTCCGTCGTCGCGTAGGTATTGTACAACAGCACTGCCGCAGCGCGGCCCGCCACCTGTGCTACTATCAGCGCGTGCGCGCCCGGACGCCGGGCGCGGCTCGCCGACGAGGACTTTGCGAGGGAGCAATGCGTATCACCAAGGTCAAGGTCGTGGTCACGTGCCCCGGCCGCAACTACGTGCTGGTCAAGATCGAGACCGACGAGGGGCTGTACGGCTGGGGTGACGCCACGCTGAACGGCCGCGAGCTGGCCGTGGCCGCCGCGCTCGAGCAGCACATCGCGCCGCTGCTGCTCGGCCGCGACCCCGACCGCATCGAGGATATCTGGCAGTACCTGTTCCGCGGCACCTACTGGCGCGGCGGCCCGGTGCTCATGACGGCGCTCGCGGGCGTGGACCTGGCGCTGTGGGATATCAAGGGCAAGCGCGCCGGGCTGCCGGTCTACTCGCTGCTCGGCGGCAAGACCCGTGAGGGCGCCACGGTCTACACACACTGCGGCGGCCGCGACTTCCAGCAGGTCGAGGAGCAGGTGCGGGCGGCGATGGAGCGCGGCTTCCGCGTCATCCGCGCGCAGGTCGCCATCCCGGGCAACGTCGGCACGTACGGCGTGGGCGGGGCCAAGGAGGCGGCGCAGGCCACCTGGACCGCCGCTGACCCGAGTGTGGCGCTCGAGGCCACCGACGGCGGGCCGCTGCCCGAGACAGAGCGCTGGGAGCCCTCCTCGTACCTCCGCACCATCCCGCGCCTGTTCGACCACCTGCGCTCCGCCGTGGGCGAGGAGATCGAGCTGCTGCACGACGTCCACGAGCGCCTGAACCCCATCCAGGCCGCGCGCCTCGCCAGGGAGCTCGAGCCGTTCCACCTGTTCTTCCTCGAGGACCCGCTGCGCCCCGAGCACCGCGAGAGCTTCCGCCTGATCCGCCAGCACACCACCACGCCGATCGCCATGGGCGAGCTGTTTCACACGCGCTGGGAGGCGCTGCCGCTGCTCACCGAGCAGCTGATCGACTTCATCCGCTGCGACATCGGCCACATCGGCGGGATCACTGAGGCGCGTAAGATCGCTACGCTGGCTGAGACCTTCAACATCCAGACGGCCTGGCACGGCCCGGGGGACATCGCGCCGATCACGCACGCCGCCAATGTCCACATCGACATCAGCATACCGAACTTCGGCGTGCAGGAGATGGTTTTCTTCTCCGAGCAGGTGCGCTCGGTGATCAGCGGCGGCCCCGAGTACCGCGACGGCTCGCTGTGGGTCACGGACGCGCCGGGCCTGGGCACGGACGTGGACGAGGCAGAGGCGGCGAAGTACCCGTACCAGCGCGCGTACCTGCCCACCGTGCGCCGCGCCGACGGAAGCGTGCACGACTGGTGAGGCTCGAGGCGTGAGTCGTGAGGTTTGAGGGTGGCCCCCTTCTCCGCTTGAGGGAGAAGGGGGTCAGGAGGATGAGGGGCGTCGGCGTGTCTCTGGCACGGCATAGCGCTGAGACGGGAACGCGCTTGAGCCCCAGCCGACGTCTCTTCGCGCCAGCGGAAAGTCCGGGAATATGATGGCCTGGCGGCCGCACGGTGTTCACGTGGCCGGCCTGGGCCTGCGGCGTGTCCCTACGTCTGCTGAGCGGCAGGCAGACTGTCTCGTCGGGGGCGAAGGGCCGCGCACCAGCCTCGAAGGCCCGCGCGCCGCAGTGCCCGCTACGGGCGTAGCCACGCGGTGAAGCTGTTCCAGAAACCCACTCGCGCGCCGCAGTCGAAGGTGACGGTCCCGCCGGCCGCGAGCGCCGCCTCGAGGTCGGCCTCCTGGAGCCACCGTAGCATCGACCTCGATCCCGGTCAGAAGCACCCTTCTCCCGGCCGGGCGGTGCGCCCGCCACCACACGCGGCGGGCGCGGTACAATTGTCGCGCCCCACCCTACGAGCAAAGGAGCTTGGCACCTCATGAGCAATGCAGCCGCACCCTTGCCCCGCGTCCGCGTCAGCGACAACCGGCGCTTCCTCGTGACCGAGGACGGCGCGCCGTTCTTCTGGCTCGGCGACACTGCCTGGGAGCTATTCCACCGCCTGACCCGCGAGGAGATCGCGCACCTTCTGGATAACCGGCGTGACAACGGCTTCAGCGTGATCCAGGCGGTGGCGCTGGCCGAGTTCGACGGTCTGCACACGCCCAACGCCTACGGCCACACGCCGCTGATCGAGGATGATCTGACCCGCCCGAATGAGCTGTACTGGCAGCTGGTAGACGAGGCGATCGATATGGCCGCCGACAGAGGGCTCTACGTCGGCCTGCTGCCGACCTGGGGCGATAAGGTCGTGCCGCTGTGGGGCATAGGGCCGATCGTGTTCACCGAGGAAAACGCCCGCGTCTACGGCCGCTGGCTCGGGGAGCGCTACCGCGACCGCACCAACATCATCTGGGTGCTCGGCGGCGACCGCCCGGTGCGCAATGACTCGTTCGACGTGCGGCCGCTCTGGCGCGCGATGGCCGCCGGGATCGACGCGGGCTGCGGCTTCTCGCCGGTCAAGACCTACCACCCCAACGGCGGGGTCAGCTCCTCGGCCTGGCTGCACGACGAGCCGTGGCTCGACATCAACATGATGCAGTCGGGGCACGGCAGCGGCCACGACACGCCGGTGTGGGAGAAGATCGCCGCCGACTACGCCCGCACGCCGGTGAAGCCGACGCTGGACGGCGAGCCGAACTATGAGGACCACCCGGTGAACCCCTGGCCCACCTGGGACCCGGCGCTCGGCTACTACCGCGACCACGACGTACGCAAGCAGTGCTACCGCTCGGTGTTCGCCGGCGGCTGCGGCGTGACCTACGGCCACCACGCGGTCTGGCAGTTCTACGGGCCGCACTACGAGGCGATCAACCACGCCGACCGCCACTGGACCGAGGCGATCAACCGCCCCGGCGCACGCCAGATGCAGCATCTGCGCAGGCTGATGGAGTCGCGGCCGTACCTCACCCGCGTGCCGGACCAGTCGGTGCTGGCGCAGGAGGCGGGCGAGGGCGGGCGCCACATCCGGGCCACGCGCGACGGCGAGGGGAGCTATGCCATGGTCTACCTGCCGGTCTCGGAGCCGGTGACGGTGCGGCTGGACGCCGTGAGCGGCACGACGGCGCGTGCCTGGTGGTACGACCCGCGCACCGGCGAGGCGTCGCCGGCCGGCGAGCTCCCGGCGAGCGGCACGCACACCTTCGCGCCCCCAGCGGATGGGCCGGACTGGGTGCTGGTGCTGGACGACGCGGCGCGCGGCTTCGGCGCACCGGGCGCCTAAAGCACCGGTCGGATATGCTGCCACAGAGGTGGTCGCTGCCGCGCTCGCCGGCTGGCGCCAGATCCTTTGGCAGAGCAGGGCGCGGACCGCTTCGCGATCGCGGGGCGCCCGCTGTGGCTCGAGTTCGCCCGCGACGTGCAGGGGAGGATCCAGGGGGTGATCTACCCCTTCGTC
The DNA here is from genome assembly GCA_039805565.1 of Chloroflexota bacterium. Lineage (GTDB taxonomy): Bacteria > Chloroflexota > Chloroflexia > Chloroflexales > Roseiflexaceae > CALJIC01. The sequence continues at coordinate 36,008 of JBDLTZ010000303.1, read as the reverse complement.
CCCGAGCAGCGCTTCTTCTGCGAGAAGATCGCCTAGCGCGCCCGCGCTACTCCACCCGCGTCTTCATCCAGGCCGCCGAGTTGTGGAAGTTCGTCACCGCGGTGCCCGGCGGCACGAGCTCGTCGCAGGCCGCGCGCACCGCCTCGGGGAGCTGGAGCTCGAGCACCGGCAGCACCTTCTCGAGCTGCTCGAGGGTGCGCGGGCCGTAGATTGGCGCTGTTACGCCGGGCTGGTCCTTGACCCACAGCAGCGCCAGCTGGTCGGCCGGGATGCCTGCCTCGCGCGCCAGGGCCCCGAAGCGCCGCCCCACCTCGACGCCGCGCTGCGTGACGCGCTGGCCGTAGATCCCGCCGAGGCGCGCGGCGCGCGAGTCCGCCGGCGGCGCCGAGGCGTCATCGTAGCGGCCCGCCAGCACCCCCTGGGCCATCGGCGCCCACGGGATGATCGCCAGGCCGTACTGCCGGCAGAGCGGCACAAGCTCGTTCTCGATGCGGCGGTCGAGCAGGTTGTAGGGCGGCTGCTCGCTCACGTAGCGCACGAAGCCTTTCAGCTCGCTCGTCAGCAGCGCCTCCATCACCTTCCAGGCCGGGTGGGTCGAGCAGCCGACGTAGCGCACCTTGCCCTGGCGCACCAGGTCGGTGAGCGCCGCCAGCGTCTCCTCCACCGGCGTGTCCGGGTCCGGCCGGTGCATCTGGTACAGGTCGATGTGGTCCACGCCCAGGCGGCGCAGCGAGTCATCGCAGGCGCGCATCAGGTGCAGGCGCGAGGTGCCGCGGTCGTTCGGGCCCGTGCCGACGGCGTTGAAGGCCTTGGTGGCCAGGAAGACCCGATCGCGCTTGCCGTCGCGTGCGAGGGCGCGGCCGAGGATACGCTCGCTCTCGCCGCGGTTATAGCTGTTGGCCGTGTCGAAGATATTGACGCCCGCGTCGAGCGCCCGGTCTACGATGCGGAACGCCTCGGCCTCTTCGGTGGTGTCGCCGAAGTTCATGCAGCCGATGCAGAGCGGCGAGACGCGCACGCCGGTCCGGCCGAAGAGACGGTACTCCATTGCGCTGCCCTTTCTGTGCTGGCGGAGGACGTGGCCATTGTACCGCGGCCCGCGGCAGGGGTGCGCGGATCGGGTACACTGGTTACCCCGGGCGCCGACAGCGCGTGTGACGAAGCGTCGTACAATAGCGCGAGCGTATACACGACCTCTTGACGGAAAGCAACACCGATGCCGAGAGGCCTCTACACAAGCCACCAGTCTGGGAAGGCTCTGATATCAGACCTGTTCCAGGCGTACGTGTGGCTCTACAGCCGCCCGCAGGTGCGCGGTGTCGAGCACCTGCCGCAGGAGGGTGCCTGGCTCCTGGTGGCCAACCACGCCAGCCACGTCGATACGGGGGTGCTCTACGCGGCGGTGCCGCGCCGGCTGCGCCGCCGCCTGCTCGCCGCCGCCGCGCAGGACTACTTCTTCACCGGCGGCCTGCGGCAGACGATGGTCCGCACGCTGTTCAACGGCATCCCGGTGGACCGCGACGGGCAGAGCGGGCGCGACCCGCTGCGCCACGTGATCCGGGCGCTACGCGAGGGGTACGGCGTGCTCCTGTTCCCCGAGGGGACGCGCAGCACGACGGGGAAGATCGGGCGCTTCCGGAGCGGCGTGGGCCGGCTGATCGCTACCTTCCCCGAGGTGCCGGTAATTCCGGCGTACCTCGAGGGCACCGCGGATATGATGCCGAAGGGCCGTCCACTGCCGGTCCCCGGCAGCGTGAAGGTGACGTTTGGGCCGCCGCTGTTCCTCACAGCCGACCCCGAGAGCATCTCTACCTGGCGACACGCCGCCGAGCAGGTGCGCGAGGCGGTGGTGGCGCTGAGCCTGCCGCCCCCGCCCCCCCCGCCCCCGGTGGAGACCGAGGACGAACGGGCGAAGGATGAAGGACTGGGGGCGAAGGACCAAGAAGTGCGAGCTGAAGATCGGGCAGTAGAGCCGCCTGTGCTGGATGCGGGCACGCAGGACCCAGCGCTGCAGGACGCCCTAGATCGACATAATGAGGAGGTCACTGATGCCCGACGACTTCAGCGCATCAGCCAGCGCGCTCTTCGCGCCCTTCGATCGATCCGACTTCCCTGGCGCAAGCACGATCGTGATCGCTGACGGACAGGTTGTTCACAGGGCGGCCTACGGCGCGGCGGATCTTGAGGCCGGCGTGTCCTGCACCACGACCACGAACTACCGCCTGGCGTCGGTCACGAAGCAGTTCACCGCGATGGCCGTCATGCTGCTGGCCGAGGGTAGCCGGCTGGGGTACGGCGACCCGATCGCGCGCTTCTTCCCCGGCGCGCCGGCCGCCTGGGAGCGCATAAGCCTGAGGCACCTGCTGACGCACACCTCCGGCCTGGTGGACTACGAGGAGATCATCCCGCCGGAGACCACCACGCCGCTGCGCGACCAGGACGTGCTCGAGCTCATGCTCGGGGAGCGGCGGCTCTACTCGCCACCCGGCACCGCCTACCACTACAGCAACACCGGCTACTGCCTGCTGGCGCTGGTCGTCGAGCGCGTAGCCGACCGGCCCTTCGCGGCGTTCCTGCACGACCGGATCTTCGCCCCGCTGGGCATGGCCGGCACGGTCGCCTACGAGGCCGGCATCTCGACGGTGCCACGGCGCGCCTATGGCTACAGCCGGCGCGGCCATGGGTTCGTGCGGACGGACCAGAGCATCACCAGCTCGACTCTGGGGGATGGCGGGGTTTACTCCTCGGTGGAGGACCTGGCGCTGTGGGACCGTGCCCTGGCCGAGGAGCAGCTGGTGAGCGCGCGGACGCTCGAGGCAGCGTTTGCCCCCGCCGTAGATCTGCCGGACGGCAGCGGCGGGTACGGCTTCGGCTGGTACGTGGCCGCGCGCGAGGGGCTGCGGCTCGTGTACCACACCGGCGAGACGGTCGGCTTCCGCACCGCGATCTTGCGCTACCTCGACCGGCGGCTGTCGGTGGTGGTGCTGTGCAACCGGAGCGACGCCGAGCCGCTGGCGCTGGCTCACGCGCTGGCGGGTGAGTGCTGAGTGCTGAGTGCTGAGTCTTGAGCCTTGAGCAAGCGCTCACGTCTCACAAGAAGCCCCCGCTCTCTCGGCAGGAGCGGGGGCCTTTTTTGTGGAAATCCCAGATCCTCTCTGTAAAATTGCCCAGCGTTCAGTTGACGAACATATGTTCGTGTGCTACACTCGAGAAGTATCGGTGGCGTGTGGCGCGAGGCGTACGTGATCCGGCTCGGCGTGGCAGTGAAGATCCTGGGGCGCGGCGGGATGCGCGTGCGCGATGGGCGGCGGGGGGAAGGGCTGGAGGGCGCGCGGCCGCACCTGAGCATCAGCCTGCTCCTGCTGCGTGACGTGCTGCACTACCTGGCTGAGCGCGCCATCCGCTTCTACCGCCTACCGGATGATCTGGCACCCCACCCTGGGCGCGCGGGCGCTGCTCCCGAGCGTCAGATCGCCGAGTGCGCCGAGCTCCTGGACGAGGTGGGCGGGCTGGCGCGGCGCAGCGGCACCCGGCTCACGATGCACCTCGGCATGCACGTGGCGCTGGCCGCCGCGGACGAGGCTATCGCTGCCCGCGCCGCTGCCGAGATCGCGACGCAGGCCGCGCTGCTCGACGCGCTCGGTGCGGGGCCGGAGGGCACGCTGGTGCTGCACATCGGCGGGGCGCACGGCGACCGGGCGGCGGCGCTGGAACGCTTCGCGGGGCGGCTGGAGCGGCTGCCGCATCGCGCCCGCGAGCGCCTCGCGGTGGAGCTCGACGGCGGCTCCTTCCCCCTGGCAGACCTGCTGCGGCTGCATCAGGTCACCGGTGTGCCGCTCGTGCTCGACACGCTGCACCTTCAGCTCAACAACCCCGAGCAGGTGCCCCTGGCCGAGGCCCTTGGGCTCGCGCTCGCCACCTGGCCGCCCTGGATACAGCCCAAGATCCACGCCAGTACCCAGCGCACCGAGGCTCACCTTCAGCCCGCTCGCTCCGGCGCGCCGCACCAGATCATCGCGCCGCGCCACGGACAGCACGCGGACTACATCAACCCGTTTGAGTTCGCGGAGCTGCTCGCCGCCGCGCGCGGCCTGCCGCCGTTCGACGTGATGCTCGAGGCCAAGGCGGCCGACCTGGCGCTGCTGCGTCTGCGCGAGGATCTGCGCCGGTTCGCGCCGGAGCTGGCGGATAGGGTGGAGCACTGAGACGCCGAGGGGAGAGAGCTCAAACGCTGAGGGAGCTAGGGGAGAACCGGTGATGGACGAGATTGACCGATCGGCCCGCGCCCTGGTGTGCGTCATGACACGCCCGCGCGACCTGGAGCTCGCGCGCGTGGAGGGATGGTACCGCGTGCCGGTGCGCCGCGCGCCGCGCGCCGTGGCCGCCGAGTTCCTTGCCTTCTACCAGACGGCGGCGTTCGGCCCGGAGAGATGGGCGGTGCGCCTCCTCGCGCGGGTCCTGCGCGTCTCACTCGCCACGCGTCGCGAGCTGCTGCCCGAGGAGGCAGGCCACCCGCGTGACGCCGAGCGCTACTACCGTTTCGCCCTCGGGCCGCTGGAGCCGCTGCCGCTGCCGGTCCCCGCGCGCCGGCTACGCCGGGTCACATTCATCCACACCACGGTGGGCCAGCTGCTCCGCGCCCGGGATGTGGCCGAGCTGTGGAGACCCGAGGAGGCCGCGGAGGGGCTGGAGGATATCTGGGGCGCGGGCGTCAACCGGCCACGCCAGCCCCTCGATGCAGATCCGTTATACTAGGGCGCCTCACGCGACAGAACAGCTCGGCGGGAGCAGAGGGCGCAGCGCCTTCCAGCGCGCCGAGCAGCACCGCCGGGACAGCCATGTACATCCGCTGGATCGTCCGCAAGCACAAGAACGTCGCCACCGCCAATGTGACCTTCCATGACGCCTACCTGGTGGAGAGCTTCCGCGATGAGCGCGACGCTCCACGCCAGCGGACGGTGTGCTACCTCGGGAACATCCGCCAGATCGACGATGAGTTCCCCGCCCTCGAGCGCGAGATCTTCTTTCTGCGCGCCGAGCGCATCCTCGCCAGCACGCCCGAGGTGCCACCCGACGACCGCGAGCAGATCCTGGGCTTGCTGCGCCAGAAGGTGCCGCCGCTCACCAGGGACGAGGCGCTCACGGCCTTCCGTAACAACGTGCGCTGGTTCTTCAGCTGGCACCGGGAACGCGACCAGCCGGTGACGCGCGACGAGATGCTGCGCATCATCGACGCGGCGGCGCGCGAGCAGGTGGACCCGCTGTAGCGCCCGCCATGCGCCGCAGCGGTCAGCGGGGGAGCTTGCGGCGCCTCTACGGCAACGAGCGCTGCGCCGATCACGATCAGTGCTCGCGCAGCGCCGCCCCCTCCAGCCGGTCTTCGAGGTCGGCGTAGATGCCCTGAAGCCGCTCAATGGTATCGTCGTCAGCCTGCCACAGCCCGCGCCCATGCGCCTCGAGCAGCCGGGCAGCCGCGTTGCGCGCCGCTCGCGGGTTAGCGCGCTCGATCCGCTCGCGCATCGCCTCGTCCAGCACAAACGTCGCCGCCATCTGGTCGTACACCCAGCCGTCCACCGCGCCGGTGGTGGCGCTCCAGCCCACCAGATAGGTGAAGCGGTTGCCCACCTCGGCCGCGCCGGCGTAGCCGTGGGCGAGCATCCCCTCGTACCAGCGCGGGTTGAGCAGTTTCGTGCGCGCCTCGGCACGTAGGAGCTCCGCCGCGCTGCTCACCCGCACATCGCCGGTGTAGGTCTCCGCGTAGGTCAGAGGGACCTCGGCAGCGCCCGCGCGCTCCGCCGCCAGCTTGATCGCCCCGCTGTGCCCGTAGTAGTGCTGCATGTCTGTCAGGCCGTACTCGACACTGTCGATCGCCTGGAAGACGTGCTCCACGGTCCCCAGCATGTGGCGCAGTGACGCCCCCGCCTCGCGGCCGCCGCGCCCGCCGCCGTAGGCGAAGGCATTGCGTCGCGCGTAGGTCTCGGCCAGGTCGCCCGCCTCCTCCCACTGCCCCTCGTCCACCAGCTCGTCCACGCCCGTGCCATAGCGCCCGGCCGCCTGCGTGAAGATCCGCGCGGTGGCGTCGTCCCAGGTGCGCCCGCCGGCCTGCTGCGCCAGGGCGTTAGCCCGCACAAAGTTCATCTCAGGCGGCTCATTGGCGTCGGCCGCATCGCGGAACAGTTGGTCGAGCAGGTCAAGGCTGAGCTGGAAGGTGTCGCGGAAGATCGCGCTCACGTCGAGCAGCACGTCTACGCGCGGCCGGCCCAGCTCCGCGAGCGGCACCAGGGCGTAGCGCCAGATCTTGCCCTGGCCGTCGCGCTCGGGGCGCGCCCCCACCAGCGCAAGCGCCGCGCCGATGCTCTCACCCTCGCTCTTGATCGTGTCGAGCGCCCAGAGCGTCAGCGCGACGGTGCGCGGGTAGAGCTCGGGCGCAGCAGCTTCGTGGGCACCGCCGGCCGGCCGGTGCGCCCGTACGTGCCGCTCCAGCAGCAGCTCGGCCATACGCCGCCCGCGCTCCAGAGCCGTGTCCGACGGCAGCCGCCACGGGTCGATGCCGTGGATGTTGCGCCCGCTCGGCAGCGCGGCCGCCCCGGCCCGCACCGGGTCCGCGCCAGGGGCTGGAGGCACGTAGCCGCCGCCCAGCGCGTGCAGCAGAGCATCGAGCTCCTCGGTAGAGCGCGCGATGCCGCGCAGGATGGAGCGGCCGTGGGAGACAAGCGAGTGCTGAGTGCTGAGTACTGAGTCTTGAGTCTTGAGCGGCTCGTCGCCGATGATGTGGCGGCGGACGAAGGCGGCGCGGGCGGCGGGAAGCTCAGCCGGACCCGCGCCGCTCTGCGCCAGAAGCTGCGAGAGGCCAGGCTGCCCATCGCGCGGGACGTCGAGCGCGGCCTCGACCAGCGCGGTGGCTCGCTCGGGGCTCGGGGCGCTGCCGAAGACGTGCAGCCCGTCGAGGATCAGGCGCTGCTCGAGGTCGTCCAGGTAGGAATCGACGCGCCGCAGGTAGCTTTCGGGGATCTCGCCATGGGCGGGGGGCAGGTCGGGCAGCTGCGCGACGCTGACTGCCAGGTCCTCCTCGAGCGAGATGGCCGCGCCCGCTTGCACGTTGAGCTTCGCACGCTGCACTTCGCCCTTCATCGCGCTCAGCTGCTTGTAGAGCCCGGCGCGGGCGTAGGGTGGCACTGCGTGGCTCACCACCGCAGCGTAGCCGCGCCGCTTCGCCACCGCCGCCTCGGCCGGGTTGTTCAGCGGGTAGAGGTACAGATTCGGAACCTCGCCCAGCAGCAGGTCCGGCCAGCAGTCGGCGGTCAGGCCGAGCTGGAGGCCGGGCATCCACTCGGCGGTGCCGTGCATCCCCACGTGGACCAGCGCGTCGGCGCGCCAGCCCTGGGCCAGCCAGCGGTAGAAGGCCGCGTACTGGTGGTGCGGCGTGAAGGTTCGATCGAACAGCAGGCGCATCGGGTCGCCCGGCGCGCCCATCGGCGGCTGCACGCCGACGAACACATTCCCGAGGGCCAGCCCGTCGAGCCGGATGGCGTCGCGGCCGTGCGGCGCGATGTCGCCGGGCGGCGCGCCCCAGAAGCGGTCCACTCGCTCGGCGTGCGCCGGTGGCATGAGCGTCCGATACTCCCGCGTACTCACGACCGCGCCCGGCTGCTCGGCCCCTTCAAGCGCCGCCAGCCGCTGTCCCAGCTCCTCGGCCGTGGCGGGGATATCGTCTACGCGGTACCCTTCGGCGCGCAGCCGGAGCAGCAGCGCGTGCAGCGAGGCCGGCACGTCGAGCAGGGCGGCGGTCCCAAGCCTGCCCAGGCCGGGCGGGTAGTTGTAGATGACCAGCGCCAGGCGCTTCTCGGCGTTCGGCGTCTTCCGCAGGCGCGCCCAGCCCGCTGCCTGACGCGCCGCCCGCGCGAGCCGGTCGGGCGTCGCCACGATCCGCTGCTCGCGGATCGCGCCCAGCGCCACCGGCGCCACGCTGCCGTCCATCTCAGGCAGGTCGTACATGATCACCGCCTGCATCGGCGCCACGCCCTGCGCGCGCCACTGCGCCTCGTCCTGCATCTGGAGCGGCTGCGCCACGATGTAGGGCGCGTCGAGGGCCGCGAGCAGCTCGGTGGCGGTCTCGCGGTAGTGGCCGGGCTTGGTCGATCCGGCCGGCCCGCCGACGATCGGGAAGCCCATCGTGTTGATCAGCACGTCCACCCGCCGCCCGCCGAGCGCCTGCGGCGTGAGCCACTCGCGGATCGCAACGTGCATCTCGATGCCGCTGACCACCACCGGCAGCACGCCCAGCCCCTCGGCCTCCAGCGCGGCGATGAGGTCGGCCAGGTACTGCTGGCGCTGCACCACATGCTTGCGGAAGGCGATGATCGCGACGAGGGGCGGGTCGGATGCCTGACGACCGATACCTGACGACCGAGGGGTGGATGAGCCCTGCCGAGGCGACCCCTGGTCGGTCGCCGACCGGCGCTTCGCGTACCACTTCAGGTAGCTCTTGGGGTCGGCGAACCAGCCGTCGTGGGCGGGGTGGAAGCATCCCATGCCGGGGATGGCGCGCACCGGGCCGACGTCGAGCGGGCGGCCGAGGCAGTCGCGCAGGATGAGGCGCACCATCTGCGCCAGGTTGTAGGGGTCGGGCTGCTGCCAGTAGAGGTTGACGCTGAGCCAGGTGCGGAAGTCCTTCAGCTTCGGCGGCATGAGCGGCAGGAGCTTCGCGGTAAGCTTGGAGAGCTTGGTGTAGGCGTAGAGGGTGTCCTCGTCGCGGCCGCGGGTGATCAGCCGCACCAGCGCCTGCATCGGCTTGGGCATGGCGCCCTTGCCGCCGCTCACGCGGTAGTCGCCCACCCTGGTGAGCGCCATGACCTCGGGCATGCTCTCGAAGGCGAAGACGGCGCGCGGCGCGGCTCGCTCGATCTGCGCGGCCAGCCACTCGGCCTGCTCGCGCATGTTGATCAGCGTCACGAACAGCACGTCGGCGCGGGCGATGGCTGCGGCCAGGGCCGGGTCGCGCTCGGCCACGTGGCCGTCGTGGAAGCGCAGGATCTCCACGTCGCCAGCATCGGCCAGCGAGCGGCCGACCTCGTCCCAGATGTGGGCGTTGAACCGCTCCATGCCGAGGATGAGCGTAAGCGTGGTCATTGGTGTCCTCATTCTGCCTGGCACGTCTCAGCGCGCCACGCTGTCCGCGGCGAGCTCGGCGATCTGCTCACCCTTGGCGTTGGGCAGGTACACGTACTGTCCGCCGAGGTGCTCGGCGAGGCGGCGGGCCTCGCCCCGGCTGAGGTAGCTGCGCTGGGTGTCCACCACCACCGCGCGGACGCCGTCCTCGGCAACCGCCTTCGCGAGCGCCTGGACCTCCTCCTCGACGCCGGCGCGGCCGCCGCGCAGGGCCACGTTGGCGCGGCCGTCGGTGAGCAGCACCAGCACGGTCTGCATGATGCCGCGGGCGCGGGCCTGGCGCGCTACCTCGAGGGTGGTGAGCAGCGCCGAGGCGAGCGGGGTGCCGCCGCCGGTGGGCAGCAGGTCGAGCGCGCGGCGTGCCAGCTCGACGCTCTGCGAGGGGGGCAGCAGCACCTCGGCGCCGTCGCCGCGGAACGCCACGAGCGCCACGCGGTCGCGGTGGACGTAGGCCTTCTGGAGCAGGGCGTGGACCGCGCCCTTGGCCTGGCGCATGCGGTGCAGGGCCATGCTCCCGCTGGCGTCCACGGCGAAGAGGAACAGCGCGCCGGCCTTGGTGCGGTACTCCTTCACGCGCAGGTCATCGGCCCTCAGGCTCACCGGAGATCTGCGGCCGGCAGCCGAGCTTTGGTCGTCAGCGGTCGGCTGCTGGTCGTCGGTCTTCCTGAGGCGCTGCCAGGGCGCCGCCGCGCGCAGCGTGGCGGGGACGTCGAGCCTGGCCCGGCGGGGGTCGCCGCGCAGGCTGCGGACGTGGCGGCCGCGCTTGCCGGTGACCGATCCGCGTGATCCGGTGCGGCCGCGTCTGAGCGAGCGGAACGGCAGGTCACCGAGCTCATCGGGCAGCTCGGTCGCGAGCGCCGCCAGCACCTGCTCCTCGGGGATGGCCTGCGCCTCGGGCTGCGTCTGCTCGGACTGGTCCTGGTCGTCGGGCGGCGGCTCGCTCTGCTGCTGCTGCTGCTGGGGTGGCTCTGGGGGCGGGGGCGGTTCGGGCGGGGGCGGCGTGCGGGTGGCGCGCGGCAGGATCACCAGGCGCGCCGCGAGCTCGAGGTCCTCCTGCTCCACCGTGTCGCGCAGGCCCAGGGCGGCGCTCGCGCAGGCCGCGTAGGCCGCGAAGAGGTCGGCGCGGTGGCCCTGGACGCCGCAGGCCGCGGCGAGGGCCGCGAGCTGCCGCAGCTGGGCATCGTCGATCCGCACGGCGGGGAGCTGCTCCTGAGCGGCGAGCACCAGCCCGCGCAAGAAGTCGAGCTCCTCCTGCCACGCCTCTCCGGCTCTCGCAGTGGGCGCGGGGGCATGCGTCCCTCGGGTGAGATTTCTTCGCACCACCTCGGCGCGCTGGTGGGCCTCGGCGGCGGGGGGCAGGGGCAGCAGCAGCGCCAGGCGGTCGAGCAGGTGGCGGCGCGGCATGCCCTCGGCCGGGTCATAGCTGCCGATCAGGCGGAAGCGGGCCGGCGAGCGCAGGCTCAGCCCCTCGCGCTCGACGCGCACCTCGCCGCTGTCGAGCGCCACCAGCAGCAGGTTGGCCGCGCTGTCGGGCAGCAGGTTGAGCTGGTCCACGTAGACCACACCCCCGTCGGCGCGGGCCAGGGCGCCGGGGCGGGCCACGCGGCGGCCGGCGCGCAGGGTCGCCTCGATGTCCAGCCCGCCGAGCAGCGCGTCCTCGTCGGCGCCCACCGGCAGCTCGACGAACGGCGCGCCCTGGCCGACCAGCGGGCGGAAGCCGCGCGCCAGGCTGCTCTTGCCGGAGCCGGCCGGCGCGGCGATCGCCAGGCCGCCGAGGCGCGGGTCCACGGCCAGCAGCAGCAGCGCTTGCTGGGCAGCATCGAGGCCCACCAGGGCCGGCAGCGGCAGCGTCATCTCAAGCTCCTACAGCCGAACCGTCTTCCCTGGCGCGGCCGAGCGCAGCGCCACGGCCAGTCCGCCGAAGCGCACCCGGCTGCCCTCCTGCACCACCGTCGGCACGTTCGGCACCAGCGCCACCTCGTTCACGAAGGTCCCGTTGGCGCTGCCCAGGTCGGTCAGCGTCCAGTGGCCGCCCATCCAGCGCAGCATAGCGTGGCGCCGGCTCACGCCGATCTGCCGCCCGCCCACCGCCGCCAGATCCACATCTGGGAAGATGCGGTCCTGCTGGTCCAGGCAGCCCACCAGTAGCTCGGTGCGGTCGGTCGGCAGCGCCAGCGTCTGCCCGTCGGCCAGGTGCAGCGTGAAGGCCGGCACGCTCACCGGCGCGGTCATGGCGTGCAGCTCGGCCTCGAGGCGCGAGGCGTCGCTGCGGGCGCGCTCCAGCATCCCGGTGAGCGTCTCCATGTCGCGCTCGAGCTTCTGGACCTCCTGCTGCTTACGCTCGAGCTCGACGGCCTTGACGAGCACGCGCTGGCTGTCTGCCACGCGCTGCTCCTCGGTCTGGAGCTCGATCTCCTTGTGCGCCAGGTTCGCGCGCGCCTTCGCCAGGCCCTCCTGCGTGATCGCGCGCAGCGACTCGGGCTGGCTCTGGAGCACATGCTCGTTGGCGCTGATGTAGCCGCGGATGGCCTTGATCTCCTCCTGGAGCCCGGCGACGCGGCGGCGTCCGTCGGCGATCTCCTGCTCGAGTCCCGGTCGGTTCGTCATGGCAGCGTTCCTCTGGTGGTGCTCTGCGGGTATCGATGCTACTTGAACGTCTGATCCGGGCACGGTGTTGCGGTAGCTGGCCATCTGGGGGTATCGGTGGCGAGTATAGCACCGGCTCCGGCTCACGGCAATACGATGCGATTGGTGTGCATCTGCGGTGCAGTGATCGTCGGAGCTGTGTGTGCGGCGTCGTGGTACCATAGCCGGCTGAGCACGCGTGTGAAGGAGCACTGCCATGCCTATCCATACCACCGCCGAGGGCTGGGTGCTGGAGACCCGCGCCACCGGCTACGCCCTGGGCCTGAACCCCGCCGGCCTGCTGGCCCACCGCTACTGGGGGCCGCGCCTGCCCGACCCGTCGGATTACCCCGCGCCGCCCGCCCCCGAGCCATGGGCCTCGTTCAACGGCGCGGGGCAGCTCACGCCCGAGGAGTACCCCGGCTACGCCGGCACGAAGTATGTCGAGCCGTGCCTCAAGGTGACCTTCGCCGACGGCGTGCGCGATGTGGTGCTGCGCTTCGTGGCGGCCGAGGTGCTGGACGGCCCCACGCCCGAGCTGCGCGTCCGCCTGCACGACGCCGCCTACCCGCTGGCTCTGACGCTGCACTACCGCGTCCACGAGGCCTACGACCTGATCGAGCGCTGGGCCAGCGTGACCAACGAGGGTCAGGAGCCGATCACGGTCGAGCGGATCTGGTCGGCGCAGTGGCACCTGCCGGAGGGCGAGACCTACCGCCTCACCTCGACCACCGGCCGCTGGCTGGACGAGATGCACCTGCGGCGCGAGACGTTGCAGGAGGGCGTCAAAGTGCTCGAGAGCCGTCGCCTCACCACCAGCCACCACCACAGCCCGTGGTTCGCGCTTGACCGCGGCACCGCCGACGAGGACTCGGGGGCAGTCTGGTTCGGCGCGCTGGCCTGGAGCGGCAACTGGAAGCTGGCCGCCGAGGTCACCAACTTCGGCTCCACGCGCGTCTCGATCGGCCTCAACGACTGGGACTTCGCCTGGCGGCTGACCCCCGGCGAGACCCTCGTGGCGCCGAGCAGCTACGCCGGCTACACCGCGGGCGGCTTCGGGGCGGCCAGCCGCAGCATGCACGCTCTGGTGCGCGAGACGATCCTGCCGCACGGCCAGGCCGCGCACAAGGTGCTCTACAACTCCTGGGAGGCCACGCTCTTCGATGTGGACGAGGACTCGCAGATCGCGCTGGCCGAGCACGCGGCCGCTATGGGCGTCGAGCTGTTCGTGCTGGACGACGGCTGGTTCCACGGGCGCGGCAGCGACAACGCCGGACTCGGCGACTGGTGGCCGGACGAGCGCAAGTTCCCGAGCGGCCTGGGCGGCCTGGTGCGGCGCGTCAACGCGCTCGGCATGGACTTCGGCCTGTGGATCGAGCCGGAGATGGTCAACCCGGACAGCGAGCTCTACCGGGCGCACCCCGAGTGGACGATCCACTTCCCGACGCGCGAGCGCACCGAGGCGCGCAACCAGCTGATCCTCAACTTCGCGCGGCCGGACGTGCAGGCCTACATCGTAGAGAAGATCGACCGGCTGCTGTCCGAGAACACCATCGCCTTCATCAAGTGGGACATGAACCGCAACGTGAGCGAGCCCGGCTGGCCGGACGCCCCGGGCGACCAGCGCGAGCTGTGGGTGCGCTACGTCCAGGGGCTCTACGCGGTCTGGGGCACGCTGCGCGAGCGGCACCCCGGTGTCGTCTGGCAGAGCTGCTCGGGCGGCGGCGGGCGAGCCGACCTGGCAATCCTGCGCCTGGCCGACCAGGTCTGGCCGAGCGACAACACCGAGCCGACGGCGCGGCTCGCGATCCAGGAGGGGTTCACGCAGCTCCTCCCGGCCGCCACGATGGAGGCCTGGGTCACCGACGTGGGGTCGAAGCACCTGCCGCTGTCCTTCCGCTTCCACGTCAGCATGTGCGGCGTGCTGGGCATTGGCGGCCACCTGCTGCACTGGACGCCCGAGGAGCGCGCCGAGGCCGCCGAGCTCGTGGCGCAGTACAAGGCCATCCGCCACATCGTGCAGGGCGGCGAGCTCTACCGTCTGCGGTCGCCGCAGGCCCACCCGTTCTCGGCGGTGCAGTACGTGACGCAGGACCGCTCGGAGGGGGTGCTGTTCGCGTTCCGGACACACATGCCGCCTCCCGCGCAGCTCCCGCCGCTCTACCTGCGCGGTCTGGAACCCGAGTCGCGCTACGAGGTCGAGGGGTTCGTGGGCGCGCGCTCAGGCCAGGCCTGGATGAGCGCCGGGCTGCGCGTAGACCTGCGCGACTTCCAGAGCACCGTACGGCGAATCCGGCGCGTGTAGCGTTCTACCGCCGGATGAGCTTCAGCAGCTCATAGGCCCACAGCACGGTGCTGCCCATCGCCACACACAGCAGCCAGTCGGTGGCGCCGAGCGGCACCGTGCTGAAAGCTGACTGCAGAAGGGGAGTGTAGATCACCGCTGCCTGGAGCAGCGCCGAGAGCAGCACCGCCAGCCAGAGCCAGTGGTTCGACAGCAGCCCGCGGAAGGCGCTGCGGTCATCGGCGCGGGCGTTGAAGACGTTGAAGAGCTGGAAGAACACCAGCGTCGTGAAGGCCATGGTCTGGGCGTAGCGCATATCGCCACTGCCAGGGAGCAGCCCGCCGGGGAGCGACAGGTCCATCACCGCGAGCGTGCCGGCCGCCATCACCGTCCCCACGAACAGGATGTCGAACCACATGCGGCGTGTGATCACCCGGCTCTGCGGGTCGCGCGGGGGGCGCTCCATCACCGCGTGGTCGGCCGGCTCGACGCCGAGCGCCAGCGCCGGCCCCGAGTCGGTCAGCAGGTTGATCCACAGGATCTGCGTCGCCAGCAGCGGCACCACCACCGCCGCGCCCTCCGCGGGCGTCAGGCCGATCACGCCGGCCAGCACCACGCCGAAGAACATCGTCAGCACCTCGCCGATGTTCGAGGAGAGCAGGTAGCGCAGAAACTTCTGGATGTTGGCGAAGATCGAGCGCCCCTCCTCTACCGCCGCCACGATCGACGCGAAGTTGTCGTCGGTCAGCACCATGTCGGCGGCGCCCTTGGACACGTCGGTGCCGGTGATACCCATCGCCACACCGATGTCGGCGGCCTTGAGCGCTGGCGCGTCGTTCACCCCGTCGCCGGTCATGGCGGTGATCGCGCCGTTCTCCCTGAGCGCCCGTACGATCCGCAGCTTGTGCTCGGGGGCCACCCGGGCGTAGACCGAGACCTCGCGCACCGCCGCGCGCAGCTCCTCGTCGCCGGCGCGCTGGAGTTCGGCGCCGGTCATGGCGCGCTCCTCGAGCGCGGCGATCCCCAGCTCGGCGGCGATCGCCCGCGCGGTGGCGGGGTGGTCGCCGGTGATCATGATAGGGCGGATGCCCGCGCCGCGCGCCTCGGCCACCGCCGCCTGCGCCTCGGGCCGCGGCGGGTCGATCATGCCCACCACGCCGAGGAAGACCAGGTCGCGCTCCAGCTCCCCGTCGTCGGCGCCTGACAGTGACTGCGGCGGGACTGCGCGGTAGGCTACGCCGAGGGTCCGCAGCGCCTCGTCCGCCAGATCCTCCACCGACGCCAGGATGGCCTGCCGGCGTTCGTCGGTCAGCGGCACCGCCTCCTCGCCCACCCGCTCGTGGGTGCAGCGCGCCAGCAGCACGTCGGGGGCGCCCTTGGCGAAGACCACGCTGCGCTCGACTTGCTGCCGGTCCTCGTGGGCGGTGCTCATCAGCTTACGCTCTGAGGAGAACGGTACCTCGGCGACGCGCGGGAAGCGCTCGGCGAGCTCCTCCTCGGCGTAGCCGACCTTGCGCGCCGCCACCACCAGCGCCCCCTCGGTCGGGTCGCCCTGCACCGCCCAGCGCCCGTCCTGCTGCGTCAGCGCCGCATTGTTCACCAGCAGCGCGGCACGCAGCGTGCGCCGCATCTCGGTGCGCAGCGGCCCGTCCTTCAGCGCCCGCCCCTGGTGCTCGGCGGCGCCCTCGGGCTCGTAGCCAGTGCCCGTGAGGTCCACCCGCCCGCCGGCTGTCACCACCGCGCGCACGGTCATCTCGTTCTTGGTGAGCGTGCCGGTCTTATCGGTGCAGATCACGGTGGTGGATCCCAGTGTCTCCACCGCCGCGAGCTTCCGCACGATCACGTTGCGCTGGGCCATGCGCTGCATCCCCAGCGAGAGCACGATCGTGGTGATCGCGGTGAGGCCCTCGGGCACAGCCGCCACCGCCAGCGACACCGCCAGCAGCAGCACGTCCACCAGCTCGGCCAGCGCGCGGACCTCGCCCACCAGCAGGATGGTGCCGCTGATCACCACGGCGATCGCGATCACCACCGTACCTAGCAGCTTTCCCACCCGGTCGAGCTCGCCCTGGAGCGGGGTCTGCTCGTCCTCGGCCTCCTGGAGCGAGCCGGCGATCTTGCCGATCTCGGTTCCGGCGCCGGTGGCGGTGACGAGCGCGCGGCCGCGACCCGCGGCCACCGCGGTGCCGCTGAACACCATGTTGGTCTGGTCGGCCACGCCCACCTCATCGGCGACCGGGCCGGTTTCCTTCGAGACAGGGCTGCTCTCGCCGGTGAGCGCGGCCTCGGCGACGCGCATGGCCACCGCCTCGAGCACCCGCGCGTCGGCGGCAATGGTATCGCCCTCCTCGAGCAGCAGCAGGTCGCCGGGGACGACCTGGGTGGTGGGGATCATGCGCGGGCGGCCGTCGCGCAGCACGCGGGTGTTGGGCGCGGCCATGGCCTGGAGCGCGGCCACGGCCTGCTCGGCGCGGTGCTCCTGCACGAAGCCGAGGACGCCGTTGAGGATGACGATCGCCAGGATGGT
The DNA here is from genome assembly GCA_039805565.1 of Chloroflexota bacterium. Taxonomy (GTDB): domain Bacteria; phylum Chloroflexota; class Chloroflexia; order Chloroflexales; family Roseiflexaceae; genus CALJIC01. The sequence continues at coordinate 19,404 of JBDLTZ010000303.1, read as the reverse complement.
GATCGTCTCGTAGGGCAGCGGCGCATCGCGCTCGATCAGCCAGGCTGCGAACGAGATGACGGTGGCGACCAGCAGGAGGATGGTGAGAGGGTTCTGGAACTGCTCGAGGAAGCGGCGCCAGGCTGGAGTGGGCGGCGCGTGGGGGAGCTCGTTCGGGCCGTGCCGCCCGAGGCGCTCGCGGGCCTGCGTCTCGCTCAGCCCGCGGTGCGCGTCGGCCCCGAGCTCGGCGGCCACCTCGTCGCCGGGGCGCTGGTATGCGCGCCGCCCGGTGTCTTGCTCTGTAGCTGCCATGCTCCATCACTTGCCCGGCCGCCGTGTGGCGCACGCGCGGCGGCCGGGATCGGCAGGGCACTCATCAGGTTGACACGGAAGAGTATAGCCCAATCTGTACGGGGAGGCAACGCTACCGCAGCTCGAGGTTGATCGAGGGGCACCAGCCGCTGAACTCAGCGATCCGCACGTGATACCAGAGCGCGCCGTCGGCCTTCACGGGCGTGGGCGAGAGCAGCTCGAGCTCGGCCCCGTCGTGCAGGGCTACGTCCAGCCGCGGGCTGGAGAACTCCGGCGCGACGTGCAGGTAGCCCACGGCGCCGCCGAGGTGGACGACGCGCGCGCGGGTGGGCTGGCTCTGCTGGGCGGACGTAGGGGGAGCGGCGATTGTGGGGCTTAGCGCCGCCTGGTTAGGCGCGGCGGCCAGGGTGGGCACCGCCACCTGGCTTGGCTGGGGCGCCACCAGCGCGACGCCGACCACAGCGGTGGGCTGCGGCCCCGCGGCCCGCTCCCACGGTTGCCAGAGCCACAGCGCCGCGATCAGCAGCAGCGAGGCCACGATGGCGACCAGGGCCGTGCCGACCGCGATGCGGGCCCCCGAGTCCTCGGCTCTGGTGCCGCGCCGTCGGCGCACCCGCTCCAGCCAGCTCTCCGCCGCGCGTGGCGGGCGCAGCGCGTCCTCGGGGGTCAGGAGGGAGTCCGGTCGCTCGGCGGATGCGAGGAAGGTGTGGCGGCGGCAGAGGGTGGCCACGAACTGTCCGTAGGCCCGGGCGGTGTGGGGGTTGCCGCGGAACGGCTCGCCGCGAGCGACCAGACGCGCCTGCCGGTCGGCGTCGAGCAGGGCGGCGCGCTGCTCGCGGTTCACCAGGCCGTACTTGAGCGCCAGGTTCGCGCGCGAGACCCACTCGACACCCCCGGATGCCAGAAACTCCGCGTCGAACACGTCAAGTTCCGGCAGCGCAGCGAGCGTCTCGTCGAGGTAGGCGGCGGCAGCGGCGTGCAGTGTCACCACGGCGGCCCCGAGTAGCTCGCGGTCAGTGCCGGCGCGCGCAATGAGATTCAGCCCCGAGCGAAGCCGCTCGTCAACAGTGCTCATAGGTCGTTTGGTGGGACAGGCGCGGCGTCCGAGGACAACAGTGCGAGTCAGTGTACCACAGCTTGGGCTGGCGTTCTACGGCGCGTCGGGGAGCCTTACCGTGAAGGTGGTCCCCTGGCCCTCCTCGCTGGCTACTGTGATCGTGCCGCCGTGCCGGGTCACGATCTCCCGCACCACGTACAGGCCTATCCCCACGCCGGAGATCCGGTGCGCCTCAGCGTTGGCGGCGCGGAAGAACTGCTGGAAGAGCTGGGGTTGCGCCTCGGCCGGGATACCGATACCCTGGTCCTGCACCTCTACCGTCGCATCTCCGGCGTCAGACTCGAGGCGCACTGCCACGTGGCCTCCGGCCGGGCTGTACTTCACCGCGTTGCTCAGCAGGTTCTGGAACACCTGCTCCAGTCGCAGCTCGTCTCCGTCGATCATCACCGGCTCGTCCGGGCCCTGGAAGCTGATCGTGTGGGTCACGAGGGTTGCCTGGGTCTCATTGACGATCTGGCGCAGCAGCTGGGCCAGATCGAGCGATCGGACGTCGAGGTTGAAGCGGCCGGTCTCGAGGCGCGAGACGTCGAGCATCGTCGCCACCATGCGGGAGAGACGCATGCCCTGGTCGATCGCGATGCCGAGCAGGCGGTGGTGGCGCTCGGCCACGCCTCCCTCGCGCAGGAGGCGACGCTGGAGGAGCTGCGCGTTGCCCAGCATCGAGGTGAGCGGCGTGCGCAGCTCGTGGGCGGCGACCGAGAGGAACTGCTCGCGCATGAGGACGGCGCTCTCGGCCTGCTCGCGGGCGTGTTGCTCGGCCTCGTACAGCCGGGCGCGCTCGAGCCCCTGCGCCCCCTGGTGGGCGAGCGCGGCCAGGAACGAGCGATCCTCGGCGCTGAACGCCTGCGGCGTCTCAAAGCTCAGCCCGAGCACGCCAGTGACGCGCCCGTAGACCACCAGGGGCAGTGCCACAAGCGCCTGGCTGCGTATCTCGGCCCGCGCCGCTGCCAGCAGGGGGTAGCGCGCCGCGAGCTCCGTCGGCGCCGCGACGTACACCCCCTCACGCGTCAGAGCGGCCTGAGTCAGCGGGCTGGGGATCTCCAGTGGCAGGTGGTGCCAAAGCTCGACCGTAGCCTGCGGGTACCCCTCGGCGTAGACCATCTCGAGCGCGGCGGCGTCCATGTTGAGCAGGCCAATCACCCCGGCGTACGCTCCCACCGTCGCCCCACCCTGCCCGACGATCACGGCCGCGATGTCGGTGAGCGTCAGCGCGCTCGCCAGGGCCGTGGTGATGTGCAGCAGGCGCTCCACGCGCTGGGTCGCACGCTCGGCCTCGGCGCGCGCCGCCCGCTCCTGGACGAGCAGCAACTGGAGCTCCTGCTCGCGCGCCACCCGCTCGGTGACGTCGCTGATCACCGTGAGCGTGCCCACCACTGTTCCGTCTTGCCACAGCGGCCCGATCTGCGCGCTCTGCTGCATGCGCTCGAACTCAGTCGCGTACTCGTCGGCGGGCGGGATGGGCAGGAGGTAGCGGTGGAGCCGCTGGGACAGCACCACCGTCTGCCCCGCGATCGCCTGCCGGTAGGCCTGGTCGAGGCCACGCGCGGCCAGCTCGGGGTAGAGATCGAGCAGGCTCCGCCCGATGACCTCCCCCACCCGCCTGCCGCTGCTGCGGGCGAGCCAGCTGTTCCAGCCGCGCACCACCAGATCAGCATCGGTGGTGATCACGCCGTGCGGGCTCAGGTCGCTGCTCACGTCGGGCAGCCCGGCGCTCAGGTTCGGTGAGCCGGCCATAGCATGGCCCTTCTACGTCGCCCGCTCGACCGCCTGGATCAGCTGGTCGAGCGATGCAACGCCGAGGACGATCACGAGGTAGCCGCTGACGGCGTTGTCGCGTAGCCGGAAGTTCGTGTGGACCACCAGCCCGAACTGGAGGTCGGTCTCGTCGATCGAGATCGACTGGATCAGCCCGGTCAGGTCGTCGAGGTGCAGACGCGGCACGGAGAATGTGACTCGCACATTCAGCAGGTCGCCGAAGACGCCCAGGCAGGCGTTGAGCAGGATGTTGCCGATCTCCGTCAGCACCTCGCGCGCCGAGGCGTTCAGCCGCTTGCTCCGCACCCGCTCGCCAGTCATCAGGTCCACCAGCGCCACCGCCGACTCGTAGTCGAGCAGCAGGAAGGCGTCGCCGGCCACCGGACCCGAGAAGATCTGATGCACGGTGGCCACGTCGCCCCGCACGAACGCGCCGAGCGCTGGAGCTAGCTCCGCCAGAGGGTAGACCGAGATCTGCGGCACATCGAGGAACACGCGCTCGCCGGTGATCTGCGAGAGCGACGACGCGGTGCGCCCGGTGGCGATGTTCAGTGTCTCGATCAGCGCATCCCGTTGCTCGTCGTTCAGCATCACGTGCCTCCCGCGAGCGCGCGCTCCACCGCCCCGAGCACCAGGTCGGGCTCAAACGGCTTGGTGATGAAGTCCTTGGCCCCGCCCTGCGCCACGAGCTCGCGCGTCGGCCGCTGCACGTCGGCCGTGGCCACTATCACGCGCACCTCGGCATCGAGCTCGCGCAGTCTGCTGAGGACGTCGAGCCCGTGCATGCCGCGCATCGTCAGGTCGAGCAGCACGAGCCCGGGCCGCTCGAGGGCGTAGCGCTCGAGCGCGAGGAGACCGTCGTCGGCCTCGAGCACCTCGTGCCCGCCGCTCTCGAGGATGCGGCGCATCATACGGCGCGAGGTGGCCGAGTCGTCCACGATGAGGATCTTCGCCATCTATACAAGCTCCTGGAGCGCCTGTGCGATCAGGCTGAGCGGCAGGCTGCGGTCACTCAGGCCCGCCTCGTCCACTGCGCGCGGCATGCCGTACACCACGCAGCTTTCTTCCGCCTCTGTCCAGACGGTACCTCCCTGAGCCTTGATCCAGGCGGCGCCGTTGCGTCCGTCGCTCCCCATGCCGGTCATCACTACTCCCAGGGCGCGGTCGCGGTACACCTCGGCGGCCGACTGGAAAAGGACGTCGACCGACGGGCGATGCGGGGTATCGATTGGCCGGGTGTCGAGCCGTGTCACCACCGCGCCGTCGCGCTGGCGGGTGAAGGTCAGGTGGTACCCCGCGGGCGCCAGGAGCACCGTCCCGGCGCGCACCGGCTCCCCGGCCTGCGCCTCGACCACCCGTAGCTGCGAGAGGGAGTTGAGCGACTGTGCGTACAGTGCAGTATAGCCGATCGGGATGTGAAGCACCACGGCCACCGGCAGCGCGAAGTCGGTCGGGAGGAGAGGGATCACCTGCTTCAGCCCCTGCGGCCCGCCGGTCGAGATGCCGAGGAGGACGACATCGAATGCGTCGGTCGCCGGCCGCGCGGCGGGTGTGCGCGCCTCGGGCGGGTGTGACGGCAGCACGACCTGGCGCAGCGGCACCTGCGCGGCAGCCTTGACGCTGGCGATCAGCTCCTCGCTGATCTCGAGCACCTTCTCGGTGGCCAGCGCCGTGGGCTTCTGGACGACGTCCACCGCACCGGCATCGAACGCCGCCAGCACCTGCTCGCTGCTCTCGCCAGCGATGCTGACAACGACCACCGGCAGCGGCCGGCGGGACATCTGCTCCCGCAGAAAGGTGATGCCATCCATCTCCGGCATGACCAGGTCGAGTGTCAGCACGTCCGGCTGGAGCTCCGCGACTTTCTCGAGCGCGTCGACGCCGTCGCGGGCCGTCCCGACGACATCGATGAACGGGCTGCGCGAGAGCATCTGGCTGACGACCTTGCGGATGTAGGCGGAGTCGTCGACGACCAGCACGCGGATGATGCGCTCCATACGCGCTACTCCTTGACGTAGATGAAGGCGCCGCCGATCTCGCGCAGCGCGAAGTCGACGGTGATGCGCACGAGCGACTCGGCGACGCCCAGGAAGAGATAGCCCGGCGCCGGCATCTGCTGCGCGAACTGCCGCACGGTGGCGCGGATGCTCTCCTGCGAGAAGTACAGGAAGACGTTGCGGCAGAAGATGAACGGTGCGGCGGCGCGGCGGGCCACCTCGTCCTCGTCGCGCAGGTTCACAACGGCCCAGCGCACGCGGGCGTGGATCTCTGGCGCGATGCGCCGGCCGCCGGAGACCTCGGTGAAGTAGCGCTCGCGCAGGGCGTCCGGCAGCGTGCGGAACGAGCGCTCGCGGTAGACTCCGCGCCGGGCCACGGCGATGGTCGCCCCACTGGCGTCGCTGGCCTCGATCACGATCGGCGCGCGGTCGAGCAATCCGGCCTCGCTCAGCGCCATGGTGATCGTCAGCGGCTCCTCGCCGCTGGCGCAGGCGGCGCACCAGATGCGCAGGGGAAGGCCCGGGTTCGCGGCCACCCACTGCGGCACCAGCACCTCGACGAGCGCACGCACGGCGTCCATCTCGCGCCAGAAGTAGGTCTCGGGCACCGACAGGGCGTCCATAACGTGCAGCCACTCTTCGCCGCCGGCCTCATCGTACTTGAGCAAGTAGTAGTAGTCCAGGAATGATATAAAGCCGAGCTCGATCACCCGCGGCACGATCCGCCCGGCGAGCATCTCGCGCTTCGCGTCGTCGTAGTACAGCCCGGTGCGCTCGTGGATCAGGTCGCGCAGCAACCCGAACGCCGCCTGCGGCAGGCCGAGGCTGTCCAAGAGCGAGTGGTCTGTCGCGCGCATCACTGCTGAGCCATGCGCTGGAGCGCGGCTTCGGCGGCCGCCCGCACCGCCGGGTCCGAGTCCGCGAGCGCCGCACGCACCTGCGCCGAGGCGGTGGGCCGCCTGATACGCGCCAGGACTTCCACCATCGCCCGGCGCACCGCCGCGCTCGGGTGCCTGAGCCCGCCGGCCACGGTCTCGATCCACCGCTCGCCCCCCGCCACGAGCGCCGCGACCGCAGCCTGGCGGAGGGCCGGATCTGCGGCCAGCGTGACGAGGGCCGGGGCGCCCGCGTCCGTTGCACCGAGGCCCGCCACTGCGGCCGCCCGCACCTCCGAGGCGCGGTCACCCTCGGCGACCTGTCGGAGCAGCGGGATATCGGCCGGGTCGCCGCTGTGCCCAAGGGCCTCCGCGGCCGCCGCGCGTCGCGCCGTGTCCCTGGCGCCGAGGGCGGCGTGAAGCGCCCGACGCGCCTCGGGTCCGCCGATCGCGCCGAGCGCGTGGAGCGCCGCGCCCGCCAGCTCGGTATTGTCCGCCGCGGCCTGCCGGGCGATCGTGGCGACGGCGCCGCGCTCCCCGATCCGGCCTAGCGCCTCAACGGCTGCCAGCCGCACCGGCACCGCCTGATCCTCCTCTATGACCCGCGCGAGGGCCTGTTCCGCGGCCCCGGCCTGGTGCCGCCCGAGCGCCTGGGCGGCGTAGTAGCGCGTCCAGCGGTCGCTATCGGCCAGCGCGCTCAGCAGCAGTGGTAGTGCGTCGGGGAGTGGGGCGTGGGCCAGCGCGCGCGCCGCCGCGGCCCGCACCGCGGGCGTCGCATCCCCCAGTGCCGCCGCGAGCATCGGGAGGGCGCGCGCGTCCTCAACGAACGGGAGCTGCGCCACCGCCGCGCGCCGTACGCGCTCGTCAGGGTCGTGGCAGCGCTCCAGGAGCGCCGGCGTGCAGGCGGGGTAGCCGAAGTAGCCGGCGATCTGGACGGCCGCCTCGCGCACGTGCGGGTCGGGGTCGTCGAGCAGGACGGCGGCGCGCGCGGCCATGTCCGGGTGGCCGATGGCGTTCAGCGCGCCCACGGCTGCCTGACGCACCGCTGCATCCGGCCGCCTGAGCATGCCGATCAGCTCCTCGAAGGGTCGCCGGTCACCGATATGCGCCAGCGCCCCCGCCGCGACGATCGCGACCTCCCCCTCCTGCTCGAGGAGCCGCGTCAGGGGCGGAACCGCGCGCGGCGCTCCGATACGTCCGAGGGCGGCTACGGCGGTGGCTATCACGGCGTCGTTGTCCGTGTCCAGCAGCGTGAGCAGTCGCTCGACGCCGTCCGCGCCTGCCCGCACCAGGGCGTCAGCGACCACGCCCGCGACCGACGGGCGCGCGATCTGGCGCGTGAGCGCCTGGGTGAGCTGCGGATCCCCGAGCCAGGAGAGCACGCGCGCCAGCGCCGGGGCCTCCTCCTCCCGCCCGCCCTCGAGCGCTGCCAGCAGCCTGCCGGCGCCCACGGCGCTCACCGCGCGGCGCGCCTCGTCGGCCACCGGTGTCCCGTCGCCGTAGACCTGCTCCTCGCGCTCGAAGAGCGACGCGAGCGCGCGGGCTACGGCCGGCGGGGGGATGTGCTCCTCGTCGAGCGCCTTGGCCAGCGGCGCCACGACCGTTAGATCGTCCAGGCTCCCGAGGAGGTCCACCGCCGGCTCGGCGAGGAGTGGGTCGCGCAGGAGCGGCAGGAGCGCGGCGGCCGGGACCTCATCGCCGATCCGCGCCAGGGCGTCGAGCGCGGCGAACGCCAGGAACGGGTCGCCGGCAGCGGCGATCTGCGCCAGCCTGAGGGCCGCCGCGGCGGCGCGCAGCTTCCCCAGCGCCTCGATCGCGTGGTAGCGCACGTTCACGTCGGGGTCGTCCAGGAGCGCCGACAGGGCGGGTGTCGCGCTCCGGTCGCCGCGCTCGCCGAGGGCCAGAGCCACGTAGATTCGCAGGTCCGCGTCCTCCGAGCGCAGCAGATCCACCAGCACCCCGGTGGCGTCGGCGTGGGTCAGGCCGAGCACCTGGAGCGTGCTGTTGAGCGCGCCGGGGTCGCGGTGCTCGGTGCGGAGCGCAAGGGCGACCGCCGTGACCAGGTCCGTGTCGGCGTGGGCGGCCACCCCCGCGGCTGCGGTCTTCCGTACGCGCCAGCTCTGGTCGCCGAGTGCGATCGCGAGCGTGGGTGCGGCCTCGTCCTCGGCGGCCAGCACCTGCGCAGCGTGGAGGCGGGCGTGCTCGTCCGGGCTGTCGAGCATCTCCGCTAGATCGCGCTCACGCTCACGGCGCGCCGTGACGTCCTCGATAGTGATCACGGCGCCGACGATGTGCTCCCCTTCGCTCACAGGCGCGATCGTGACGCGCTGCTGCATGAGGTCGAAGCGGCGCGATGGCGCCGATGGCGGGCAGGGAATGAGGTAGTGGTGCAGAGCCGGCGCGAGCACCTCGACGACGCCGTCCGTCAGAACGCGCGTGAGCCGGGCGTGCAGCCCGCGGGCCTCGAGGTCCAGCACGAGCTCGTTGAGCGGGCGTCCGGTCGCATCGGCAGCGGCGATCCCCGTGGCGCGCTCCAGCCACTCGTCCCAGGCGTGGACGACGAGGTCGCCATCGATGGTGAACATTCCCAGCGTGTGCTCATCGGTGCTCATCGGTGCCCCTCGCCCGTGGCCGGTCACTGGCGTTCGCCGTTCATCCGTAGGCTGCGCGCCGCAAGCGACTGCGCCCGCTCGCGCAGGGTCGCCGCCGTCGTGTGCACGTCCCGCGCCACCTGAGCCGCCCGCTCCCTCGTGCGGCGGGCGGCCTCGATCGCCGCGCGGATGGTCGCCACCCCGCCGATGTGGGCCTGGTTCGCCACGAGGATCAGGCGGGTCTGCTGCGAGATATTCTGCGCCGCACTCGTCATGTCGCCCATCGTCCGGACCTGCTCAGCCAGGCCGCGCGCCACCTGCTCGGACTGCCGGCGCATCTGCTCCGTGGCCTCGGCGATGTCGGCTGCGGCGCGCCCCTGCTCGCCCATCGCCGTGCCGACGCCCGCCACCGTCCGGCTGAGGCGCTCGGCCTCCTGGGCGATCTGCGCCGTGGCCGTGGACTGCTCCACGAGCGCTCGTGCCGTGGCGTGCGCTCCGCGCCGCATGCTGTCCACCGCCTGCGTAATCTGCTGGGCCCCGTTGGCCTGTTCCTCGGTGGCCCGGTGGACCTGCCCAGCCAGGCCGTTGGTCTGCTGGGCGGCCTTCAAGATCATCCGCGCCGCGCGACTCTGCTCGGCGGTGGCCGCCGCCACCTGCTGTGCGATCACGCGCATTCGGGCACTGGACTGCGCGACCGAGTCGATCGCTACCGCCTGCTCGGCGGTGGCCGCCGCCGCCTGGCGCGCCTGCGCAGCGGTGGTGCGGGCGGCCTCCATCACCCCGACGCCCACGCTCAGCTGCTCATCGGTGGCTCGCGCAATCTGGCTCACCAGCTGCCGGGTCTCCGCCACGCCGGAAAGGATGCGCTGCAGGCCCTGCGAGCCGATCTCGGCCAGCTGGCTCCCCTCCTCGGCCACCCGCAGCCCCTCGCCCGCCGCCGTCGTCGCTTCCTGTGCGGCCGCCTGGACCCCTCGCACGATCGCGGCGATATCGGCGGTCGCGTTGGCCGCTCGGTCGGCGAGGGCGCGGATCTCGTCGGCGATCACGGCGAAACCGCGGCCGGCGTCGCCGGCGCGCGCCGCCTCGATCGAGGCGTTGAGCGAGAGCAGGTTGGTGCGCTCGGCGATCAGGTTGATCGTATCGACGATCCCTCCGATCTCGGCGGCGCGCTGCCCCATCTCGCGCACCACAGCGGTGGACTGGCCCATGGACTCGCGGATGCGCACGAGCCCCTGGATAGACTGCCGCACTGTCCTGGCGCTGTCCTCGGCCCCCTCGGCCACCCGGCGCGTGGTGTCGTCGGCCTGGCGCGCCAGCTCGGCCACTGCCCGGATGGAGCGGTCGAGCTGGGTGGCGCTGGTGGCGGCGCTCGCGGCCGCGTCGTCGATCTGGCTGGCGTTCTGCGCCACCCCCTGCACCGAGCGGGCGGTCTCCTCGATCGAGGTCGCCACCTGCTCCACGATGCTCGAGAGGTTCTCGCTGACGGCGCCCACCTCCTCGATCGATGCGGCCATCTCGTTTGCGGCCGCGGCGGTCTGCTCGGCTGCCGCCGTGAGGTCGGCCGCGTTGCCGGCCACCCCGCGGATGGAGCGCGCCATCTCCTCGACCGAGGCGGCCGACTGGTTCACCGACGCGGCCAGCGACTCGGTGTCGCCGCTGACCTGTCGCACGGACGCGGCCACCTCTGTGACTGCGGCGGTCATCTCGGCCGAGGAGGTCGCCATCTCCTGGGTCGCCTCCGCCACGCGCTGGATCGTCGCCGTCGCCTCGGTGGTCGATGCGGCGTTCTGCGCAATGAAGGAGGCCAGGCCAGATGAGCTGGCCGTGACCTCCTCGATCGAGGCGGCGACCTCGTTGATCGAGGAGGCGAGCTGCTCGGACGATTCGGCCACCGACTCGGCCTGCGCCGCGGTCTCCTGCAGCGACGCATCGAGCTCGCCGACGCCGTCCAGCGCCTCGAGCCCGCCGGAGGCGACCTCGGCGATCTGGTCCGCGGACCGCGCGATGCTCTCGGCCGCGGCGGTCACCTGCTCAAGCTCGTCGCGCACGCGGGTCAGCTCCCAATCCAGGCTGCCGCGGTTTCGGCGGAGAAAGAAGGACATACGCGTAGTGCTCCTCGTCAGACCGTGGCGCCGGCCGGCGCGCTGTGCGCCAGCTCGCCCAGGATCGCGTCGACCCGCAGGATCAGGATCAGCCGCTCGCCCAGCCGTGCGACCCCCGCAAGGAAGCCGGTGCCGGGCTCGCCGAGGCCCTCGGGCGCGGGCTGGACCACCTCGGCGGGGATGCGGAGGAACTCGCGCGCGCTGTCCACCAGCAGCGCGGCCGCGTGCTCGCCGTGCCGCACCACCACCAGCCGCGCCCGCATGTCGTGCGGCTGGCTCGGCAGGCCAAGGCGCAGGCGCAGGCTCACCACCGCGAGCACGTGGCCGCGCACGATCGCGACCCCCTCGACGTAAGGTGGCGCGTCGGGCAGGCGCGCGATGGCCGGCACCAGCTCGGCGTGCCGCACGCTTCGCGCCGGGATCGCATAGACGGCGCCGCCGACGTGGCACAGGACGTACAGGTCCGCAGCTGTCTGCCCTGCCTCCAACCTCCACCTCCGCCAGAGCGTCAGCCGGCCCGCGCGAGCAGGCCTGGCACATCGATGATCAACACCGGCCGCCCGTCCCCGAGCTCGGTCGCGCCGCCGATCCCCGGCGTCTGCCCGAGGCTGTCTGCGATCGGCCGCACGACGATCTCACGCTTGCCGAGCAGCCGGTCCACCACAACCCCGACCAGCTCTGACTCCCCAGCGACAAAGGCGTAGCGTGCGCCGGTCGTCTCGTCCAGCCCGAAGCGGCGAGCGAGCCGCAGCAGGGGGAGCGCACACCCACGGTGCAGCGTGATCTCACGCCCCTCGACGGCCACCACGCGCTCGGGGTCCACCTCGACGACCTCGCGCACGCGGCTGAGCGGGACGGCGAAGGTCTGCCCGCCGGCCGCCACCAGGAGCGCGTCCACCACGAGCAGCGTCAGCGGCAGCGCGATGCGGAACTGCGTCCCCTGGCCCAGCGATGTGCGCAGCGACAGCGTGCCGCCCAGGTCCCGAATGGCCGTGCGCACCACGTCGAGCCCCACACCCCGGCCGCTCACGCGGTCGGCTATCGCTCGGGTGGAGAGGCCCGGCGCACAGAGCAGGTCGAGCAGTTGGTCGGCGTCGAGCGGCGCGTCCCCCTCGATCAGGCCGAGCTCGCGGGCGCGGGCCGCCACCGGGGCTGGGTCGATGCCGCGACCGTCGTCCCCGATCTCAACCGTCACGGTGTCCCCGGCGGTGACCGCGCGCAGCAGGATCGTGCCGCCCGGCCGCTTGTCCCGGGCCGCGCGCTCGTCCGGACGCTCCAGACCGTGGTCCACGGCGTTGCGGACCAGGTGCAGCAGCGGGTCACGCATGCGCTCGATCAGGAACTTGTCGATCTCGGTCTCCTGGCCGTGCAGCTCCACCTGCACCTGCTTCCCAAGCTCGCGCGCCAGGTCGCGCGCCACAAACTGCACGCGCGCGAACGCCTCGCCGATCGGCACCATGCGGACGCGCACCACCCCGCCGCGGATCTCGCGCAGGCGGCGGGTGAGGGCCTGACTGGTCTCCTGGAGGGCGCGCCACTCCGCGCGCGGGATGAGCGGCTCGAGCTGCTCGAGCTGGGTCGCGAGGCGGGCGCGGGTGATCACCAGCTCGCCCACCAGGTGCAGCAGCTCGTCGAGGCGCTCGAGGTCCACGCGCACCACGTGCGATGGCGCGGCTGGGATCGGCGCGGGGGGAGGCGGTGCGGGAGCCTGGGCTGGGGGCGATGGCTGGTAGGGAGCCAGGGCGACGCCGTACGCGGCCAGCTCCGTCGCCGCCGCCTCGCCCAGGGTGGCGGCGAGGAGGAATGCGAAGGTGATCCCCCCGCCGGCGCTGACGCGCGGCGTGACGCGGATGAGCTCGCCGCGCTCCTGGAGACGAGCGCGGACGGTGTTCACGTTGACGTCGCGCGCGGCGAGCTCGGGCGACGGCGTGAACTCGGCCGACCAGAGGCGGCCGCCGCGCGCCAGGGCGGCATCAACCTGGGCCTGCTCATCGGCGGTGAGCCCCTGCCCCTGTGAGCCTCTCACTTCTTGCGGTGGGGCGTGCTCGGGTGACGGCGCACGTGCCACGAGCTCCTCGAGCGTGCTGTCGATGCTCGGCTGTGGGGCGTGGGTGCGGTGGGCAGCAACCGCCTGGTCGAGCGCGTGGGTACCGGCCAGGAGCGCGTGCAATGTGGCGGGCGTGAGCGTAGTCCCGCCCTGACGCAGCGGCCGCAGCACGCCCTCGAGGTGGTGCGCCAGCTGCTCCGCAGGGGTGAGCCCGACCATCCCTGCGAGTCCTTTGAGCGAGTGGAAGCTGCGGAACAGCTCGTCGAGCGTGCCGCGGGACGGCCGTCCCGCGGGCAGGCTCTCCTCGAGCGCCAGCAGAGCTTGGCGCGTCGCCGCGAGGTGCTCGTCGCACTCGGCGTAGAAGTCGCCCAAGAAGGCGGCGAAGGGGGGCGTCTCACCTGGCTGGTCATCGCGTGTCACGGCTTCTGTGGCCCCAGCAGCACCCGTACCTTGCCGGCAAGGACCGCGGGCTCGAATGGCTTCGTCAGATAGCTGGACGCGCCGGCCGCAGCTGCTCGCTCGTGGCTCTCGGCGTCGCTGCGGGTCGTCAGGACGATCACCGGGGTGGAGCGGTAGCGCTGGTGCTCCCGCAGGAAGCGCAGCACCTCGAACCCGTGCATGTCCGGCATGTTCAGATCGAGGATCAGCAGGTCGGCGGGGGCCAGGGCGAGGCGCTCGAGGGCCTCCAGGCCGCTGCCGGCCTCATCGAACTGGACATCACCGAGCAGCCGAAGTGAGGCCATCACCATGCGGCGGATGGTCGGAGAGTCGTCGACAACCAGGATGCGGTTCATGCTCCTCGCTCACGTCACGCGCGAAGGGGCGGCATCTTATGGCGTCACAGGTCCCATGGCCAGGGCGTAGGGCGAGAAGTGGGAGAAGGGCGTTGCACGTTTATCATACCACAGACAGAAACGCTGAACGCTGAACGATGAGCGCTGAACGCTGAACGCTGAACGCTGAATGCTGAAGAGCCGAGAAGCGATCGAAGCTGCACAGCACCGATCACTCCCCGGCTCTCACGACTCACGACTCACGACTCACGACTCAAGACTCAAGACTCAGCACTCAGCACTCCGCACTCCGCACTCCGCACTCCGCACTCCGCACTCAATACTCCCACTGCTGCCGCTCCCACTGCTGCTCACGGTCACCCTTCCTTCTGCGGAGGTACGCGACAGCGGCGGCGGCCAGGGCCCCGCTGACGAGCATCCGCCCCATGAAGTTCGCCCGGTTGTGCTTCCACTCCGCCTTCCAGCCCAGCTCCTCAGGGATGTTGGGGATGCGGCCGTGGGCCAGGTCGTCGACAATGCCCTCGACCATATTCACCCGGTCCGCCAGGATCATCGGCACCCAGTGCGCGTAGCTCGACTCGCTGTAGGTGAATGCGGCGCGGCGGATCATCCCGCTGAGGCCCGAGGGCGGCGATGACGTGCCGAAGACGGCGGTGAGGTCCGGACGCTCGATCGAGTGCAGCACCTCCACCGTGGCGGGCTGCTGCTCCGGGCGGTCCCAGCTGTAGCCGGCATGCTCCGCATCCGTGCGCTGCTTTATCGGGTACGTCGGGTCATTCTTCGGGTTGGCATCCACGCCCCAACCCGCGATCTGCTCGTGGTCTCTCGCTATCACGTCCATGTTGGCTCCTCGCTACACTGTGGCCGACGACGGGATCAGCACCGGCTTGATGCAGTTGTCGAGCTTGGCCGAGAATGTCCGGTAGGCATCCGAAACCTCCTCCAGCGGGAAGCGGTGAGTGATCAGCGCCTTCGGGTTGAGGACGCCGCTCCGAACGTGCGCGATCAGCCGCGGCAGCAGGCGCTTCACCGACGCCTGGTTGGCCCGGACGGTGATGCCCTTGTTCACGATGTTGCCGAACGGCACGGCGGTGCCGATCGGGCCGTACACCCCCACCACCGAGAGAATCCCGCCCTTTTTCACCGAGTTGATCGCCCAATGCAGCGCGGTGGCTGAGCCGCCCTGCAGCAGCAGCTTGCGCCCGAGCAGGGTCTGCATCGCGCTCCCGGCCGCCTCGGCGCCCACGGCATCGATGCAGACATCGGCCCCCAGGGAGTCGGTGGTCCGCTTGATGAACACCACCGGGTCCCCGAGCGAGCGGAAGTTATAGGCCTCGCAGGGGGCGTAGGTCCTGGCGAACTCCAGGCGGTAGTCGAGCTGGTCGATCACGATCACCCGCCCCGCGCCGAAGAGCCAGGCGCAGCGCGCCGCCATAATGCCTACCGGGCCGGCGCCGAAGACCACGACGGTGTCGCCCGGCTGGATGCCGCCCATCTCGGCGGCCTGGTACCCCGTCGGCGTCACGTCGGTGAGCATCACGGCGTCGTCGGGGTCCATCCAGCTAGGGATGACCGTCGGGCCGACGTCGGCATACGGCACGCGCACATACTCTGCCTGCCCGCCGTCGTAGCCGCCCGCCGTGTGTGAGTAGCCGAAGATCCCGCCGACGGCCGTGGCCTGGGGGTTGGACTCGTGGCAGTTGCCGTACAGCCCCTGCTGGCAGAAGGCGCACGTGCCACAGGCGATGTTGAACGGCACGAGGACGTGGTCGCCGATGTTCAGGTTCTGCACTTGCTCGCCGACGTCCACCACCACGCCGGTGAACTCGTGCCCGAATGTCATGCCCACCCGGGTGTCCGGGACGGAGCCGTTGTACAGGTGGAGGTCGGAGCCGCAGATGCACGACCGCGTGACGCGAACGATGGCGTCGCGCGGGTGCAGGATCTCCGGCATGGGCTTGTGGTCGATACGAACCCGCAGCGGCCCGCGGTAATTCATGGCCAGCATGAACGTCCGTCCTTTGTCTTGAAACCGCTCTTTCGTGACGGTCGGACGCACGTCCTCTCGGGCAACCGCTCGCCCACGCCGCGGGCGGCAGCCGGTGCCAGCATCGTGCATCACTGCGAGGGAGGCAAGGCACGCCGCGTGCCACGGACGGACCTCCGGCGAGCGGATCTGCGGCCGGCCTGTCTTAGAGAGGGAGGCGCTCAGAGGGGGAGGCGCACGGTGACGGAGGTTTGGGCGCCGGTGCAGTTGTCGAGGTGGATGGCTCCGCTGTGCCGCCCGACGGTCCAGCGCGATCGAGGGGCCGAGCCTGGCGCTGCCCAGGTCGCGGCTCAGCGCCAGGTCCGCCCGGTAGAAGCGCTCCAGGTGGAAATACGCGTGCCCTAGGATCACGATCCTAGGGCACGCGGTGGTGGTGGGCGATACTGGACTCGAACCAGTGACCTCATCGGTGTGAACGATGCGCTCTAGCCAGCTGAGCTAATCGCCCGCGCTCTCGAAGCCGGACGGTCTGTGTTGCGCGTGAGTATACCGCGCGTCGCTGAATCGAGCAACTGCCCGCCGCCGATCATCCCGGGGCGCCCCCCGGCCGCCCGGTGGTACAATCGCGCCACGGTACGACGTACAGGGACGTACAGGAAGGTAGGCCATGGAAACCAACCACAGCCGCAAGCTCACGCAGGCCGGTCTGGCGGCCCTCGCCGGACAGGTCGCCACCCCCACCTACGACCGCACACGCCTGGCGCCCGCGATCGCGCACATCGGTGTCGGCGGGTTCCACCGCGCGCACCAGGCCGTCTACCTGGACGACCTCGCCGGCCAGGGAGTCACATTCGACTGGGGCGAGCGCGGCGTGGGCCTGCTCCCCGGCGACCGTCGCATGGCCGAGGCCCTCCTCCCGCAGGACTGCCTCTACACTGTGGTCACGCGCGACGCCAGTGGCGACACGGCGCGCGTCATTGGCTCCCTGACCGACTACCTGTTCGCCCCAGAGAGCCCCGCGCGCGCGCTGGACCTGCTCGCCGACCCGACGACTCGCATCGTGAGCCTCACGATCACCGAGGGCGGCTACAACGTCGATAGCCTCACCGGCCGCTTCGATGCCGACAACCCCGCCGTCCAGGAGGACCTGCGCCGCCCTGACGCGCCCAGCACCGTGTTCGGCTATCTCTGCGCCGCCCTCGACCGCCGGCGCCGCGCGGGGGTCGCGCCGTTCACCGTGCTCTCGTGCGACAACCTCCAGGGCAACGGCGCGGTCGCGCGCACCGCTATCACCTCGTTCGCGCGCCTGCGGAACGACGCCCTGGCGAGCTGGATCGAGGCCAACGTGGCCTTCCCGAACGCAATGGTGGACCGCATCACCCCGCAGACCACCGACGCCGACCGCGCGATGGTCGCCGAGGTGTTTGGCGTCGCGGATGCGTGGCCGGTGATGTGCGAGCCGTTCACGCAGTGGGTGATCGAGGACGCGTTCTGCAACGGGCGCCCGCCGCTCGATCAGGTCGGCGCGCAGATCGTGTCCGATGTCCACCCCTACGAGACGATGAAGCTGCGCCTGCTGAACGCGAGCCACCAGGCGATGGGCTACCTGGGATACCTCGCCGGCTACCGCTACATCCACGACGTGATGGCCGACGCCGACCTGCGCGCGTTCATCGCCCGCTTGATGCGTGACGAGGTGGCGCCGCTCCTGCCGCCAGTGCCGGGGATCGACCTGGCCGCCTATCAGCGAACCCTGATCGAGCGCTTCGCCAACCCCAAGATCCGCGACCAGGTCGCCCGCATCTGCACCGACGGCTCGGACCGCATGCCGAAGTTCCTCCTTCCGTCGCTCGCCGAGGCGCTGGAGCAGGGCCGCCCGCACCGGCTGCTCACCCTGGCCGTCGCCGGGTGGATGCGCTACCTGCGCGGTGTGGATGAGGCGGGCCAGGAGATCCCGCTCGCCGACCGGCTGGCCGATGAGCTGCGCGCGCGTGCCGCCGAGGGTGGGAGCGACCCGCGCCCACTGCTGGGCGTGCGCGGCGTCTTCGGGGAGCTGGGCCGGCACGAGGCGTTCGTCTCCGAGCTGGCCGCGGTCCTGCGCGAGCTCGACGCCCGCGGCGCTAAGGCGACGCTCTCCACCTCCCTCGCCGCCGAGGCGTGACCAGAGGGGCACGCGCACCCCTGCACATGATGTAAGATCGGCGGGCTCACGCCTGCTCGTGCCCGGTCTCCGGCCGTGCGAGCGAGCGCGAGCTCGCTTCATCATGCACGAAGGAGAGCACCGTGGGACACCCGCAGCCATCGACCTGGACCGCCGACAACGGTGACGGCACCTTTACTAACCCATTGTTCTACGACGAGTTCTCCGACCCCGATCTGATCCGCGTCGGCGACGACTACTACCTCACCGGCACCACTATGCACGCCATGCCCGGCCTGCCGATCCTGCACTCGAAGGACCTGGTCAACTGGAGGCTCCTTGGCTACGCGTTCGACCGGCTCGACCTCGGCCCGGCCTTCCGCCTGGAGGGCGGGCAGGAGATCTACGGCCAGGGCATCTGGGCGCCCTGCTTCCGCCACCACCGCGGCACGTTCTACATCTTCTCGAACATCAACGGGCACAACACGCAGCTCTTCCGCGCCCAGGACCCCGCCGGCCCCTGGACGCGCAGCGAGCTCCGCTGCTCGCTCCACGACCTTTCCGTCCTGTTCGACGACGACGGGTCGGTGTACGTCATCTGGGGCTATGGCGACATCATGTTCGCCCGGCTGAACGACGATCTCACCGACATCGTGCCCGGCACCCAGCGCACGCTGATCGCCAAAGACACCGGCATGGGCGAGGGGGTCCACTTCTACACGTTCGGCGGCAGGTACTACATCTTCAGCGCGTGGTTCGCTGGCCGCATGCGGATGCCGTGCGCCCGCGCCGACGTCCCCGAGGGCCCCTACGAGGTTAACCTCGAGATCAGCGCCGATGAGGACTTCGGCCTCGCCGAGGGCAACCGCCTGCTCAAACCCTGGGGCGGCGACTCGTTCGAGCTGCTGCCGCCCGACCCCTCGCGTGTGGGACGCATGTCGCTGCACCAGGGCGGCGTCGTGGACACGCCCGGCGGCGAGTGGTGGGGCTTCTCCATGATGGACTACAACTCGGTCGGTCGCCTCACATGCCTCTCGCCGATCACCTGGGAGGCCGGCTGGCCGTACTTCGGGCTGCCGGGCAACCTGCGGCGCACGCCGCGCACCTGGGTGAAGCCCGCCACCGCCGCGGTCTCGCCGCCGTCGGCGCCGTACGAGCGCAGCGATGACTTCTCCGGCCCGACGCTCAAGCCGATCTGGCAGTGGAACCACCTGCCCGACGACACGAGGTGGTCGCTCGACGAGCGGCCCGGCTTCCTGCGGCTGTACTCCCTGCCGGCCGCGGACCTCTGGCGGGCGCGCAACACGCTCATGCAGCGCTCCGTCGGCCCGATCTCGGTGCCCACGGCCGCGCTCGACGCGGGTGGCATGGTGCCCGGCGACGTCGCCGGTCTGGCGCTGCTGAACGCACCGTACGCCTGGATCGGCGTGCGCCGTACGGCAGCGGGGCTGACGATCGAGCAGTTCGACCAGAGCACCGGCGCTACGGCCAGCGTGCCGCTCGCGGCGCGGCGGGTGTGGCTGCGGGCGCACTGCGACTTTCTCACCGAGCAGGCCAGCTTCAGCTACAGCACCGACGGCGAGGCGTTCCACGCGCTGGGGGACCCGTTCGTCATGATCTTCCAGCTCAAGACGTTTCAGGGGGTCCGCTACGCGCTGTTCCACTACAACACCGGCGGCGCGCCGGGCGGCTTCGCCGACTTCGACTC
>JBDLTZ010000302.1:0-8801 GCA_039805565.1 Chloroflexota bacterium | reverse complement strand
CAAGGGTCTCGAGTGGCCGATCGTGTTTGTGGCCGGGCTCGAGGAGGGCACGCTGCCGCACGAGCGGAGCATCCCGACGCTTGAGGGCGTCGAGGAGGAGCGCCGCCTCTGCTACGTGGCGCTTACGCGGGCCGGCGAGAAGCTGTTCCTCTCCTGGGCGGCGAAGCGCGGCGGCGCCGCGAGCAAGGGCGGGGCGAACCTTCAGCCTTCGCGCTTCCTCGGGGAGATCGAGCAGTACGGCCGCGAGCGCTCCGCGCGTTGACACGTTACACTCCACGCCGCCGGCGGAGCTGGTCGTACCCTGCGGCGGCCAGCCCCGCTATGACCAGGGTCGCGCCAACGCTGCCCTCCAGTGGTGCCCCGCCTCGTGGCAGGGCGCCCTCCACCATCACTGCCTCCTGTGCCCCCGTGACTACAGCCTCATGTGCCTGCTCCTCCACGCCTGGTGCCCGCGTTGGTGGCGTCGTGGGGGCGACTACTCCCTCGTAGCGTATGCCGGCCGTCTCGGGCATGTATGAGGCTCCTCGCTCCCCGACGTGCGCGCTCTGTAGCTGCGTGTTCCCCCTTTGTCCACCATCCTCTCCCGGTGTCGACGCGCTCGATACGGCTGTGCGACCTGTTGTCTGCGCGCCCTCTGTCACCAGCGCCGTTGCCCACGCTTCTTGATCTGCACCCTGAACCGCTACCAGTGTGTGTGTTGTGCGCGGGGTGCGAGTGGGCGAGGGCGTGCGGGTGGGCGAGGGCGTGCGGGTTCGTGTAGGAGCGCGCGTCGGGCTGGGCGTGCGAGTGGGCGAGGGCGTGCGAGTGGGCGAGGGCGTGCGGGTTCCTGTAGGAGTACGTGTGGGCGAGGGCGTGCGAGTGGGCGAGGGCGTGCGCGTCGGGCTGAGCACTATCACGCTCCCGGGCCCGGCGTGCTCATCCGTATCTGGCGCCTCCGGCTCGTCGGTAGGGCTGGGCGTGCGGGTGGGTGAGGGCGTGCGAGTGGGCGAGGGCGTGCGTGTAGCGGTCGGTGTCCGCGTAGGTGATGGTGTGCGGGTGGCCGTTGGCGCGTCAGTGGGCTCGGGCGTGTGCGACTCTTCCGGCTCGTCGGTAGGGCTGGGCGTGCGGGTGGGCGAGGGTGTGCGCGTCGGGCTTAGTGTGCGGGTGGGTGAGGGCGTGCGGGTGGGCGAGAGTGTGCGCGTCGGAGATGGCTCAGCGGTGGCCGTGCTCGATGGCGTGGCCGTGCTCGATGGCGTGGCCGTGCTCGATGGCGTGACCGTGCGCTCGCCACCGACTGGTGCTGGCGGCGTTGATTCGGCGGCATCGGCGGGCACAAGCGTTGGAGTGTCGGCTGGGCCGGGTGCACTGAGCGCAGGCGTCTCGCTGGGGAGCAGGGGCTCCGGCGTGCCGGTGGGTGTGGCGGAGATGACCGCGGTGCTCGTGGCAGAGGGCGCGCGTATGGGGCCGGGTGGCTGGTTCCATGTGCCCTGGGTTGCGTCCCCGCGCTGCCAGCTCGTGCCCCCGTCTGGCATGCGCGCGAAGCTCTGACCTGAGACGGCGCTGCTGTAGGAGATCGTGTCCACCACTGCGCCCGACGGATCGAGCAGCTGGACCGCGTCGGCGCCAGTATTGTTGAGGATGCTTGTGCTGAGCTGGACGACCATCAGGCCGCCGGCGGGCACCACCACGGTGATCGTCGTCTGCGTCCCGCCGGTCGTCTCGTCGTCGAGCTTCCAGCCGAGCAGGTTAGCATCGAGCAGGCCGGGGTTGTACAGCTCTACCCACTCGCTCCCCGCCGAGGGACTCGGCATGAACTCGTTGATCAGCACCTGTTGGCCGGCGACCACAGGGAGTGAGCCGGCTGAGGCGAGTAGGAGGCTTCCGACAAGGGTGAGCACATAGCCAACGCGTGCGAACATGGCACGTTCCTTGGTGATAGAGGCTGAAACCGACGGATCGATCGATGTATCAAAGCATAGGCTGACGGTGGTTTGTTCACCGCTGGAGTCGAGTGTAGGAGGTGTGGGGCGTCATGGGGAGAGGTCTGATCGTCCGAAGATGGGCGACCCTTCGTGCTCAGAGGTAGCCGTACTGTGGGTGGCGTATCCGGGGAGTCTGTCGGCTGACGGCAGCCGTTGTTCGCGTGGGGCCTATACCCCCGGGGGGTAATCTAGATTACAGCGATAGAGAACCGGGTTATGCTATGATACGTACGGACGGGTGTGGCGCGGTGCGGCATCGGCCCCTCCCCGCCCCCCCATTGAGAGGAGCTTTTCAGGATGCACAGCAAAGTTGTTATCATCGGCTCTGGGCCGGCTGGGCTCACCGCCGCGCTCTACGCGGCACGCGCCAACCTGGAGCCGCTGGTGATCCGCGGGCTGCAGCCGGGTGGGTTGATCGCCACCACGAGCGAGGTCGAGAACTACCCCGGCTTCGTCGAGGCGATCGGCGGCTTCGATCTGGCTGATAACATGGAGAAGCAGGCCGCGCGCTTCGGGACGCAGTTCATGGATGCGCTGGTGGAGAAGGTCGACCTCTCCGAGCGGCCGTTCAAGCTCTACACCGACGGAGGGCAGGTGGTGACAGCCGACACGCTGATTGTCTCCACCGGTGCCTCGCCGCGCAAGCTCGGCGTCCCCGGCGAGGAGAAACTGGCGAATAAGGGGGTCTCCTACTGCGCCACCTGCGACGGCTTCTTCTTCCGCGGCAAGAAGGTGGTGGTGGTGGGCGGCGGCAACAGCGCTCTGGACGAGGGCCTGTTCCTGACCCGCTACGTGACCGACCTGAAGGTGATCCACCGCCGCGACAGCCTGCGCGCCGATCCCATCCTGCAGGAGCGGGCCTTCTCGAATGAGAAGGTCGAGTTCGTGTGGGACTCGGTGGTGGAGGAGGTGCTGGGCGACGACAAGGTCACCGGCGTGCGTGTGAAGAACCTCAAGACTGGCGAAGTGACGATGCTTGAGGCCGATGGCGTGTTCCCGTACATCGGGCACATCCCGAACACCTGGCTGTTCAAGGACCTGCTCGACCTCGACGAGAACGGCTACATCGTGGCCGACGAGCGCACGCGCACGAAGGTCCCGGGCCTCTTCGCCGCTGGCGATGTGGTGGACCACGTCTACCGCCAGGCGATCACAGCGGCCGGCGAGGGGTGCAAGGCGGCCATGGAGGCCACCTGGTTCCTGGCCGAGCAGGAGCACGCCGCGAAGAAGAGCCAGGCGGCCACCGAGCAGGTGGAGTCGCCGGCGCTCGGCGCGTGGTAGCTCCCGAGGGACGCCTTACGGGGTAAGCGACAAGGTGACGGCCTCATACCGTCACCTTGTGCTGTTGGAGGGGTTGACGATGCACGCTGCGCTGCGCGCGCTCTACGACCAGACGCTGACAATCTACCGCGACGACGAGCGCATCCTGGGGGCCTGGGAGTTCGGCTCACTCGGCAAGGGCACCGGCGACGAGTTCTCGGATGTGGATCCGGTGTTTGTCGTGCGCGATGAGGACTTCGTCCGGGTGGACGCCGAGCTCCGGCCGCTGTTCGAGCGCCTCGGGGCGCGCGTGGCGCTCTGGTGGCCGGAGGGCTTCAACTCGGACGATATCAAGAACTACGCGATCCTGTTCGAGGTCGGCAGCGAGCTCCTGCAGTACGATATGACGATCGCCAAGGTGTGCTCAGTCAGGGGTGGCTTCGGGCGTCGGCTGCTCACGCAGGCCGGCGGGGTGGAGGTGCTGTTCGACAAGGCCGGCGTGATCGCTGAGACGCTGGCGGCGAACCCGACGCCACGCTACGAGCCCACCTCGCTGCGCTGGGACATCGACCACTACTGGGTCTATGTGTACATCCACGTGAAGTACGCTCGCCGGGGCGACGTCTGGCGGCTGCGCTACACCGTGCAGACGCTGTTCCAGATCCACATGACCGTGCTGCACGCGCTGTACCCGGGGGCATACTGGGGCTGGTGGCCGTGGAGCGTGAAACATGTGCTCAGCCCTGAGGAGCGCGCAGGCCTGGAGGTGTACTTCGAGGGCGGCGACGCCCCGGCGCTGGTGGATGCCATCGGGCGCGCGTCGCAGGTATTCGCGCGCGACGCCCGGCGTGCTGCCGCGGCCTGCGGTGTGGAGTACCCGGCGGACCTGGAGGCGGCGGTGTGGGCGTATGGAGCACGCCACGCGGCGGGCGGAGGGCAGGCATGAATGAGATGCGGCGCGAGTCACCCTACCCCATGGTTCCGGTGGACGAGGCGCGGCGCCTGATCACGATCTTCGCGCTGCCGCTCGACGACGAGGAGGTGGCCGGCACCACGGCCGATGGGCGGGTACTGTCGGAGGATGTGCGCGCCCCGGAGCCGCTGCCCGATGTGCCGAAGAGCGCGGTCGACGGCTACGCCCTGCGTGCCGCGGACGGTGACTCGCCGCGGCGGGTGGTGGCAGAGATAACCGCTGGGGCGTCGGCCGGGTTGTCTGTAGCACCAGGCACAGCAGTGCGAATCATGACCGGCGCCCCCGTGCCCGAGGGCGCCGACGCGGTGATAATGGTCGAGCAGACCGAGGAGCACGGGGGGGTGCTGAGCGTGGCGCGCTCTCCCTCGCCCGGCGACGCGATCCATAGGGTGGGGCAGGACATCACGGGCGGCGAGCTCGTGCTGGCGCGCGGGACGCGGCTCGGCGCCGCTGAGATCGGGCTGCTCGCCACGGTTGGCCGGCCGCGGGTGCGCGTCTACCGCCGGCCGGTGGTGGCGGTGCTGGCGACAGGCGACGAGGTGTACGAGCCGGACGGCGAGCCGATCCCCGGCGGCGTGCGCGACAGCAACCGCTACGCGCTGCTGGCGGCGGCGCGCGAGGCCGGCTGCGAGACGATCTCGCTCGGGATCGCGCGCGACGACGAGGATGTGCAGCGCCAGGCGATCCTGGCGGGCCTCGAGCGCGCCGACGTGCTGCTCACCAGCGGCGGGGTCTCGATGGGCACGCGCGACCTGATCAAGCCGCTGCTGGCCGAGCTCGGTTCGGTCCACTTCGGGCGGGTCGCGTTCAAGCCCGGCAAGCCGACGACCTTCGCGACCGTGGCGAGGGCCGGGGTGGAGCGGCCGCGGCTGGCCTTCGGGCTGCCGGGGTACCCGGTGTCGTCGCTGGTCTCGTTCGAGGTGTTCGTGAGGCCGGCGCTGCGGCGCATGCAGGGGGATGCGCGGCCGGAGCGGCCGGTGGCGCGCGTGGCGCTCGAGGCGCCGATCAGGCCCTCGCCGGATCGCCCCGAGTACCAGCGGGTGACGGTTCGCCTCCAGGGCGGCCGTCTGACGGCGCGCACGACCGGCGCGCAGGGCTCGAGCAGGCTCCTCTCGCTGCGCGGGGCCAATGCGCTGCTGCTCGTGCCGCCGGGCGAGCGCGTGTACGAGGCGGGCGAGGAGCTGGAGGCGATGCTGACGGGGTCGCTCGAGTCGTGAGCCGTGAGCCGTGAGTCATGAGCGTTCGCTCGAGACTCACGGCGCGCCGCTCTTGACACACCGCTGACAGATTAGAGCTGCACCTCCCGCCCCTCGGCGGCCGAGCGGTAGGCGGCGTCGAGCAGCTTCAGCACGGCCAGGCCCTCCTCACCCGTGGCGAGCGGCGCCCCTGTCCCGCGGATCGCCTCCACGAACCGCACAAACCCATGGCCCCAGGTCACACCCCACTCGACCTCGGGCAGTGTCGGCGTGATCTCCACCGGCGTGTCCCCCTCGGTGCGAAAAAAGCGTAGCGGTGTCTCCTTGCCGTACAAATCCGGGAAGAAGTCCGCGCCGCCGAGGTCGCCCGCGAGCTGCACGCGGAGCTCGTTGCGGCCGTGGATGGCCCACGCCACCTCGACTGTCACCAGGCCCCCGTCGGCCAGGCGCAAGTGTATGGACGCCAGGTCGTCCACGTCGAACGTCCCGCCCGGCACCCGGTCCGCCCCCCAGCTGCCAAGGCCGCGCTCGTGCGGGCCGTGGATCGCCTGGATCTCGCCCCGCACTGCCGTCACCCGCGGGAAGCCCAGCATCCACAGCACCGCATCGAGCATATGTACGCCGATGTCCATCGTCGCGCCGCCGCCGGCCAGATCGCGGCGCGTGAACCAGCTGCCGAAGCCGGGGATCCCGCTGCGGCGGATCATGCGTGCCAGCGCGTAGGAGACCTTGCCGAGCCGCCCCTCCTGCACAGCGGCGTGAATCGCCAGGAACTCCGGCCGGGGGCGGCTGCTCATGTTCACCGCCAGGACGCGACCGGCGCGCCACGCGGTCGCCACCATCGCCTCGCCTTCGGCCACGCTGACCGCCAGCGGCTTCTCGCACATCACGTGCTTGCCGGCCTCGAGCGCCGTCAGCGCCGCCGGTGCGTGGAACACGTTCGGCACCCCGATCGTCACCGCGTCCACGTCCGGATGCTGTGCGACCTGCCGGAAGTCGGCGTACGCGTTGGGGATACGGAACTCAGCGGCGGCCTGCTGCGCCCGCTCCAGGTTCGTGTCACAGATCGCCACTATCTCGACGCCGGGGATGCGCTGCAGGGAGGGGATGTGGCCGCGGGTGGCGATGGCGCCCGCGCCGATGATGCCGAAGCGAACCGGGGGTGTCATATGTCGATGCTCCTTCGATGGAACGTGCGCCGCTCGTGCCGCGGCCAGGTCATCTTACCACGCTCGCCGCGGGGTTTGGAGCGCCTCCGGTGCACACCCTGCAAGCGATGGTATAATTCTGCCCGTCTGAGTCAGGACGTGTGAAGAAAGGATCGGACGTGGCTGCGAAGCAGTGGCGCCAGGCACCGCCCATGGCGATCGATACATCCAAGACCTACCGCGTAACCATGCAGACCTCGAAGGGCGAGATCGTGCTGGACCTCTTCCCGAACTACGCCCCCAAGACCGTCAACAACTTCGTCTTCCTCACGCGTGAGGGGTACTACGACGGGGTGACGTTCCACCGGGTGATCAGCAATTTCATGATCCAGGGCGGCGACCCGACGGGCACCGGGCGCGGCGGCCCCGGCTACCAGTTCGAGGACGAGGTGGACTCTAAGACCAACCCGATGAAGCACGAGACCGGCGTGCTCTCGATGGCCAACGCCGGGCGCGGCACCAACGGCAGCCAGTTCTTCATCACGCACGGCCCGCAGCCGCACCTGGACGGCAAGCACACGGTCTTCGGCAAGGTGGTGCAGGGTCAGGACGTGGTCAACGCCATCCGCCAGGGCGACCAGATGATCAAGGTGACGGTGGAGGAGGTCTAGGGTCCGGGGCGGCGGGCGGCTGAGGCCCTTGGGCCTCGCCCGCCGCTCTCCCCCGCTACCATGGCCGACACAGTGAACAGCGCCTCGGCGACCGCCGCGCGGCTAGAGCTCGCCCCCGATGCACTCGGCAGCAGCGCGGCGCGCAAGGCCCGGCTCCAGATCGCCCCCTCGCCCGGACCGCACAACGCGCTCTGGTACTTCCCTAGCCTCACCGGCGGGCACCTGCGGGTGGCGCGCAACGCCGCGCTCATCCAGCTCGCTCGCTACACCCCGCTGATGTCGGTCAAGAACCGCATCTACCGCGCGCTCGGCATGCGCGTCGGCCGGCACACGTCGGTCGGGCTGATGGTCATGTTCGACATCTTCTTCCCGCAGGACGTCACGCTGGGCGAGGACTGTGTCATCGGCTACAACTCGACGGTGCTGTGCCACGAGTTCACCCGCCACGAGTGGCGCCGCGGCCCGGTGGTCATCGGGCGGGATGTGACCGTGGGCGCCAACACCACCATCCTGCCGGGCGTGGTGATCGGCGACGGCGCGACCGTCTCGGCCATGAGCCTGGTGAACCGTGATGTGCCGCCGGGCGCGTTCGTGGGCGGGGTGCCGATCCGGCTGATCCGCCCTGGGACATAACGAGAGAACCGAATGGAACAGCTCCTTCGCTGGACCCTGAACCTCATCCTGAGGAACCCGCTGCTCTTCTGGGGCGCGGTGGTGGCCAACCTGCTTGGCACGATCATCGGCGGCGTGATCTGGTACGGGCCAATGATCATGAGCTCGCCGATCTGGGCGCTGCCCTTCATCCCCGACTGCCCGCTGGCCGCGCTGCTCGGCACCGTGGCGCTGTTCGGGCTGCGCGCGGGGCGGCGCTGGCGCTGGTTCTACGCGCTGGCGGCGTTCTTCTGTATCACGTACGGCCTCTGGACGATCGCCTTCTGGCTGCGCCAGTGGACCGGCTCGGGGGTGATCCTGCCGCTGGAGATGATGCTGTTCGTGACGCACATCGGGCTGCTGTGCGAGGGGCTGCTGCTGGTGCCGCACATCGGCGAGCTGTCCATCTCGCGGCGCACCTGGGTGATCGCCTGGTTTGCGCTCTCGGTGTTCGTGGACTACGGGCTGGGCTTCCACCC
Organism: Chloroflexota bacterium; assembly: GCA_039805565.1. Taxonomy (GTDB): domain Bacteria; phylum Chloroflexota; class Chloroflexia; order Chloroflexales; family Roseiflexaceae; genus CALJIC01. The sequence continues at coordinate 462 of JBDLTZ010000302.1, read as the reverse complement.
CCCGCTGTCGAGCCACGTCAGCCGTGAGTTTATCTTCTGGCTAGCCGCCGGGCTCACGGCTGCCGTGGGTGCGGGGCTGCTGCTGCTGCCACGCGCCGAGCCGCGCGCGTCGACTCTCCCGGCGACGGTGTAGGGGGCGTGAGACGTGAGTCTTGAGTCTTGAGGGCGCGCCGAGCCGCACGTCTGCCCTCCGCGGCGTGGTGTAGGGGGCGTGAGGCTTGAGTCTTGAGGGCGTGCTGCGACGTGCGGAGAGGCGGCGGTACGCGGGTTGGACCCAGGGGATGTCGTGCTGCTGGAACTGTGGGCCGCGCCCATCCTACCCTCGGCTGGACGAGCTACTCGTCGGCGCTCGGTGCCGCAGCCGAGCGCCGGCTCCAGCGCCCGCGCCTCTAGAGCGAAGAGAGACCCCGCATGGCCGAGCCCACGATCCCGCCGCTCCTCCCGGCGGCGCCGGCCGCGATG
>JBDLTZ010000301.1:0-26174 GCA_039805565.1 Chloroflexota bacterium | reverse complement strand
ATGCACGAGTACTACGTCGTACTCGTGCATCGACAGGGTGCTCCATGCAGCGTACCATCCCCTCAGCCCTCGTACGCCCCATTTCAACCATTCAGGAGTCCCGCCGGCGGACCTTGCTGATCCGCTCAGGCGCCGTGCTGATGCTGGCCATCAACATGGCCTACCTGAATCGAGCTTGCGGCCACGGTGCGCTCGGTGCATGAGGAGGGCGACCAGCTGATGTACGGGCTGCTCTTCCGCGGCGGCCAGACCTCGGCCCTGCGGTCGCTCGCGCTGGTGCTGGGCGAGTCCTGGACGGCAGGCACGGCGCGCGCCGTGCGTCAGGAGGAGGAGGTCACCCTGCCGGCGGGGGTCGTGGAGTTCGAGCCAACGTAGGGCGGCAGTTCACGGCGACGGCTACGTCAAAGGGGAGCGGGCACAACACCCTGAGTGTTGCGCCCGCTCCTTCTTTTCCGCTATCGTGACAGAGTCAGGCCACCGCTTGCAGGCGCGCCATGCCGTGCTCGACGGGGCTAGGGAAGCGCGTCTCGAAGTCAATGACGCCGACCCAGGTGGGCGTGACAAACAGGCGCTCCATCCGCGGCCACATCGCACCCGCCATGCCGAGCCACTGCCGGCCGCCCTCCGCGCCCATCATGCGCTCGATCAGCGCCGCGTACTCGGGCGCCATCCCATCGTACTCGTCCATTCGCACCGTCCCGCGGATGAGCAGGACCTTGAACGGCATCGTGGTGCTGTCGATCGAGATCGCCACGTGGTCGCCGTCCTTGAGCGCCTTCATCTTCGGGGCGTCGGGGGCGCCGCACATCACGAGCTCGGTCCCGTTCCAGTGGAAGCCGATCGGCACCACCCGTGGCGTGCCGTCGGTCCAGGTGTAGGCCAGGTGTGCGGGCAGCGGGGACTCCAGGAGCTGCCGTGCCACCGGGTCGTTGAGGAGCTCCAGACCACCCTGCTGTGTTGCCATCGCAGCCTCCTTGCGAGGTGATTGCCGCCGAGACGCACCGCCTCAGCCGTGGTCAGGGGACGCATAGGTCCGTGTAAGGCAGGGTAGCACAGCAGGCGCTTCACAAGCGCTTCACGGAGTCCGGGGCAACGCAAAGGGCAGCCCGGAGGCCGCCCCGTATGCTCAACGCCCAGCACGAAGCCCGGCACTACGCGCTCGTTCCCGCCACGCCCAGCCGTGCCGCGTCGGCCCGGAGCGCCTCGATCACATGGCCGATGACCTCTTCGAGCGGCATCCCGAGCGCGGCGGCATTGTGGGTGATCTCCTCGCGGCTCACGGCGCGGGCGAAGGCCTTGTCCTTCATCTTCTTCCGCACCCCGGCCACGTCCACATCGAACACGCTCTTGGTGGGCTTCACCAGCGCGCAGGCCACCACGAAGCTCGAGAGCTCGTCCACGGCGGCCAGGGTCTTCTCCAGCGGCGTCTCGCGCGACACCCCGCTGTAGTCGGCGTGCGAGAGGATGGCGCGGCGCACCTCGGGGGACCAACCGCGCTCGCGCAGGGCGGCGACACCGTAGAAGGGGTGTCCGGGGAGCTCGGCGGGCAGCGGCGCGTCGCCGACCAGCGCCTCGGAGACCGCAGTGGTCTCCGGCCCGGCGGCGGGCATATCCGGGTACTTCTCGAAGTCCATGTCGTGGAGCAGCGCCACCGCGTTCCACAGGTCCGGGTCGCCGCCCAGCAGCCCCGCGAAGTGGCGCGTGGACGCGGCAACAGCGTAGCAGTGCTTGCGGAGGCTCTCGGACTGGACCCACTCGTGGAGGATGGCCTCGGCGGACTCGGTGTAGCTCATGTTCACTCCGGTAGTCAGGCGTCGCGTGTGCTGCCTAGTCAAGACCCAAGACTCACGACTCAAGGCCCACGGCTCAGGGCTGGCCGCGTCGGGCGCGCCATGCGTGGTACAGCACGATGCTCCCGGCCACCGCCGCGTTAAGGCTGGCGATCTGGCCGCGCATCGGCAGCCGCACCAGGAAATCGCAGCGGTCGCGGGTGAGGCGGGCGAGACCCGGCCCCTCGGCGCCCACCACCAGCGCCAGCGGCATGTCCAGGTCCATCGCATCGTAGTCCTTGGCGCGCTCGTCGTCCTCCACGCCCGCCACCCAGACGCCAGCCTTCTGCAGCTCGTCCATGGCATGGGCCAGGTTCGTCACCACCGCGATGCGCAGGTGCTCGGTGGCGCCGGAAGAGGCGTTGACGACGGCGGCGGTGACCTCAGCGGCGCGGCGGCCAGGGATCACCACCCCGTGCGCGCCCACGGTCTCGGCGGTGCGGAGCAGGGTGCCGACGTTCTGCGGGTCCTGCAGGTGGTCCAGCAGCAGCAGCAGCGCGGGCTCGCCGCGCTCCTCGGCGAGCGCCAGGCACTCCTCCAGCTCGGCGTAGGGGTAGTCGCCGCACTCGAGCGCGACCCCCTGGTGGTTCGCGCCGGGCAGGCGCCGGTCCAGCTCGCGGCGGTCGACGCGCGAGACCACCACGCCGCTCTTCTCGGCCAGCTTCACCACCTCGCCGAGGGTACCAGCCTCCTGGGCTCCGGCGGAGACCAGCAGGCGCTGGAAGGTGCGGCGCTTCGCTCGGAGCGCCTCACGGACGGCGTTTCTGCCGTAGAGTATATCAGCCACTTCACATATCCTTACTTAGTGGTTCATCCGGTAAACATTGTGTCACTCTGAGCGCAGCGAAGGGCATGTGCCAGAGATGCTTCGCTGCGCTCAGCATGACAGGAGACTTGGTGGATGCACCACTTAGAGCCCGAGCGCGTTCTTGATCCGCCCGAAGAAGCCATCGTCCTGCTGGCCGCCGATCTGCTCCGGCTCAAGCGACTTCTCGAGCTCCTGGAACAGCCGCCGCTGCTGGTCCGTGAGGCGTGTGGGGATCACCACGCGGGCCACCACGATCTGGTCGCCGCGTCCGCTGCCGCGCAGGTACGGCACGCCCTTACCCCGCAGCCGGAAGGCGGCGCCGGTCTGCGTGCCGGCCGGGATCTTGAGCTGCTCGGTGCCCTCGACTGTAGGCACCTCGAGCTCGATGCCGAGTGCGGCCTGGGCCACGTTGAGCGGCAGCTCCATGATGATATCGTTGCCCTCGCGCACGAAGACCGGGTGCGGCTCGATCTCAAGCGCGATGTAGAGGTTGCCGTGCGGCCCGCCGCGCGGCCCGGACTCACCCTCGCCGGTGATGCGGATCTGCGAGGAGCCGTCCACACCGCCGGGTATCCTCACCGACAGCTTGCGGGGCTGGCGCACGCGTCCCTCGCCGCGGCACTCGCGGCAGGGGATGGCTATCACAGTGCCCTCGCCGCGGCACTGGTCGCAGGTCGTGACGGTGACCATGTTGAAGATCGGCGCGCGCGTGCGCACCTCGCCGAGGCCGCCGCACTTCGGGCAGCGCACCGGGTCCGTGCCGGGCTCGGCGCCGTTGCCCTTGCAGGAGCCACAGCTCTCCAGGCGGCGGAACTCAATCTCCTTCTCGGCCCCGAACACCGCCTCCTCGAAGGTGATCTGCAGCGTGTAGCGCAGGTCGGCGCCGCGCTGGGGGCCGCGCTGGGGGCCACGCCCCGTCTGGCCGCCGAAGAAGGCCTCGAAGATGCTGCCGAATGGGTCCTGCCCGCCAAACGGGTCGTAGCCCGGGCCGCCGGTGGTCCCCGCGTGGCCGAAGCGGTCGTACATCGCGCGCTTGTCGGGATCCGAGAGCACCTCGTAGGCCTCGTTGATCTCCTTGAACATGGCCTCGGCGCCCGCCTCTTTGTTCACGTCGGGGTGGTACTGACGGGCCAGGCGACGGAACGCCTTCTTGACCTCGTCCTGGGAGGCGCCCTTCTGGACGCCCAGCACCTCGTAGTAGTCGCGCTTCGTGGACATAGTTACCTCAGTGCTGAGTGCTGAGGGCCAAGTGCTGAGTGTTCGCCGCCATCGCCTCAGCACTCAGTACTCAGCACTCAGTACTTCGTCAGTCGACCTTGTACTCGCCGTCGACCACGCCCTCGCCGTCGGGCCGCTGCGCCCCTTCGCCCTGGCCGTTCTCCTGGTACAGGATCTGGCCGAGCTGCTGCGCGAGCACCGAGAGCTCGGCGGTTCGGTTACGGATCTCGGCCACGTCCTCACCGTCCATCACGGCGCGCACCTGGCGGATCTTCTCCTCGATCTCGGCGTGCAGCTCGTCCGGCACGCGGACGCCGGCCTCGCGGACGGTCTTCTCGGTGGAGTAGATCAGGCTGTCGGCGCCGTTGCGCGCGCCGATCAGATCGCGGCGCCGGCCGTCCTCCTCGGCGTGGGCCTCGGCGTCCTGCACCATGCGCTCGATCTCCTCCTGGCTGAGGCCCGAGGAGGCGGTGATGGTGATATGCTGCGCCTTATCCGTCATCTTATCGCGGGCCGAGACGTTGAGGATACCGTTGGCGTCGATGTCGAACGTCACCTCGATCTGCGGCGTGCCGCGCGGGGCGCTGGGGATGCCGTCCAGCACAAACTTGCCGAGCGACTTGTTGAGGCGGGCCTCGGCGCGCTCGCCCTGGAGCACCTGGATCTCCACGCTGCTCTGGCCGTCGGAGGCGGTGGAGAAGACCTGGCTCTTGCGCGTCGGGATAGTGGTGTTGCGGTCGATCAGCGGCGTCATCACCCCGCCGAGCGTCTCGATGCCGAGAGTGAGCGGCGTCACGTCGAGCAGCAGCACGTCCTTGACGTCGCCCGCGAGCACGCCGGCCTGGATGGCCGCGCCGATCGCCACCACCTCATCGGGGTTCACGCCCTTGTGCGGGTCGCGGTTGAAGAACTTCCGCACCGCCTCCTGCACCGAGGGCATGCGCGTCTGGCCGCCCACCAGCACCACCTCGTCGATGTCGTTGGGGCGCAGGCCGGCATCGGAGAGGGCCTGGCGCACCGGTGCGATCGTGCGCTCCACCAGGTCGCCCGTGAGCTGCTCGAGCTTGGCGCGCGAGAGGGTCAGGTTCAGGTGGCGCGGGCCAGAGGCATCGGCCGTGATGAACGGCAGGTTGACCTCGGTCTGGAGCACGGTGGAGAGCTCCATCTTGGCCTTCTCAGCCGCCTCGCGCAGGCGCTGGAGCGCCGTCCGGTCGGAGCGCAGGTCGATGCCGGTCTCCTTCTGGAACTCGGCCGCCAGCCAGTCCATCACGCGCTGGTCGAAGTCGTCGCCGCCGAGGTGAGTGTCGCCGTTGGTGGCCTTCACCTCGAACACGCCGTCGCCCAGCTCCAGGATGGAGATGTCGAAGGTGCCGCCGCCCAGGTCGTACACCGCGATCGTCTGGTCCTTGCCCTGCTTGTCCAGGCCGTAGGCCAGGGCCGAGGCGGTGGGCTCATTGATGATGCGGAGCACCTCGAGGCCAGCGATCTTGCCGGCGTCCTTGGTGGCCTGGCGCTGGCTGTCGTTGAAGTAGGCCGGAACAGTGATCACGGCCTGCGTCACCGGCTCGCCCAGGTAGGCCTCGGCGTCGGCCTTGAGCTTCTGGAGCACCATGGCCGAAACTTCCTGCGGCGCGTACTCCTTGCCGCCGAGGGCCACGCGGACATCGCCGTTGGGGGCCTCGGCCATGCGGTAGGGCACCAGGGCCTTGTCGCGCTGGACGTGCGCGTCCTTGAGCTTGCGGCCCATGAAGCGCTTAACGGAGAAGACGGTGTTCTCGGGGTTCACCACGGACTGGCGCTTGGCCACCTGGCCCACGAGGCGCTCGCCGGACTTATTCATAGCCACGACCGATGGGGTGATGCGGTTGCCCTCGGCATTGGCGATCACCACCGGCTCGCCACCCTCCATCACCGCGATCACAGAGTTGGTTGTCCCAAGGTCGATACCGATAACTTTTGGCATGCTATTCTCCGTAGTCAGTCTCAGTCATCAGTAGTTCAGTACCGCTGTGTGTCAATGCCATGCGCTACCCTCGGCGCGTACCGGCTACTGACCGCTGCATACTGGCTACTCAGTGTTACCCCTGTCCCACCTTCACCATCGTCGGGCGCAGCACCCTGTCGCGCAGCACGTACCCCTTCTGGAGCTCGGCCACCACCTTGCCCTCCTGGCCGGGGGCAGCCTCGTAGATCACCGCCTCGTGCTGGTTGGGGTCGAAGTCCTGGCCGAGCGCCTCGATCGGCTTGACGCCCTCGCTCTCCACGATGGTTTGAAGCTTCTGCGGGATGAGCTTGAAGCCGCCGTACCACGCGCTGGCCTCGACCTCGGGGGTGACGCTCTGCATCGCGCGCTCGAGGTCGTCGAGCACCGGCAGCAGCTTGAGCAGCAGGCCGGCGCTGGCGCTGCGGATGAGATCAGCGCGCTCCTGCTCGGTGCGGCGCTTGAAGTTGCGGTAGTCGGCAGTGGCGCGCAGGTAGCTGTCCTTGTACTCGGACGCCTCCTTCTCCAGCTGGGCGACCCGCGCCTGGAGCTCCTCCAGGGTCTGGGCGGGGGCCTCGCGGCCGTCCTGCGGCGTGTTCGTCTGCTCGTCGGACATCGGCTCTATACCTCCCTAGATCTTTCGCTATCCCTGGTGTGGCTGCGGCGCGCTGCGCGCGCCGCAGCCAGGTACGATATTTCTGCGACGGCTGCGCCCTCGCGCTCCCACCTCGAACGCTTTCCCTGGGCTATGGTGCGCCCTCGCGCGCCGCAGCCAGGTACGATATTTCTGCGACGGCTGCGCCGCCTCGAATGCTTTCCCTGGTCTATGGTGCGCCCTCGCGCTCCCGCCTCGAACGCTCTTCCTGGGCTATGGTACGCTGCGCCCTCGCGCTTGTACTATGGCGTATCCACACACTGCGTTCGCGGGGGTTTGGGGGCGCAGCCCCCGAAAGAGTTCTTGAATGATCTCTTTTGGAGGGACTGAGTCCCTCCAAACCGCCCGCTTTACGGATAGGCCCTAGCGCCCGGCAGCTTCGGAGCCATACAGTTCGCCGAGCAGATCGCTCATGACGGTGGAGATGTAGCGCACTGTCGAGATGGTGCGCGGGTAAGACATGCGAGTGGGGCCGATCACGCCCACGATGCCGGCGATCTCGCCGCCGACGCCGTAGCGCGAGAGGACAACGCTGTACTCGCGCATCTCGTCCTGGCTGTGCTCACCGCCGATCACCACCTGCACGCCGTTGCTGGCGAGCGCGCGCGGGATCAGCGGGCCAAGCGCCTTGCCGCCCTGCAGGATCCCCAGCACCTGCCGCACCCGCTCCACCTGCGTGAACTCCGGCTGGTTCAGCATCTCAATCAGGCCGTCGCTGTGGATAGCCTTGTTGAGCTGCTCCTCGAACTGGCGCATGGCCCGCGCCGCCAGCTCCAGCACCTGGAGCTCCAGGTCGTCGGCCGGGAGGTGCGGCTGCGTGCGGTCCTGCTGGAGCTGATCCTCGATCCAGGCGGGGGTAGCGTCGCGGAAGCGCTCGTTGATGCGCCCGGCGATGCGGCTCAGCTCCTCCTGCGGGCAGGCCGCCTCGAGCGTCAGGCTCTGCTGGCGGATCGTACCGTCGTGCAGCACCAGCACCAGCAGCACCGTGGCGTCGTGGATGGCGATCAGCTCGAGGTGCTTGAAGCGCGACTGGTAGGCGCGCGGCGGCGTGACGACCGAGGCGTTCTGAGCGGTGCGCGCCAGCACGGCGCCCGCGAGCGAGATCCACTGGTCCAGCTCCGAGCGGACCTGGTAGAACTGGTGGCGGATGGTGCGCTGCTCAGTGGCCGAGAGCGGCGTCCGGTCCATCAGATTCTCGACGAAGTAGCGGTAGCCGGCGTCCGTGGGCACGCGCCCCGCGGAGGTGTGCAGGTGCGTCAGGTAGCCAAGGTCCTCGAGCATGTTGAGCTCGTTGCGGACGGTGGCCGAGGAGACAGGAAGCGCGTACTTCTTCACGAGCAGCTCGGAGGAGACGGGCGCGGAGCTCTCGATGTACTCCTGGATCACCAGCTTCAGCATGAGCCGGCGACGCTCGTTCATTTCGGCTGTCATGGCAGTCCCCCACAGCACTGCTGCGACGAACGAAGGGCTCTTAGCACTCGCACTACCGGAGTGCTAACGATCCGAGCTAAATGATTGGCGTGCCCCATGCACGCCGTATCAGCGCGCATTGTACCACGTCTGAGGGGCAGTATGCAACGGGGAGAAGCGCCCAGGTGCTGCGGCGCGGCGGGTGAAAATGGTATACTTCGGCTACTCCGGCCGCACCCGGCGGCCCGCACAGGAGGTCGTGTGGAACAGCTGCTGCCAATCATCATAGGGCTCGCAATCCTGTGGGTGGTTTGGAAAGTCGTCAAGGGGACTATCCGGCTGGTGATCATGCTCGCGGTGATCGCGGCCGTGATCTACTTCGTGCTGCCGCTGCTGCTCGCGGCGGTGGGGTAGCCCTATGCCACTGATCGACATCCGCGATGTGACCAAGGTCTACCGCATGGGGGACGTGGAGGTCCACGCGCTGCGCGGCGTCTCGCTCGCGATCGAAGAGGGCGAGATGGTGGCCGTGATGGGCCCCTCGGGCAGCGGCAAAAGCACGCTGATGAACATCCTCGGCTGCCTGGACCAGCCCTCGGCCGGGACATATTTGCTGGACAGCGTGGACGTGGGCGCGCTCGACGACGACGCGCTGGCCTCGATCCGCAACCGCAAGGTGGGCTTTGTATTCCAGCAGTACATGCTCCTCCAGCGCACCGACGCGCTGCGGAACGTGGAGCTGCCGCTGCTGTACGGCAATCAGGGCGAGCGCTCGGCGCGGGCGCTGGCGGCGCTGGCGGCGGTGGGCATGGCGGACCGCGTGCACCACCGGCCGAATGAGCTCTCGGGCGGCCAGCAGCAGCGCGTCGCCATCGCCCGCGCGCTGGTGAACAACCCGCGCATCATCCTGGCGGACGAGCCCACCGGGGCGCTCGACACGCGCACCGGTGAGGAGATCATGGCAATCTTCAAGCGCCTCAACCGTGAGCAGGGCATCACGGTGATCCTGGTGACGCACGAGCCGGATGTGGCCGCCCACGCGCGCCGCGTCATCCACGTGCGCGACGGACTCGTGAGCGAGGCGTGAGTGCTGAGTGCTGAGTGCTGAGTGCTGAGTGCTGAGGTGAGAGTACTATTTCGATGACAAGAGTTTCGCATGTGGTGCGACAGGAGTTCGAGTCGCTCAAGGTAACGCGTCTCCTCTTCTGGGTTCTGCCGCTGGTCTTCTTCACGCTGTTCCCGATCGGGTGGCTGGGCGAGGTGTACCGCCCGGTGGGGCGGGTGCTGGACAACCACTTCGGCAGCGTGACGGCGCACGCGGTGGCGCACGCGCTGATCTTCTTCCTGCTCGGACTGGCGCTGCTGGGAGCCTTCCCGGTGCTGCGGGCGCGGCCGCTGCTCTTCTTCGGCGTGGTGCTGCTCTTCGCGCTGGGGCAGGAGGGCCTCCAGCTGCTCTACAAGCAGCGCCCACTGGTGTACGACGACTTCCGCGACCTGGTGGTGGACGGGACCGGGGCGGCGGCGGCGTACGCGCTCTTCCGAGCGCTCGGCGCCAACCGCACGAAGGACAGCACCAGCACCCTGCGCGTCTTGTAGATTCTTCCCCCAGTTGAAGCGCACCTGAAGGATTGCACACCACAATGCATCTCGCTCGTTTATCGCATATCGCGTATCACGTATCGCTCCGATGATACGCACCATCACCGCCACGCGCTACGTCACGCCGCTCCGCGAGGGCGGCTCGCTGCCGGCGATCGTCGAGGCTGACGACGACGGCATGTACGTGCTGAAGTTCCGCGGCGCCGGGCAGGGGCCCAAGGTGCTGATCGCCGAGCTCGTGTGCGGCGAGATCGGCCGCGCGCTCGGCCTGCCGGTGCCGGAGATCGTCTTCGTGGACCTGGACCCGGCGCTGGGGCGCAACGAGCCGGACTTCGAGATCCAGGCGCTGGTGAACGCCAGCGCGGGCCTGAACCTGGCGCTCGACTACCTCCCCGGCGCGCTTGGTTTCGACCCGCTCTCACTCAAGACGGTGGACGCCGAGCTCGCCGCGCGGGTGGTGTGGTTCGACGCCTTCCTGACGAACGTGGACCGCACGCCGCGCAACCCGAACCTGCTGCTGTGGCACCGCAACCTATGGCTGATCGACCACGGCGCGGCGCTGTACGTCCACCACACCTGGGCGAACTACGAGCAGCGCGCGCGCCTGCCGTTCGCCGCGATCAAGGACCATATCCTGCTGCCGGCCGCGGGCGACATCCGCGCGGCCGACGAGGCGCTGGCGCCGCTGGTGACCCCGGCGCTGGTGGAGGCGGTGCTGGCCGCCGTGCCGGACGAGTGGCTTGTGCTGGACTCCCCCTTCACCACGCCGCCGGAGCACCGGGCGGCATACGCGGCCTACCTGCTGGACCGGCTGGCGGCGCCGCGCGCCTTTGTCGAGGAGGCGGCCAATGCCCGCGCAGAGCGTGTTTGAGTACGCCGTCATCCGCGTGGTGCCGCGCGTCGAGCGGGGCGAGTTCGTGAACGTCGGGGTGGTGCTGTTCTCACGCACACAGCGCTTCCTCGAGGCGCGCATCCGGGTGGACCGCGCGCGGCTGCTGGCGCTCGCCCCGGACCTGGACCTGGAGGCATTGGAGGAGCAGCTGGCCTACATCCCGCTGATCTGCCGCGGCGGGCGGGGCGCAGGGCCGATCGGCGAGCTCCCACCGCACGAGCGCTTCCGCTGGCTCACCGCGCCGCGCAGCACGGTGGTGCAGCCCTCGCCGGTACACAGCGGCGTGTGCGAGGACCCGCTGCTGGCGCTGGAGCGCCTGCTCGTGGCGATGGTCCCGGCCTCCTCGTAACGCGCGCCGTAACGCTCGCCCGACGCCCGGCGTCTAGCATGGTGATGCCGTTCGTAGACGCGGGGAGGCGGGCACATGCGCGATGGGACACGTGGGAGAGAGGCGCGGCGCGCGAGGGGATTCACAATCTTCTTCGCGGTCTACAGCGCGCTCGCGGCGATCTGGCTGCTGGCCGGGCTGACGCCGGTGATCGCGGCGCTACCGGGGCTGCGCGAGCGGCTGGGTACACAAGCGGAGGGCAGCGTCGCGGCGCGCAACCTGCTCTCCGCCTCCTACACGCTGATGCCGGCGCCGCAGATCATGGCGCAGTACCTGTTCAGCGCCATCAACCTGACGCTCGCCGGGGTGCTGATGCGGTCCCACCCGCGCGACCGCGCCGCCCGACTCCTGGCGGTGGCGATGGTTGGCACGTCGGCGGTATTCAACCTCCAAGCCCACGCGGCGTTTCTCTGGCTGCCGATCGGCGAGGTGTCGCTCTTCATCGCGCACGATCTGCTGCACATGATCGCGGGCGTCTGCTATGTCTACGCGCTGCTGATGTTTCCCGACGGCAAGCTGGTGCCGCAGCGCGACGCACCGTGGTGGATGCGCGGCCCGATGAAGCCTGTGTACCTCGGCGCGCCAGTGCTGGTGGGGGCCCTGGCCGCGCTGCTCACCGACGGCGACCCGGCCGGGCTGGTGCTGTACTTCGGGGTATTCATCCCGCTGGTGGGCGTGGGGGCGCAGGCCTTCCGGCTCAGCCACGCCGGCAGCGCCGAAGAGCGCCAGCAGTCGCGCCTGCTGCTCTGGACGCTGAGCCTGGCCTTCGGGCTGGCCCTGCTGTTCGCCGCCGCCGAGCTGGTCCTGGGCGCGCCGCGGCTCGGCGGGATCTCGTGGGAGGCCCGCGGCGCGCTGCGGCAGGTGGTGCAGCTGGTGGTGCCCTCGCTGTTCACCGCTATCCCGGTGATGCTGTTCGTGGTGATCGTGCGCTACCGTCTGTGGGACATCGACGTCGTCATCAACCGGACGCTGGTGTACGGCGCGCTCACCGCCGCGCTGGCGCTGGTGTACCTGGGCAGCGTCGTTGTGCTCCAGTACGCCTTCCGCGTCACCACCGGCCAGCGCTCAAGCATCGCGGTGGTGCTCTCCACCCTGGCGATCGCGGCGCTGTTCCAGCCGGCCCGCCGCCGCCTGCAGGACTTCGTGGACCGGCGCTTCTACCGCCACAAGTACGACGCGACGCGCACTCTGGCGATCTACGCGGCCAGCGCGCGGGACGAGGTGGACCTGGGAAGGCTGCGCGGCGACCTGGTGGCAGTGGTGAACACAGCCATGCGCCCGCAGCATGTGAGCCTGTGGGTGCCGGGCGAGCGGCGCGAGGCTGGCGCGATACGTGAATAAGCTCCGAGAGAACCCATGACAGGACTGCTCCAACACGTCTGGCGCTCGCTGCTGCGGCGCTCCCCCAGGCCCACCCCTACGGCCACCCCCCAGCGCCCCACATCGCCGCTGCCGTTCGACATGGCCCCCGACGACCCGGTGGTCGCGTACTTCACGCGCGCCGCCGGGGCGGTGGAGGTGGACGAGATCGAGCTCGACTCACCGGGCGTGCGGGCGCTGCGGGCGGCCGGGGTGAAGCTGGCGGTGCCGCTGGTGAGCCAGGGCGAGCTGATCGGCCTGATCAACCTGGGGCCGCGCCTGAGCGGGCAGGAGTACTCGGCCGACGACCGGGCGCTGCTGAACAACCTCGCGACCCAGGCATCCCCGGCGCTGCGGGTGGCCCAGCTCGTGCGCCAGCAGCAGTCTGAGGCCCAGGGCCGCGAGCGCATGGAGCACGAGCTGCGCGTGGCGCGGCTCATCCAGCAGACGCTCCTCCCGCGCACGATGCCCTCGGTGGCAGGCTGGAGCACCGCGCGCCACTACCAGCCGGCGCGGGCGGTGGGCGGTGACTTCTACGATTTCGTGGAGCTGACCGACGGGCGGCTGGTGATCTTCGTGGGCGACGTGACCGACAAGGGCGTGCCGGCGGCGCTGCTCATGGCCACCACCCGCAGCATCCTGCGCGCGGCGGCTCAGCGCCTGGCGGCCCCGGCGGCCGTGCTCCGCCGCGCCAACGAGCACCTGTGCGGCGACATCCCGCCGAACATGTTCGTGACCTGCCTGTGCGCGGTGCTGGACCCCGAGAGCGGCCGCATGACCTACGCCAACGCAGGCCACGACCCGCCCTACCTGCGGCGCGCCGGCCAGGTGGAGGAGCTGCGGGCGATCGGCATGCCGCTTGGCCTGATGCCGGATATGCAGTACCAGGAGCACGAGGTGGTGCTCGCGCCGGGCGACGGCATCCTGCTCTACAGCGATGGGGTGGTGGAGGCGCACAGCCGCAGCCGCGAGATGTTCGGCTTCCCACGGCTCCAGGCCACCGTGGCGCGCTATCCGGACGCGCGCGGCGAGGCGCTGATCGAAGCGGTGCTGGCCGACCTCGAGGCATTCACCGGCTCGGGGTGGGAGCAGGAGGACGACATCACGCTGGTGACGATCGAGCGCGACGCGGCGCCGGATGGGGTGGCACGGCCGCGCGAGCCCGGGGACGCCGAGCGGCGCATGGCCGGCCCCTGGCGGCGCCTGGCCGAGCACAGCGTCCCGAGCCAGGCCGGCAACGAGCACCTGGCGATGCGCTACGTCGGCGAGGCGGTGCGCGACCTCGGGCTGCCGGCGCGGCACCTGGACCGTCTGAAGACGGCGGTGGCCGAGGCCACCATGAACGCGATGGAGCACGGCAACGGCTACCGGCCCGACGCGCCGGTGCTGCTGGAGGTGCTGGCCGCGCGCGAGGCGCTGGCGGTGCGGATCACCGACCGCGGGCAGGGGCGCGAGATGCCCGCGCCCGAGGTGCCGGACCTGGAGGCCAAGCTGGCCGGAGTGCAGTCGCCGCGCGGCTGGGGGCTGTTCCTGATCGAGCGGCTGGTGGATAAGATGCGCGTGAGCAACGAGCCCGGCCGGCACACGGTCGAGCTCGTCCTGTACCTAGAGGGAGACCGCGATGGCGGGGAAGCAGCTTGAGGCCGGCGTGCGGCAGCAGCCCGGGGTGGCGATCGTGGACCTGCGCGGCGAGATCAACGCCCAGTCCGAGGCGGTGCTCAACAGCGCCTACGCCGGGGCCGAGAGCGCCGCGCCGCGGGCCGTCCTGCTCAACTTCAGCGAGGTGGACTACATCAACAGCACCGGCATCGCGCTGATCGTAGGGCTGCTGGCGCGGGCGCGGGCGGCAGACCGGCGGCTGCTGGCGTGCGGCCTGAGCAGCCACTACGTCGAGATCTTCCAGATCACGCGCCTGGCGGACTTCATGCAGGTGTTCCCCGACGAGGCCGGGGCACTCGCGGGCGCGCGGGCGGGGTAGGCGCTTGTCATTCTGAGCGAAGCGCGCCGCGCTGTCACAGCAGCGCCTTCCCCTTCATCCCCTCTGCGGCAAGAGGCCCGCTACCCCCGCACCGTCAGGTCGCACACGAACATGTGCATGGCCCGCGCCGGGCTGAACAGCGCGGCCGGGTCGTCCGCACCGGCGATGCGCGAGGGCTGCGTCGCCGCGCCGGCCAGGCTCTGGCGCAGGAACCCCAGCAGCTCCTCCCACGCCTCCTGCTCCGGCCCGCCCGCCGCCGCCGGGTCCGCGCTGTGGATAAAGGCGTGCGGCTGGCCCTCGTACACCGTGATCTGGCTCGGCACGCCGGCGGCCTGGAGCGCCTGCTCGAAGGCCCGCACCTCGGAGACCGGGATCGAGGTATCGGCGCCGCCGAAGATCCCCAGCACCGGGCCGGGGAGCGCCCGCAGCCGCTCGGCGTCGGTGATCAGCGAGCCGTAGAACACCGCCGTGGCGGCCAGGTCCGGGTTGTGCAGGCTGTAGCGCAGCGCCGTGCCGCCGCCGAAGCAGAACCCCATCACCGCGATCTGGTCGGGCCGCACGTCCGGCTGAGCGGCGAGCCAGGCGTACACCGCGTCCAGGTCGGCGTCCACCTGCGCCGTTGGCGTGCTCACCACCTGGAAGATCGCCCGCGGGATCCACTCCGTGGAGCCGCCGCGGAACACGTCGGGCGCCACCACCACGTACCCCTCGCGCGCCAGGGCCTCGGCCTTGCCCATCATGTCCGGGCGCAGCCCCCAGAACTCGTGGACCATGATCACCGCCGGGTGCGGGCCGGGCGTGCTTGGGCGGGCCACGTAGGCGCGCAGGGCAGGGCCGGCGGGGTTTGGGATGGTGGTGTTGGTGAGCGTCGCCACCCGGCCGCCGCCGATCAGCGCGTCCACCGCCACCGAGCCGGCGAGAAACAGCACCAGGGCGGCCAGGATACCGAGCGTCCAGAGCAGGAAGCGGCGCAGCAGGCGCATAGAAGCCTCATATCAAGAGTGCGTACGGCCGTGATACGTCGGCGCGGGCGTTCGGGATGTGAGGCTCGGGCGACCCTACTCCGCGAGGTGGCAGGCCACCTGCTGGCCGCCCACCAGCCGCCGCTCAGGGCCTCCGTGCGGCAGCGGTCCGGCGTCAGCGGGCAGCGCTTCAGAACTCTTCTCTTCAACCGAGATCACACCTCACCACTCGGCGAGCCGCCAGATCTCGGGCCGTACGGCGCCGGCCTCGACGCCGATCTCGGCGAAGACGGCCACGGCCTGCTTGAGGTGCCCCATGGCCTCGGCCGAGCGCCCCGCGGCGTGCAGCAGGTCGGCGAGGTTGTTATGCAGCGCCGCCTCGCGGTGGCGGTCGCCGAGTCGGCCGGCGAGTGCGGTGGCCTCGGCGGCGAGCTCGATGGCGCGCTGCAGATCACCGTGCTCGTGGCACGCCAGCGACAGGTTGTTGAGGGCGGCGACACGGGCGCTCTGGTCGCCCAGCTCCTTGGCGAGCTGGAGGCTGCGCTCGAGGTGGTGGACGGCGGCGTCGAGCTCGCCGCGGCTGGTGGCGAGCACGCCGAGGATGTTGTGGGACTGCGCGAGGGCGCGGTTGTCGCCGCCGGCCTGGGCTAGATCCAGCGCCCGGCAGGCGAGCTCTGCGGCGCGGGCCTGCGAGTCCGGCTCGCCGGCCAGGTGCGCGGTGAGGCTCCAGTCGGCGTAGACTCGCGCGCGCTCACCGAGCTGCCCGCTCTCGCCGAGGACGGCCAGCGCGGCCTGGAAGTGGCTCTCGGCCATGTCCCAGGCGCCGCGGCGGTGGTGGACGCCGCCGAGCTTGCGCTCGATGACCGGCAGGGTCTCGGGGTCGCACAGGGCGGCGGCGGTCTCGTAGCTGGTGAGCGCGGCGCCGTACGAGCCCAGCAGGGTATGCAGGTCACCGATCGCCTCGTGGAGGGCGGCGGCGGCGGGGTGCCCGAGCGCCAGAGCGGCGCGGAAGTGGGCCAGGGCCTCGGCGTTGGCGTACAGCGCGCGGGCGTGCATCCCGGCGCTCTTGAAGTGGTCAGCAGCCAGCGCGTCCTGGCCCGCCTCGCGGTAGTGGTGTGCGATCTGCCCGGAGACGGCGCCGGAGTCGCGGCGGGCGCTAGCGCGGGCGGCGAGCGCGTCGGCGACGCGGCGGTGCAGCAGGCGGCGGCGGGCCAGGCTGGTCTCCTCGTAGACCAGGGCGCGCAGCTTCTCGTGGCTGAAGTCGTATGCCGGGGACAGGGAGGGCTGCTCGGGCAGAGGGGCGGGCTGCTGGCCGCGGACGCCGGCGCGGGCCTCGTCCACCAGGCCGAAGGCCGTCAGCTGTTCAAGCGCGGCCACAGCCTCCTCCTCGCTGCGGCCGCTGGCCTCGCGCAGGGTGTCGAAGTCGAACGAGCGGCCGATCACGGCGGCAGTGGCCAGGATCTGGGAGGCTGTCTCGCTCACGCTGGCGAGGCGAGCGTGCAGCACATCGCGCACGCTGCCGAGCAGCGGCCACTCGGGGTCGCTGGGCGCGCCGCCGTGCGACATGGCGGCCAGGTACTCCACCACGAACAGCGGCAGGCCCTCGGTCTCGCGGTGCAGGCGGGCGGCGAAGTCGGCGGGGGCGCCCGGGCCTGCGGTCGCCTGCACCAGCGCCTCCACCGCGTCCGGCCCAAGTCGGCCGAGCGCGAGGGCAGTCGCCGCCCGTGCGCGCTGGGCTTCGGCCAGGAGCTGGCGCAGGCGGTGGCCGGCGGGCACGTGCTCGCTGCGCCAGGTGACGAGCACCAGCAGCGGGCGACCGCGCAGCCGGCGCACGAAGTAGGTCAGCAGGTCGAGCGAGGCCGCGTCGGCCCAGTGCAGGTCGTCGATGAAGAGCACGCCGGGGGCAGGGCCGCGGCACACGGCCAGCAGGAGCTGGCTCAGCCCCTCGAAGAAGCGGTTCTGCGCGCCGGGGCTGTCCAGCGGTGGGACGGGTGGCAGCGCCGGCACGTGGGCGGCGATCTCGGGCAGCAGGCGGGCCGCCTCGCTCAGCCAGTGGGGCGGCACTTCGGCGCGCCAGCGGGGGGCGCCGTGCTGGGTCACGAACGGGCGCAGCCCGGCCGACAGCGGCCCGTAGGCCAGATCGGTCTCGCCCTCATAGCAGCGCACCGCCACCGTCACGCCGCCGCCGGAGCGCACGTGCGCCAGCAGATCCTCGGCCAGCCGGGTCTTGCCGATGCCCCCCTCCCCCTCAAGCACCACGAGGTGCCCGTCGGCGGCCACCGAGCTGTACGCGGCGAGCAGCGTGGCCCTCTCGGAGTCGCGGCCGACGAGGAGCGAGTGCTGAGTGCTGAGTGCTGAGTGCTGAGTGCTGAGTGCTGAGTGCTGAGTGCTGCTCGGTCGTCGGTCATCGGTCATCGGGGGGGGCGGGGTGAACCGGTTCTCCTTGATCGCCTGGTAGAGCTGGGTGGTCTCCTCGAGCGGAGGGACGCCGAGCTCCTTCTCCAGCACGCGGACGCACTCACGGTACTGGTGGAGGGCAGCGCTCTTGCGGCCGGCGGCGGCGAAGAGGCGCATCAGATCGCGGTGCACCGGCTCGTGCAGCGGGTCGAGGGCGAGCCAGCGGCGGGCGTGGCCGATCGCCTCCTCGTACTCGCCGCGCACGCCGTGGCAGCGCATGAGACGCTCGAGGACGCCGGCGAGGTCGCGCCGTAGGCTCTCGGACTGGAAGAACTGCCAGTCGTCGAAGGCCGGGCTGTCGCGCAGGGTGAAGCCGGCCATGAAGTCGCCGCGGTAGAGCTCGACCGCCTCAGTGAGGGGCGCGATCGCCTCGGCGCAGCCGTCGTCGCCGACCAGGCCGCGCGTGGCCGAGATGCGCCGGGCGAACTCCTCGGCATCCACCCACACATCGCCGCGCTGGAGGCTCACCGTCTCGCGGCCGGCATCGAGCCACTCACCGCCGAGCGCCTTGTTAAGCGCCGAGAGAGTGCGGCGCAAGGTGGCGCGGGCGTGCGTCTGGTCATAGTCCGGCCACAGCAGCGCCGCCAGCGCGTCGCGGCTGTGCGGCTGGCCAGTGACGGCCAGGAAGGCGACCAGGGCGATCGCCTTGCGGGTGTCCACCTCAACCGGTGCGCCGTCGCGCTCCACGCGCGGGACCCCCAGCAGGTGCAGCTTCAGCCGAGCCACGTCGTTCTCCTCTGATACTCCAGCACGATCGGCGTAACGAACTCTGTGTTATCCGCCTCTCGTAACGGTCGCGCTGATGATATGACGCGCGGTAGGCGCGGGAGGTCGCACGCTCGTGACGATCGCCGTAACGCTCGGCGGACGGGCGGCGGGGTAGGATAGCGGCAGACAGGGGACGCAGCAAAGAGTATTCAAGGAGCACCGAGCGATGGCGACGATGACCACTGTTCAGGCCCGCACCCGGGCGCCGCTCTCCGCGCTGAGCAAGACCACGATCGGCGCGCTGGCGGGTATCGCCGTGACGGTGGGCTACGTAGCCCTGAGCCTGATCGGGAGCGTGGACCCGATGACGGGCGTGATGATCGGCCTGCCGCTGCTGGTCGCCGGGCTGATCGCCGTCGGCTGGCGCTGGGCGCCAGTGCTGGGCGTCGTGGTGAGCGGCCTGGTAGGCGCGTTCCTGGGCATGATCGGCGGGGAGATGCCGCACAACATCGGCGGGCCGCTGTTTGCGCCATTCGTGGCGCTGGTGGCGCTGGTGCTGCTGGGCGTGGCGGCTGGCATCTCGGCGCTGGTGCAGAACTACACCCGCCCGGCGGAGCAGCGCACAGCCCCGCGAGCCCTGCCGATCGCCCTCACCGCGCTGGCCGCCTTCGCGCTCGGCCTGGTGGCGCTGGCGAGCGTGCCGGAGCAGGGCGTGCGCATGGGCATCAGCGAGCCCGCGATGGCCGCGCTGCCGGCCGTAACGCTGGACACGTTCGAGGGCGGCGAGATCCGCGTCAAGGCCGGCGAGGTAGTGATGATGCGGCTGGAGAACCCGGACTTTGTGGCGCACTCCTTCGACGTGGACGCGCTGGGCGTGCACGCGCCGATGCCGGCGGGCGAGGAGGGGCTGGCGGTGTTCACCGCGCCGGAGCCGGGCACCTACACCTTCTACTGCGCGCCGCACTACGACAAGGCCTCCGGCCAGGGGATGCACGGCACACTCGTGGTGGAGTGATCCTCGGTTGCGCAGGACACGGGGGCGGCGGGCCTACGGCCCGTCGCCCTTCTCTTTTTCGTGGAGAGCCCGTGCCCCTCCACACCGCCGCGCGCGGGCGTGCCAGCCCTCCGCCCTGCGAACGATGTCATCCCCCCGAAAGGCCGGATGACGGAGGGCAACAATTCCAGTAGGCTGGCGTCACGTCGGGGAGTGGGTAGTTGGCTCGCCGGAAGGGGGACGAGGATGCGGAGCCCGCGCTGGAGCAAAATCATCGGGGACCTGCGGAGCAGCCTGACGCGCACTATCCTGGTGGTGGTCTCGATCGCCGTGGGCGTGTTCGCGATCGGCGTCAGCGTGAGCGCGCGGGTGATGCTGGAGCGCGAGCTGAGCGCCAGCTACGCGGCCGTGCGCCCCGCGAGCGCCACGCTCTACCCCGAGCCGTTCGACGACGACCTAGTGGAGGCGGTACGCGGCATGCGCGAGGTGGCCGACGCCGAGGGCCGGCGCACGGTCACGATGCAGGTGCAGGTGGGGCCGGAGAGCTGGAAACGGCTGACGCTGTACGCTGTGGCAGACTTCGGCGACATCCGCGTGAACCTGCTCCGGCGCGTGAGCGGCGACTGGCCGCCTCCCGAGCGCGAGCTGCTGATCGAGCGCGCCGCGCTCCCCATGCTGGGCGCCAAGGAGGGCGAGCAGATCGCGGTGCGCACCGCCGATGACACGCTGCGGACGATGCGCGTGGCCGGCGTGACGCACGACCTCATCCAGTTCCCCTCGCCGCTGGCCGACACGATCTACGGCTACATCACCTTCGACACGCTCGAGTGGCTGGGCGAGGAGCGCAGCATGAACGAGCTGTACTTCATCGCCCGCGGCGACACGAGCGACATCGAGCACGCGCAGGAGGTGGCCGACCTGGTGCGGAACAAGGTAGAGAAGAGCGGCCGCAGCGTGTCGTTCGTGTGGGTCCCGGAGCCCGGCAAGCACCCGGCGGCGAGCTTCTTCGAGACGCTGCTGCTGCTGCTGAGCGCGCTCGGCTTCCTCTCGCTGGCGCTGAGCGGCTTCCTGGTGGTCAACACGATCTCGGCGCTGCTGGCGCAGCAGGTGCGGCAGATCGGCGTGATGAAGGCGATCGGCGGGCAGGGCGGGCAGATCCTGCGCATGTACTTCACCACCGTGCTGATCTTCGGCCTGATCGGCCTCGCGGTGGCCGTGCCGCTCGGCGCGGTCGGCGCCTACCTGCTCACCGGCTTCCTGGCCGGCCTGATCAACTTCGACGTGACCGACCCCTCCATCCCCACGGGCGTGCTCTGGCTCCAGGTGTCGGTGGGGCTGCTGGTGCCGCTGCTGGCGGCCGTGGTGCCCGTGCTCGGCGGCATCCGCGTCAGCGTGCGCGAGGCGATCGGCTCGTACGGCCTGGGCAAGGGCCAGTTCGGCAACGGGTGGCTCGACCGGGCCCTGGGGGGGCTGCACGGGCTGCCGCGCCCCGTCACGCTCTCGCTCCGCAACACCTTCCGCCGCAAGGGCCGACTGCTGCTCACCATGACCACCCTGACGCTGGCGGGCGCGATCTTCGTCTCGGTGTTCAGCGTGCGGGAAAGCCTGCTGCTGACGCTGGAGGACCTGCTCCAGTACTACCAGTACGACGTCCAGGTCACCTTCAGCCGCCCCTACCGCACCGACCAGGTCGCCCGCACGGCGCTCCAGGTTCCCGGCGTGGTGGGCGTGGAGAGCTGGGGCGCGGGCAGCGCGCGGCGCGTCCGGCCCGACGGCAGCGAGGGGGACAGCGTGCCGATCACCGCGCCGCCGGGAGAGAGCGCGCTGATCCAGCCCACGCTTGTGGCCGGGCGCTGGCTGGTGCCGGGTGACGAGAGCGCGGCGGTGATCAGCTCGGCGATGCTGAAGGACGAGCCCGACCTGGGGGTGGGCAGCGAGATCACGCTCAAGATCGACGGGCAGGAGCGACAGTTCACGGTGGTGGGCGTCGTCCAGTTCATCTCGGCGAACATCTACGTCAATGCGCCCTACTTCGCGCGCATCACCAACAACGTCGGCCGCACCACATTCCTGCTGGCGGTGACCGAGCGGCACGACCCGGACTCGCAGCAGGCGGCCAAGGCGGCGCTGGACGCGGCCTTCAAGCGCACGGGGGCGCGGGTCGGCACGCTCGAGACCGTGGCGGAGCTGCGGCGCAACATCGAGCTCTTCTTCAGCATCATCGTGGTGCCGCTGCTGATGATGGCGGTGCTGCTGGGGTTCGTTGGTGGGCTGGGCCTGATGGGCACCATGAGCATCAACGTGCTGGAGCGCACGCGCGAGATCGGCGTGATGCGGGCGATCGGCGCCACGGGCAGGGCGGTGCGCCAGATCGTCGTGGTGGAGGGCGTGCTGATCGGCGGGCTGAGCGGGGCGATCGGGGCGCTGATCGCGCTGCCGGTGAGCCGCCTGCTGAGCGACCTGGTGGGGGTGTCGTTCTTCCAGACGCCGCTCTCGTACACCTTCTCAGTGAGCGGCACGGCGCTGTGGCTGGGCCTGGTGATGGCGCTGGCGGCGCTGGCGAGCGTTCTCCCCGCCTGGCGCGCGGGCAAGCTCACCGTCAGGGAGGTGCTGGCGTACGAGTAGAGTCTTGATTCGTGAGTCGTGAGTCACGAGAGCAGCGCTCATGGCTCACGACTCACAACTCGCGGCTGATCATGCCAGCTCGTCCGCGCCCTTGCTGATGAGCGTGCCGACATCCTCGCCCAGGCAGATGCGGCGCATGGCCCCGCGCTGGTCGAAGTCGAACACGTGCACCGGGAGATCGTGGTCGCGCGCCAGCAGCACCGCCGACTGGTCCAGGGCGCGCAGGTTCTCGCGGATGGCCGTATCGTAGGCCAGCGCCCGGTAGCGGCGGGCGGAGGGGTCGCGGCGCGGGTCGGCGGTGTAGATCCCGTCGACGCCGTTCTTGGCCGCCAGCAGCGCCTCGGCACGCAGCTCGAGCGCCCGCTGCACCGCCGGGTAGTCCGTGGTGACGTAGGGGTTGCCGGTCCCCGCGACCAGCAAGACGATCCGGCCGCCCTCGAGGTGGCTGATGGCGCGCAGGCGGATGTAGGGCTCGGCCACGGCGTTGATCGGGATGGCGGTCATCACGCGCACGTCCACGCTCTCATGGCGGGCGTTGAGGGCGCCGCGCAGCATCAGGCCGTTGATCACGGTGGCGAGCATGCCGATGTTGTCGGCCTCGGCACGCTCGATCCCCCACTGCTCGCCAAGCTCGCCGCGGAAGATGTTGCCCCCGCCGATCACCACGCCCACCTCGACGCCAATCTGGTGCAGGTCCAGCACCTCATCGGCGATGTGCTCGACGGCCTGCTTATCGAATCCCCAGCCGCCGTCGCCTGCCAGCGCCCCGCCGCTGAGCTTCATGAGGACGCGCCTGTAGCGCATAGGTGCTCCTCCACCCCACAAGGGGCGGGTAAAAGGATGAGTCGTGAGTCGTGAGCGCGTGTACTCACGACTCGCGGCTGGTTACCCCAGCGCCCGCTCGATCGCCTCGGCGTGCTCGGGGTGGCGCGCGGCGAAGGCCCGCAGCAGCCCGAAGCAGCCGGCCAGCATCATGTCCCCGTGGGGCACGGCGAAGTACGGCCGGAGCCCCGATCCCCGCAGGGCGCCGCGGCGCGGGCCGGTGACGGCCAGGAAGGGGCGTGCACCGGGGGTGGGCCGCAGCACCAGTGCGCCGTGGCCGCTGGTGCGGTAGACCTCCTCGTTGCTGATCGTGCCCTCGCCGAGCTCCCCCAGGTAGCGCTCAAGCTGCCCCGCCTTCAGCTCGCCGGTGTGGTGCTCGAAGCAGCCGACGATCCGGCCATCGACTATGTGGAACGCCAGGCAGTGGAAGTTGCCGACGTTCGCCGCCAGCAGGTCCCGCTGCTCCCGCACCAGCGGGTCGTCGAGCGCGCCGAGGATGGCCGCCGGCGCGGTGTCCATCACCACAGTGGGCATGCCGCCGGGCGCGGCGTCGGCCGCGGCCTGGAGCCGGGTCATCGACGCCGGAACCGCATCGCCGCGGAAGCCGAGGGCCAGCAGCCCGCCGCCGGTGGAGAAGCGCTCGGACAGATACTGGAAGCGGAACACCCGGTCGCTCACATCGGGCGGAGCGGCGCCGTGGTCAAACACCGCCACCGCCAGGCCATCGTACTCGGGCGGCACGCCGAACGCCTCGAGCGCGCGCGCCACTGCGGCCAGGTCTACGTCGCCGGTGGCGATGCGGGCGGCGCCGGCCGGGAGCGCGGCAAGCTCGTCGTCCGAGACGAGGCGCACGCCCATCTCGCGCTCGACCCAGTCCAGGTCGTCGTTGAAGGTGGTGGCCGCGGTGGGCGTGGCGTAGGCGGCGAGGCCCGCGCGCAGGTGGTCCTCCACCGCCCAGTGGCAGGGGCCGCCGCCCATGATCGGCCCGCTGAGCGCGATGGCGCGCCCTTCGGCGGTGGCGCGGCGCACCTGCCGCGCGACGATCTGCGTCGGCGAGGGCATCACCAGCTGCACGCCATTCTCCACCGGGCCGTCGCTGTCGAACAGCAGGATGTCCTGCGTGCCGGTGCCAACATCGATCGCCAGTACGCGCATAGGTTGCTCCTTGAGGGTACAGGGTGATTATACACGTGCGGGGCCCTTGACCAGCGGGCCGATTGATGATATATGGTTCCATAGTATTCGCGGGCGCGGCGGAGGAGGTGTGACGGCGAACATTCGACGTGAAGCGCATGGGCTGCGGGCGCACGCCGGCAGCTGACGAGGTGGAGGTTCCTCGCCGCAAGGCGGGGGAAAATCGAGTATCAGCGGATGCCTCCCAGGCGCGCCACCGCCTGCGAGCGCCCTGCGAAAGCCGCCCGGCGACGGGCGGGACAAGCGGGGCGCGGTGAGCACAGCACCAGGCGGCCACCACAGACCCTGTCACGCCCACGGGTCCGCGGCCGCATTTCCCTGACACGAGATGTGAAGACACGGCGGCGGCACACCCCCGCCGCCATACCTGCGTGAGCGCGCCACAGGCCAACGAGGAGCGGCACGCGGGACGGGCATCGCCGACCCGAGGCAGCGCTGCCTCTGGGAAGAGCTCCCTTTGCCGCAGGCGAGGTTGCTGCCTGGCGGGGCATACGCGGGGAGGTCCGGAGGGGCTGCGCCCCTCCGAGAGCCCTGTCTCTCTTTATCTTCGGCGAATAGACACTCCAGAAGGAGCAGGCATATGTGCGGGATCGTCGGATACGTGGGGCCGCGCGACGCCGCCGAGGTCGTGATCGGCGGACTGGGACGGCTCGAGTACCGCGGCTACGACTCGGCCGGGATCGCGGTGGATGACGGGCGCGAGCTGCAGCTGCGGCGGAGCGTGGGCAAGCTGGCGAACCTGACAGCCCAGGTGCGGGA
This sequence comes from Chloroflexota bacterium, assembly GCA_039805565.1. Lineage (GTDB taxonomy): Bacteria > Chloroflexota > Chloroflexia > Chloroflexales > Roseiflexaceae > CALJIC01. The sequence continues at coordinate 1,536 of JBDLTZ010000301.1, read as the reverse complement.
GCAGCCGCTGAGCGGCGGTTGCGGCATCGGCCACACGCGCTGGGCCACGCACGGCGGCGTGACCGAGGAGAACGCCCACCCGCACCGCGACGCGCGCGGCGAGATCGTGGTGATCCAGAACGGGATCGTCGAGAACTACCTGGAGATCAAAGGGCACCTGATCGAGCGCGGCCACCGCTTCGCCAGCCAGACCGACACCGAGGTAATCGCACTGCTGCTGGGCGACCACTACGCCGCATGCGGCTCGCTCGAGGAGGCCATGCGGCGCACGCTGGCCGAGCTGCGCGGCGGCAACGCCGTGGTGGCGATGACGCGGCGCGAGCCGGGGCGGATCGTGGCGGCGCGGCTGGGCAACGCCGGCGGCGTGGTGGTGGGGCTCGGCGAGGGCGAGAGCTTCGTGGCGTCGGACATGACCGCCATCCTGGACTACACCCGCGACGTGGTCTTCCTGGAGGACCGCGAGCTGGCGGTGGTGGAGGCGGGCGCCGCGCGGGTGAGCCGGCTGGACGGAACGCCGGTGGAGAAGCGGCCGCACACGATCGCCTGGGACCCCGTGGCGGCCGCCAAGGGGGACTACAAGCACTTCATGCAGAAGGAGATCGCCGAGCAGCCGCGCGCCCTGACCGACGTGCTGCGCGGGCGGATCGACCTGGACGCCGGCGCGGTGCTGCTGGACGAGCTGCGGCTGGGCGACGGCGAGCTGCGGCGGCTGGGCCGGGTGGTGTCGGTGGCCTGCGGCACCGCCTGGCACGCCGCGCTGGTGGGCAAGTTCTTCATCGAGAGCCTGGCGCGGCTGCGGGTGGAGGTGGACTACGGCAGCGAGTTCCGCTACCGCCAGCCGATCCTGGGCGATGACACGCTGCTGCTGGCGATCACCCAGAGCGGCGAGACGGCCGACACGCTGGCGGGCATGGAGGAGGCGCGCGCGCAGGGCGTGAAGAGCGTGGCCGTGGTGAACGCCGTGGGGAGCCAGGCGGCGCGGGTGGCGGACGGCGGCGCGCTCTACCTGCACGCCGGGCCGGAGATCGGCGTGGCGAGCACCAAGGCCTTCACGACGATGCTCGCGGCGCAGTACCTGCTTGCGCTGCGGCTGGCCGCGGCGCGCGGCACCATGGGGCCGGACGAGGTGCGCGCGCACGTGCAGGCGCTGGTGGAGCTGCCGGGCAAGGTGGCGCGGGTGCTGGAGCGAAACGCGATCTACGAGGAGCTGGCCGAGCGCTACCACACCGCCAAGGACGCGCTGTTCCTCGGGCGGCAGGTGAACTACCCGATCGCGCTGGAGGGGGCGCTGAAGCTGAAGGAGATCAGCTACATCCACGCCGAGGGCTACCCGGCCGGCGAGATGAAGCACGGCCCGATCGCGCTCATCGACGAGCAGATGCCGGTGGTGGCGATCGCGCCGCACGACCACGTGTTCGAGAAGATGCAGGGCAACATCCAGGAGGCCAAGGCCCGCGGCGGCGCGGTGATCGCCATCACCACGGCCGGAGACGACACGCTGTGGCGGCTCCTCGATCAGGCCACCGACTCGATCAT
>JBDLTZ010000300.1:0-29801 GCA_039805565.1 Chloroflexota bacterium | reverse complement strand
CCGCTGGTGAGTTTGGTCATTCCTCCAGTATCGTACCCGATGGACTATGACTTTGACAGTGCCCTACGAACGCGAAGGCGTACTGGCGCAGGTGTGGATCTACGCATACAATTGGGACTCGCATCACGTGCCTTTTCGGTCAAGGGCAGTCTCAGCAACTCCCTTCTACCGCCGAGGTCGCGATGCTGTCCACTTCCCAATCGTATAAACTGCAAGGGTAGTGATACCCATCTGACGGTTCAAGGGTCTCACCACAGTGGCGTTACCCGCAGGGCTGGTGGTGGCTGCGCAGGCGCGGTGGCGTTCATATTCATGATCATGCTGTAGAGCAGAGTTCCTGTTCTACCGGCAGGTTCGAGTCACTTGGCTGGCGTGTGCCAAATGACCAACAATCCCTGCTCTCCCGATGCGTTTCACTCGGCGCAGGGAGGAGGCGGCGATACGGCGCACGCGGACTCAGCGCCGTGATGGAGCAAGCGATGCCAGTGCTGCCACATCCTCTGAGCCGACGCAATGCAGGGCGTAACGATCGCAAGGAATCTCATCAGGAGCGACCTGCCTATGTCGATGATCTCGCTTCACCATCATGTTCCGCTCGCGCCGGCCGGGTGGACCGCCGAGGCGGCGTGCTCCGAGAGTGCTGTATGGGCAAGCCTGGCGCCGCTGCCGCCGCTCCTGCTCGCCGATGGCAGCGGGCCAGCAGCGCAGCAGACCACCGTGCGGCTCTGCTGCGACCAGTGCGGGCTGTACGTCCGGTTCGACTGCTCGGATCGCGATATCTGGGGGACGTATGATCAGCGCGACGCGCCGATCTACGACGAGGAGGTGGTCGAGCTGTTTCTGAGCCCGGGCCGTGATGTCCCGCGCCGCTACGTCGAGATCGAGGTCAGCCCGAACGGCGTGATGTTTGATGCGCGGATTGACAGCCCGGCTGGGACTCGCGTAGGCCTGACGGTCGATACCGGCTGGGATTGTCCTGGCATCACGTGGCGGGCCGAGCGCCACGACGCCGACCAGCGCTGGTCGGCAGTCCTGTGTATCCCGTTCGCGGCCCTCGTCGAGGGCGAGCCACCGGAGGTGTGGCGGGCGAATTTCTATCGGATCGAGCGTCCGCGTGAGGGCATGCCCGAGTTCAGCTGTTGGTCTCCCACCTACACGGAGCCAGCCGATTTCCACGTTGCCGGGCGCTTTGGCACGCTCTATCTGCCACGCCGATAGTAGGGGGAAGTTGGCGGCTGACGCTCCTACCTGGTGGCGCGCCAGAGGCTCCAACACCTCCCCGGTATCTCCGTGCGGAATTGCTCGATCTGCCCGGTATCTGCGACGGTGACATAGCACGTGCGCCCGTCCAGCCCGCCGAAGGTTAGGTTGGTGGGATTGCGCCCGTGGAGCGCGATCTCACGCACCGTCTCGCCCTGCGGCGAGAGGCAGGCGACCGTACCCTTCCCGTAGCGGGTGACGTACAGATTGCCGGCGATATCGCAGCGCATGCCGTCTAGCATGTGGTCGGAGAACGCGGCGAACAGGCGCTTGTTGTCGATCCTCCCGCCCGGCGTCAGGTCGTAGGACCAGATCCGGCGCTGCATCGTCTCGTTGACGTACAAGGTTTGCTCGTCCGGTCCCACCTCGATGCCGTTGGTAGTGCCCATGGCCCCCTCCAGTAGCTCGAAGCGGCGCTCGGGGCCGACGCGCCAGATCTGGCCTCCGCCGGCGCTCCAGTCGGGGTCGCTCGCGTACAGGTAGCCGGCGCGGTCGATCGCGATGTCGTTCGGCTGGTTGAGACGCTGGTCGCGCGCATAGACCTCGGGCTCGCGGGTGCCGGCGGCCACGCGGTAGATCGCGTGGCCGACATAGTCAGCGATGTACATCTCGCCCGCGGCGCTGAAGCGGATGCCGTTGCCGATGCTCCCTGGCGGCAGCTGGAGAAAGACCTCGCACTGGCCGCCGGGCGTCACGCGTCCGATCGTCCCCTGGCGCAGGTAGTTCACCGCGTAGATATTTCCGTCGCGGTCGCACGCTGGCCCCTCGATCCCGGCCGTGAAGCCGCCGGGAATCGTAAGGCCGGTGCTGGCGTAGGGCTGTTCGGCCACCTTATGCACCTCCGTCAGCGATACCGCGCTTACTCGGGGCGGGTCAGCTCGTCCAGGTCCACGAGCTGCCCAGGGTCGAGCGGTCGCCGGTCCGCCTGGAGCGCCTGCTCCACGTGGGCCAGCGAGCGCGCGCCGATTAGCACGCTGGTGATGTGTGGCTGCGCGAAGGCCCACGCGAGCGCAATATGCGGCATCGTAACGCCCCACTCGGATGCCAGCTCGCGTAGCCGGTCGACGATCGCGAAGTTGCGCGGCGTGAAGTAGCCAACCTCGTGGCCCGGCACCACGTCGAAGCGCGTGCCCTTCGGAATCGCTCTGCCCGGCGTATACTTGCCGGTCAAGAAGCCGGCGCCGAGTGGGCTGTAGGCCAGCACCCCCAGCTCCTGGTCGGCGCACAGCGGCAGCAGCTCCTGCTCGATGTTGCGCGCCGCGAGGCTGTAGTTGAGCTGGGCCGCCGCCATTGGGGCCCAGCCGTTCGCATCCTGCCGCCAGAGGGCCTTGCATAGCTGCCACGCCGCATAGTTACTGCACCCGACGAAGCGCACGACCCCGCGCCGCACCAGCGTGTCGAGCGCCTCGAGCGTCTCCTCCAGCGGCACCTCCGGGTCGTAGCGGTGCAGCTGAAACAGATCGATCGTCTCGACGCCCAGCCGCCGCAGACTGGCTTCGGCCGACGCGATCACTCGCTCCCCGGTGAGCGAACCAGCGACCTTGGTCGCCAGGACTATGCGGCCGCGCGCGCTGCGGGAGCGCAGCCACTCGCCGACGATCTCCTCCGAGCGCCCCCTGCCGTACACCTCGGCCGTGTCGAACAGCGTGATGCCGGCCTCGTAGGCGTAGTCCATCACCGCGAACGAGGTGTCGCGGTCAATCTCGCGGCCGAACGTCACGCAGCCGAGGCCGAGCGAGCTGACGGCCAGGCCGCTCCGGCCGAGCGAGCGATTCTCCATGATATCCTCCGGCTACTCGCGACTAGTCCGCGTAGGCGCGGACGCCGCTACGGGTTGCCGCGCAATCGATGTTGTCAGCCAGAAGGTGAGGCAGGACATCACCACCAGCAGCGAGCCAATCGCGAAGATCGTGCGGTCTGGCATACCTGAGGCCAGAAGCCCGGCCCCGAGCATGGGCGCGACCAGCCCGCGCATGCCAACCACCAGGTTCTGAAGCGCCGAGTATTCGACCACCCGGCCCGGCTCGGCCAGCTCGATGCCGACGTTCGTCACACCGACGTCGAAGCCGGCCTGCACGAAACCCTGGGCGATGAAGGCCGGCAGCAGCGTCCAGAAGCTCTCCGCCCAGATGTACGTCCACGGCACCAGGGCCGCGAACACCGCGCTGAACACCATCACTCGCATCGCACTGTGCCGGTCCACCAGTCGGCCCCAGGCCAGAAAGCCGAGCAGCCAGCAGAGCGACTGCGCCAGCGTCAGGTAGCCGATCTGCGTGTACGAGAGCTCCAGCCGGTCGACCTGCACCAGCGGGTAGAGCGGAGCGCCGATGATGTTGCCGAAACCGAACAGGGTCAGGCCGAGCAGATAGACGCTGAAGCGCGGGTTGCGGCGAAGGATCCCGAGCGGGCTCACCGCCTGCGTGACCGCGACCGCGGCCGGCGCCTCGTCCGGGACCCGCAGGCGACTGAAGCCGAGCGCCGCGACCACGCCAATGATGCCGGCCAGGGGCAGCAGGGTGCGGTGCCCAGCGGCATCTAGCATCCATCCGGCCAGCGGCGTCGCGACGATCACCGCCAGCACCATGCCGAGGCGCACTGCCGCCATCGCGCGGCCGCGGTACTCCACCGGGTAGAGGCTCTGCATGAGCCGGGCGTACGCCGGGGCGGGGAAGGACTCCGCCACCCAGAACAGGGTCATCAGCACCAGCATCGCCTCCGGACCGGTGACGAGGGCCATCGGCAGGAACATGGCGCGCCCGATCGCCCAGCAGAAGATGCTCAGCCGCAGCGGTCGCCAGTGGCGCAGCGCTACGACGCTAAGGGAGGCGACGATCGAGCCGACGTAGGTGAGCGTGATATAGAGTGCCAGCACGTCGGCGGTAGCGCCCAGCCGCCGCAGCACGACCAGCAGGAACGCCGGGCCGGCGGCGAAGAACACGCCGTAGGCCAGCGAGGCGCCGGCCTCGATCATGACGTTGGCCCGCACCGGCTCCGGCAGCGGCCCGGTGAGAGCAGTGGTGAGACGCCGTAGCACAATATACAATCTACAGCCCTCAATCGGCCATTTCGGACCATGGAGCCATCGAAGTGGTTCGGGAAGGAGGGCGCCGTCTTCCCTGAAACCCACCCGACTGATGAGTGTGGGTGGACCTGTCTAGGCCGGCAGCTGGCGCAGCACGTCGCGCGCGGCCTCGAGAGTCCGGTCGATGTCGGCCTCGACGTGTGCGGCGCTCACGTGGTTGCGCTTGAGCGCCTGGGGCAGCATGAAGATCCCGCGGCGGCACATTGCGCTGCGGAAGGCCACGTCGCGGGCCGTGTCGTTGGCGAGCAGGTCTTCGTAGCGCTCGATCGGCCCGCGCTCCGCCTCGACGAAGTAGGGTACGAACACCGAGCCGAACTGCGCCACGGTCATCGGGATGCCGAGCTCGGCGGCGATCTCGCGCAACCCTGCGGCGGCCCGCTCGGCGAGCGCAAAGCAGTGGCGGTGGACGCTGCCGTCCTCGAGAGCCGCGATCGTTGCCAGAGCGGCGGCCACCCCCACCGGGTGGGCGTTGTAGGTGCCGGCGAAGAAGACACCGCCGCCTGGAGCGAAGCGGTCCATCAGCCCGGCCTTCCCGGCGAGCGCCGCGATCGGGTAGCCATTGGCCATGGCCTTGGCGAAGGTCGACAGGTCCGGCGTCACGCCGCAGATCGCCTGGTAGCCGCCGAGCCCGTGGCGGAAGCCGGTGATCACCTCGTCGAAGATCAGCACGATGCCGGCAGCATCGCAGCTGGCGCGCAGCGCGGCGAGGAAGTCCGGCCGCGGCAGGACGCAGCCGATGTTGTGCGGGATGATCTCAACGATGATCGCAGCGATCTCGTCGCCGCGCTGCTCGACCGCCTCACGCAGCGCCTCGACGTCGTTGAATGGCAGGACGAGCGTGTGGTCGATTGTCTCGGGGAGCATGCCGAGCGAGAGCGGGTCTTTGCGGCCGATCTTGTCGGGCGAGGAGATGACATTCATCAGGACGGCGTCGTGCCATCCGTGGTAGGTGCCCTGGAACTTGACGATCGTGTTGCGGCCGGTTGCGGCGCGGGCGAGGCGCAGGGCGGCGTACGTCGCCTCCGAGCCGGAGTTTGCCAGCAGCACGCGCTCGGCGCAGGGGATCAGGCGGCAGAGAGTCTCGGCGAGGGCGACCTCGAGGTCGGTGACACCGGCGCCGACGATGTCGAGGCGCTCGGTGGCGTCGCGGACGGCGGCGTTGACCTGCGGGTGGTTGTGGCCAAGGATCAGCGGGCCGAAGGCAGCGTGGTAGTCGAGGAAGGTGGTCCCCTCGATGTCGGTGAAGGTGGCGCCCTGAGCGCGGACGGCGGCCAGCGGCCAGGGGAGGCGGCGGTTGCCGGAGTTCACGCCGCCGGGGATGACGCGCGCGGCGCGCTCCGCCAGCTCGGCGTTGGTGTGAGTCGTGACCATTGCGTGCTACTCCTGTGCGTCTAGCACACCTCGACGATCATCTCAATCTCGACTGCGTAGTTGAGCGGCAGGGTCATGCCAACGGCGCTGCGCGCGTGCTTGCCGGCTGGCCCGAACACCTCGAGTAGCAGGTCGCTGCACCCGTGGATCACGCCGGGCGTGTTGTCAAAGCCCGGCACCACGTTGACCATGCCGAGCACCTTGACGATGCGCACGACGTTGTCTAGCGAGCCGGCCAGGGTCTTAATCGCCCGGAGGCAGCTGAGCGCCGAGAGGCGTGCGGCCTCGTACCCCTGCTCCACTTGCAGATCATCGCCGAGCCGCCCCTTGACCTCCTGCTCTCCCCAGCGCGAGACCTGGCCTGAGGTGTAGATCAGGTTCCCAGTGCGGACGGCGTGGACGAGCCGGCCCGCGTCCAGCTCCACCGGCTCGATCGTGTAGCCGAGCTCCTGTAGCTTCGCCTCGTACGACATCAGTAGCTCCTTGGCATCTTCAGCGCAGGTTGAGGAGGGAGAGGGCATCGCGCTCGATCAGCGCCTCGATCGCCTCCTCCGGCACGCGCGGCAGGTTGGTGCCCTCCACGATGGCATTGACCCGCCGCAGCCCGTCGATCGTCTCCTGCACGGTGGTAATCGGATAGTCGCTGCCCAGCAGCAGCTTGTCAAGCACGTTCCACTCAGCCGCCCGGATCAGCTGCTCCCAGAACGAAAACGGTCGATAGAAGTTGCCGGACACGTCCGCGTAGACGTTGGGGTGCTTGCGGATGACGACGCAGGTGTCGGCCTGCCAGGGGTGGCCCATATGCGCCATGATGATCTTGAGATCGGGGTAGCGCATGGCGATCTCATCCATGATCAGCGGGTGGGCCAGGCGGATCGGCGCGTCGCGCACCGGCGAGGTGCCCTGGTGGAACAGCACCGGCAGGCCGTAGCGCTGGGCACGCTCGTAGATTGCCAGCGCCCGCGACTCGAGCGGGTCGAAGTTCTGGTAGTTGGCTCCGAGCTTGACCCCGCGCAGCTTCAGCTCGACGCGGCAGCGCTCGAACTCGTCGAGGCAGGTCGGGTCGTGCGGGTGGAGCGCCATAAAACCGATCAGCCGGTCCGGCGCCGAGGCGACGAAGGTGGCGGTGGCGTCGTTGACGTTCCCTCGATACCAGCTGGTGTCGCCAATCTCGCGCCCGCCAAGCTTGGGGACGACGATGCCTGGGTGCCAGGCAACGGCGAACACCAGCGAGACCGAGGCCGGCGCCTGGTTCGCGAGGAAGTCGCCCCACGAAACGCTCGACACGACTGCGCGGTCAGGGCGCCAGGCATGGTTTATCACCAGCTCTTGCTCCGGCACGGCGTCGCGGTACTGCGGCGTGTGGCTGTGAACATCGACGATCATAGTGCTGCGAGCTCCCTCTGCGCTGCGCGGCAGCGCGTAGCCCCGCGCTAGGCGAAGCCAAACAGCCGGGCGGCGTTCGTGTAGAAGATGTCCTCGATCTGGCGGTCGCTGAGCCGCAGGCGGCGCGCGGCGAGGCGCAGGCTGCGCAGCGACTCGAGTCCTACCAGCACCGGGCGCAGGGTGGAGTGGCGCTCTTCCAGACGCATGTCCTCAGCGTAGAACCAGTGGAACGAGTCGCCGATCGCGACGCAGCGCCCGCGCAGGTGGCTCACCGGGAAGTCGCTGCCATACAGCAGCCGCTCGTGTCCCATCGTCTCGACGATCGCCTCAAACGCACCGGCCTCGGTGACGGCGCTGGTGTCGAAGTAGACGTTCGGCAGGCCGTGCAGGCTCTCGACCCCCTCGATAGTGTGCCAGGGGTTGAAGCCGCGGGCGGCGTGCGCCAGGATCAGCCGCATGCCGGGGTAGCGCTCGCAGTAGTGCCGGATCGTCGCCTGGTTGAGCGGGTCCGCCAGCGCTCGGTCGCGCACCATGTGCAGCGTGATCGCCAGCTGCTCCTCGTGGGCCACGCGCACGAGCGGCTCGGGCAGGTAGGCCTCGATCGGCGCCAGCCAGGTGGGCCCATCGACCCGCGCCATGGTGTGGTAGCACTTTAGCCCGCGCCACCCGGCGCGGCGCACCTCGGCGCGCACCGCCTCCGGCTCGATGTCCGGCGGCACGACGAGCTGCCCAAAGACCGGGGCGCCTGCCTCCTGGCCGGCGCGCACCTCTGCGTCGACGAAGGCATTGTTGCCGTCGCGGTCGCCGGTGAACGCGAGGCCGAAGAACAGCCCTCCGGCGGTGCGACCCTCCAGGTGGAGCCAGGCGATCAGCCGCTGGTACTCCGCCAGCCCAAGCTGCTCCGGGTTGTCCTCGAGGTAGGCGGGCGGCTGGCCGGGGGCATAGTGGTCGCGGTGGAACAGGTGGGCGTGGGCATCGAAGATCCGGTCGGGCAGGAACGGCTCGATCTCACGGGCGATCAACTCGCGGTCGGCGTCGGTAAGCTCCCAGCGTGACATGCTGCTCCTCTGGCAGGTGAGGGTTGATCAACGACTGGACGTGCCTGGCTCTCCGCCGCTCCAGGCGTTCCGGAGCAGGCGCAGCCAGTTTCCGTGCATGATGGCGGCCACGTCGGGCTCTGCATAGCCGCGCTGCGCGAGGAGCTCCGCGACTCGCTGCAGGCCGGCGATCGTATCCAGGTCGGAGGGCCCCTGCTCCAGCCCGAAGCCGCCGTCCAGGTCGGAGCCGAGCGCCGCGTGGCGGCTGCTGCCGGCCAGCTGGCAGACGTGGTCGATCTGGTCGACGACGTCCTCGAGTGAGACCGGCGGGTTAGCGGCGCTCGGCCGCTCGACGGCGACCCAGCCCGGCTTGAGCATCCAGGCGTCGAGTGCCGCGCCGACAACCCCGTCGCGGGCTATGATCGCACGCAGCTGGTCGTCGTCGAACTGGCGCTGGTGCGGTACGAGCGCACGGCAGTTGTTGTGGCTGGCGAGCACCGGGCCGCCGAAGCGCTCGATCGCCTGCCAGAAGGCCTGGTCGGAGCAGTGGGTCAGGTCGAGCGCGATGCCGAGGCGTTCCATCTCGGCGAGCAGCGGCGGCCCCAGCTCACTGAGGCCGAGCTGGGTGCCGGTGCCGCCGGCGTAGCGCCCCGGCCCGTAGTGGGTGATGCCGATCAGGCGCAGGCCGGCCCGCCACCACTCCTCGAGCTCGTCCGGCGCCAGGATTGGGTCGGCGCCCTCCATGCTGATGACGAAGCCGAGGGGCGGCGGGGGGTCAGTCGGCGGAACTGCGGCATCCCAGGCCTGCCACGCTGCCCAGTGCGTATCGAGTCCGGCCAGGTCTTCAATGAGGCGGATGGAGCCCTGGCGCTCGAGGGCGCGGTAGTAGGCGAGCTGGCCGCGCGCGACGGCGTGCGCCTGGGCGGGGGAGCCGTAGTCGATATGCGGCACCGGGCGGCCAGTCGAGCGGGCCAGGAGCGTAGCGAAGGAGAGCGCTACGCGGCCGAGCCGCAACTCCGGCAAGGCGACTGTGCCGAGGCCGCGCGCCTTGCCGGGCATACCAGCCTCGAGCGTGCGGATCGTGTGCGTCGTGAGCAGCAGGTCACGATTCCACTGCAGCGCGTTCCAGGCGAGGTCGAGGTGAGCGTCAATGATCAGCATGTTACGCTGCCGGCTCAGCTGAGGACGCCAAAACGGCCAGGGCTTGGCCCACCAGACGCTCCTCGAAGGCCATGTGCTGCTCCATCGCGGCGACCGCGCCCGGCCCGTCGCGGCGCTCGACCGCCTCGCAGATCGCCTGGTGGATCTCGATCTCGGTCTGGAGGATGGTCTGCGGGCCCGGCTCGCCGAGCGAAATGAACTCGGTCTCGCGCAGCCCCTGCGGGATGGCGCGCAGCAGCGTCTCGACCACGGGCGTGTAGAACGGGTTCTGGGTCATCTCGGCCAGCGCGATGTGAAAATCGTGGTGTGTGCCAGAGAGGGCGCGCTGGTACGAGCCGTGGAGCGTCACCTGGCGGTACTCTTCGAAGATTGCGCGCAGCCGGGCGATCGATTCGTCCGTCCCGCGCTCAGCGGCGAGGCGCGCCGTGGTGCACTCGACGGTGCGGCGGGCCTCGATCAGCTTCATTCGCATCTCCCGCTGGAGGGTGGCCGAGAGCCCCGGCCGGCTGACATTCGGCACCATCAGGTGCAGGTTGTCGCTCACAAATGTGCCCTGGCCAGGCCGGCTCTCGATCAAGCCCATCATGGTCAGACCCTGGAGCGCCTCCCGCACCGACGAGCGGCTCACGCGCAGGATCTCGATCAGCTGCCGCTCGGAGGGCAGCTTGTCGCCCGGCTTGATCGCTCCGGCCTGAATCTGCCGCACGATCTGCTCCACAATTGACTCGACGACCGTGACCTTGCGTGGCTGCTCGAGTATGAGTTCGGGCTTCATCCAGGCATCCTCAATAGCTGACCATGGCACTCCCATGCGGTGCCGGTCCCGCGCAGAGCGGTGTCCATTGTAGCATAGCGCTACCCTGTCGGCCGGCGCTTGACAGACGTCGATTGCCTACTATAATGGAGCAACCTTTGGTCAGACCAGCATGACAATTATCCTGAGTATACCACAGCACACGCTGGAGGTCAACCGTGATGAGACCTAGTAAAGTTGCGGCGAAGCTACGAGCGGGCGCCTTCGCGCGCGTGTCGGCCACCGGTCACTTCCTGCCGTTTTTCGTGCGCTACAGCGCGGCGAGCGGCTACGACGGGATCTGGTTGGATCTGGAGCATCGTACGATGGGCGACCGAGAGGTGCAGACCTTCCTTGCCTACTGCCAACTCGCGGACATCGACTGTCTGGTTCGGCCGCCGACGCGCGAGCACAGCCGGCTCTACCGCTACTTGGAGGAGGGCGCGGCGGGCCTGATGATGCCGTTGATTGACAGTGCAGCGGAGGCGCGGCGGGTGGTGGAAGCGATCAAGTTTCCGCCGCTCGGCAACCGCGGCCTGGATGGTGCGGGGCTGGACGCCGCCTACGGGCTGGACGCGTGGCCCGCGGGCAGCAGCTACATCGCGGACGCGAACCGCGAGACGTTTCTGCTGGTGCAGCTTGAGACCCAGGCGGCGATCGCAGCGGCCGACGAGATCGCCGCTGTCCCAGGGGTAGACTGCCTGTTCATCGGTCCTGGCGACCTGCGGCTACGGCTCAGGGCGGCCGGCGCTGATGATGTGGAGCGCGAGCTGGAGGCGGCGGTCGAGCGGGTGGCGGGCGCCGCGCGCCGCCACGGCATAGCCTGGGGCATCACCGCCGGGTCGATCGAGGCGCTGCGCCACTACCGGCAGCTCGGTGCGCAGATCGTGCCGTGGGGCGGCGATTTCGCGCTGGCCACTTACCTGCAGCAGTGCGGCCGCGAGCTAAGCGGCCTGGACGAGGAGCTGTAGATGGGCCGATTGGACGGCAAAGTCGCGCTGGTCACTGGAGCGTCGCGGGGTATCGGCCGCGGCATCGCGCTCTGCCTGGCCGAGGAGGGCGCGGACGTGCTAGTGAACTTTCGCACGCACCCCGAGGAGGCCGATGAGACCGCGGCGGCCATCAGAGCGCTTGGCCGCCGCGCGCAGGTGTGGCAGGCCGACGTCGCGGACCGCGCGCAGGTCGAAGCGATGGTCGCCGCGGCGACCGACCAGCTGGGCCGGCTGGATATCGCCGTGGCCAACGCAGCCTCGACGGTGCGAAAGCCTACGGTGGAGATCACCTGGGAGGAAGTCCTGCGGACGCTCGAGGTCAGCCAGCACGGGGTCTTCCACACCTGCCAGCTGGCGGCGCAGCAGATGGTGGCCCAGGGCGTAGGCGGCAAGATCATCATCATCAGCTCGATCCATGCTGAGCTGCCGGTGGCCAACAGCGCGCCCTACAACATGGCGAAAGCCGCGATCAACCACCTCGGCGCCACCATGGCGAACGAGCTGGCGCGTGCCCGGATCAACGTGAATGTCATCAACCCGGGCTGGATTGACACACCCGGAGAGCGAGTACTGGCGAGCGAGGCGGACCTCCAGGCCGGTGGGCGGCGTATCCCGTGGGGCCGCCTCGGTACCACCCGCGACATCGGTCGAGCCGCGGCCTTTCTGGCGTCTGACGACGCGGACTACATCACCGGCGCGGTGCTGCGGGTAGATGGCGGCTTCATGCTGGGGCTGTCATTGCCCGAGGCATTCTGAGGCCCTCAGGAGGAGACACGCGATGCGGGTCACGGGCGTACGCTGCTTCCTGTGCAGCTCTGGCAATCCGTCCGGCTACGTGGCAGGCTCGGCGATTGTCCGTGTCGAGACCGACGCTGGAGTGGCCGGCCACGGTGAAACGCTGATGGGACTGTTTTGTGGCGAGGTGGCCGCGGCCGCCGTGCAGTACTACGCGCCGCTGCTGATCGGCGAGGACCCACGCGAGATCCAGGTGCTGTGGCGGAGGATGTTCGACTCGAGCGTCTGGTGGGGGCGCTCCGGCGCGGCGGTGAGCGTGCTGGGCGCGATCGAGATCGCGCTGTGGGATCTGGCGGGCAAGCTCGCGGGCGTCCCCTGCTACCGGCTGCTCTCCGACACACCGCGTGCGAGCGTCCCGGTGTACGCGAGCCTCGGCTCCGCGCCCGAGCGGCCGGACATGGTGCCGCCGCTGGTCGAGGCGCTGGTGGCCGAGGGGTTCCGTGGCCTGAAGCTAGGGCTCCAGTTCGGCGACGCCGCCGGCAACGAGTTCTTCGAGCCGCGCGGGCCCGAGCTGCTGAGGCTGCTGGACTCGACTCTGACTGCCATCAGGCGCACCGTTGGCGACGCGTTCGTGATCGGCGTCGACGGGCACATGGGCGGCATCCCCAACCCGATCACGCGCGAGGAGGCGCTCGACGTGGCGAGGGTGCTGGAGCGCCACGGCGTCAGCTTCTTCGAGGAGCCGCTCAGCTACCTGGACCCGGCCGGCTACGCGTGGCTGCGCCAGCGGACACAGGTTCGCATCTCGGGCGGCGAAAGCCTCTGCCTACGCGAGGGCTTCGAGGCCTTCGCCGACATCGGCGCGCTCGACCTGCTGCAGCCGGACGCGAACTTCGTCGGCGGGCTGTCGCAGGCCCGCGCAGTGGTGCAGCTGGCCGAGGCGCGCGGGCTGGGCGTGCTGCCACACGCATGGTGCGGCGGTCCCGGCTTCATGGCGAACGTCCACCTTGCGCTGGCCTTCCCGGTCGTCGAGCGGCTGGAGATGGGCCGCGAGCTGACCAGCCTCCAGGCGGCAGCGCTGGTCGAGCGGCCGCTGATACGCGACGGCGAGCTGCTCGCTCCAACCACGGCCGGGCTGGGTTTCGAGTTCGACGAGGCGCTGGCCGCGCGCTTCCCATTCCCGCCCGGCCTGGCTGAGCGTGCCTCGGGGCTAATGTACGTGCCACCCCAGGACTAGGGCCTATCTGGAGAACGAGGCGATATCATGGCAGCAGGCGACGTCCTCCACATCGACGCTGCGATGCCGGTGTCCCGCAAGGTCGAGACGCTGCAGTGGTTCCTCGGCGAGCGCTACTTCCACGCCAGCGGCATGATGTACTCGCACTGGCACTGGGGCGCCGGCGAGCCGCGCCCGTTCCGCGACGAGGACCTGGCTAGCCAGTCAGTGCCGCACACCAGCGCCGGGTTCTCACCCGCGGGGTACATCAGTGGCGAGAACAGCCCGTGGGTCTCGGGCCTGTTCCTGCTCTCGCAGTGCCTGCGCTACCAGGTGACCGGCGAGGAGCAGGCGCTCGGCTACGCCGCCAGGGCCTTCGGCTCGCTCGACATCATCTTTCGGCTGGCCGAGGACGCCGGGCAGCCCGGCCTTCTGTGCAAGCCGTACGACTGGGCGCTGAGCTACGAGACCAGCCCGGACCAGTACGTCGCGACGATGCTCGGCCTGTGGGCCTACCGAGCACTCGCCGGCCGCGAGGCCCGGCAGCGGATTGACGCCCTGCTGCCAGCGATGGCCGACTGGTGGCGCGAGCGTGACTACACGATCGCCTACTTCGAGCGCCGCTTTCGCATCCTGGACGACGCCTACCACGCGCCGACAATGGCATGCCTCAATGCGCTGGCCTTCCAGGTGACCGCGGACCGGCGCTACATGGAGGAGAGCCGGCGGCTGCTGACGCTGGCCGGGCCGTGGGCCACGCGGCTGGATCTGGAGCGCGCCCGCATGCTGGCGGAGCTGCGCGGGGAGCTTGCTGCGGCGCAGGACATCGCGACCGCGCAGAGCAACCGTGACCTCGGCGACGCCGCGTACGACCCGGCACGCGCCCCCTTCGTAGTGCGAAACACTGAGAACCGCGCCGCGATGTGGATGATGGCTGCCGCAGCCGACGCGCTCTTTCAGCACGAACTCTCGCTGGGCGGGCTGCTCCAACAGGCGGTCGCGCGCTACTTCGACCACTGCCGCTTCGGCCTGCGCGAGGACCTGCTGTCGCACTATGTGGTCCAGGTGGACCTCGAGCGCAACACGTGGTACCCGCTGGTGCGCCCGATCACCCCCGAGCGTCGAGCGTGGGCCGCGAGGAGCGGGCTGTCGCTGTTCGTCGCGTACGACTCGGAGGTCTGCTGGGCAGACGCAGCGGCGCGGATCGCCGACATCGCTGTAATCGGGCACCTGCGCGCCCCAGCGCTCTGTCCAGGGGCGCTGACGCTCGCGCGCACCCTGCTGGCACGGCTGGACGACCGGCGCCTGCACTGGATGATCGACCTGGACGGACAGCAGCTGCTCCCCGAGCTACGCTGGATGGGCGAGTCGCTCAGCTCGGACGCGCCGGTCTTTGCGGTGTTGGCCTACTGGCGCGCCCGCGCGCACGGCATCGAGCTGTAGGAGAAGCCGGCTGTGAATGTGCTCATCGCAACACACGCTCCCGGCGAGTGGACTGGGTTGCCCGCGGACCTGCGGGTGTCGTTCTGCGGCTACAGCGTCCACGAGCTCAACGAGGCGATCGGCCCGGGCACGGAGGTGCTGGTGACCGATGCGCTGCCGGCCGCGCCCGAGCGCTGCGGCGGCCTGCGGTGGGTGCAGCTGCTCTCGGCCGGCGCCAACCAGCTGCTCGGCCACCCGCTCGTGGAGCGGGAGATCCTGTTCACCAGCGCCGCGGGCATCAGCGCAGTCTATATCGCCGAGCACGTCGTGGCGCGGGTGCTGTACCACACCAAGGAGCTGCGCGCGTTCGAGCGGCTGCAGCACGAGCACACCTGGCCCAGCCGGGTAGCGATGGCGCGGCCGAGCCTCCGCGGCAGGTGCGCGCTGATCGTCGGCTACGGCGGGGTCGGGCGCGAGACAGCGCGCCTGCTGGACGCGCTTGGAATGCGGGTGATCGCTGTGGCGCGCGACGGAGAGCGGCGCCGCTATGCCGGTTACCTGCCCTACGAGGGCGCCGGCGACCTCGAGGGGCGGATTCCGGAGCGGGTGGTTGCGCCCGAGGCGCTCGCTGACGTGCTCGTGGAGGCCGACGTGGTCGTGCTGACGGTGCCGCTGACCGAGACGACGCGCGGGATGCTCGGAGCCACGGCGCTGGCAGGTATGCGGGCGGACTCGATCCTGGTGAACGTCGGTCGCGGCGCGGTGGTGGACACGCCGGCGCTGCTGGCGGCGCTGGACGCTGGTCGGCCCGCGCACGCCTACCTAGACGTCTTCGAGCACGAGCCGCTGCCGGCCGACTCACCGCTGTGGGATCACCCGCGCGTCTCGATTACACCGCACATGGCCGGCGTGATGCCGGACGACTCGGCGCGCTACCGTGACCTGTTCCTGCAGAACCTGGCGCGCTACCGCGCGGGCGCGCCACTGCTCAACCTGCTTGACCGGCGGACGTTTCTGCACTAGGAGACCAGATGCAGCTGCTCGCACAGGGTGTGGTATATGACGCGGCGACGGCGCCCCGCGAGGCGCGCTTCGCGACCTTCGCGACGCTGACACAGCTCCCAGACGGGCGCCTGGTGGCGGCGTTCCGCGTCGGGAGCTCGAAGGACTCAGCTGACGAGGATGCGCGTGCGATGGTGAGCGACGACGAAGGCGTCACCTGGCGCCCGCTGTTCGGCGGCTTCGGCAACCTGCCGCCCGGCCGCTGGCGCGTGCGCTCGCTCGGGATTACTCCGCACGCGGGCGGCCTGATCGCCGCGCTCACCGTGATCGACCGGAGCGACCCTTCGCGGCCGCTGGCGAATCCGCAGACCCAGGGGCTGCTGCCAGCCCGCATCCTGGTGGCCGAGTCGCGCGACGGCAGCAGCTGGGGCGAGCTGCGCGAGGTGGGCACCGCGCCCTACGCCGGAGCCGTCACGACGGGCGCGATCCTCGAGCTGAACGGCGGCGCGCTGGCCCTGCCGTACGAGTCCTGGAAGGATTGGGACGATACGAGCCTGGGGCTGCACCGCGCCGCGCTGCGCCTCTCGCACGACGGGGGGCGCAGCTGGGCGGAGACGGCGATCGTCGCCCACGACCCGAGCGGGCGGCTGCTGTTCTGGGACCAGCGGGTGGCGGTCAGCCGGGACGGCGGGCTGGTGGCGGCAATGTTCTGGAGCCACGACCGCGTCGCCGAGCGCGACGTGCCGATCCACATCGCTTGGAGCTCAGGCGACGGGCACGGCTGGAGTGAGCCCCAGCCGACCAGCATTGAAGGGCAGATCTGCACACCGCTGTTCCTGCCCGGCGGGCGGCTGCTGGCGACCTATGTGCACCGCCACGACCCACCGGGACTGCGAGCGGTATTGAGCGACGACGGCGGGCGCAGCTGGCGGATTGAGGAGGAGTTGGAGTTCTACCGCAAGCAGCGGGTAGGCGCCGAGTCCGGCATGGGCGGACGGCGTGACTTCGGCGACTACTGGGCGGACATGAGCGTGTGGACCTTCGGCCACCCCTGGCCGACACTGCTGCCGGACGGCGACGTGCTGATTATCTACTACGCCGGCGACTCGGAGTCGATGGGTGTGCGGTGGGCGCGCATCAGGCTGGAGGAGTGAGCCGTGGAGATCGGCGACATCCGCGCCATGCTGGCGGGAATCGACGAGTACGCATACTTTCAGACCAGCGGCTTCTCACCCAAGCCCCAGCTGGTGATCGACGAGGTGGTGCGGTGGCTGCGCTTCCAAGCGCGCGGCCCGGCGCTGCCGCACATCCACGAGCCGCTGGCGCGCGAGGTCGAGCAGACCCGCGCGCGGTTGGCGCGCGCGATCGGCGCCGAGGCGGATGAGATCGCACTGGCCGAGAACGCGACGGTCGGCATCAACATCGTGGCGAACGGCATTGATTGGCATCCCGGTGACTCCGTGGTGCTAAGCACCCACGAGCACCCCGGCAACCGGGTCGTCTGGTACGAGCTCTCCCGGCGCAGCGGGGTACGCCTGCGCTTCCTTGAGATCGATGGCAACGACGACGGGCGGCTGCTGGCGGAGCTGGAGCGCCTGCTCGAGCCGAGGACGCGCATCGTTAGCCTGAGCCACGTCTCGCGGCGCAATGGGCGGCGCCTGCCGGCGCAGGCGATCGTCGCGCTGGCGCACCGCCGTGGCGTACCTGTGCTGCTGGACGGCGCTCAGGCCTTCGGCTCGGTGCCGGTGGACGTGCGCGGGCTGGGCTGCGACTTCTACGTGCTGAGCGGCCACAAATACATCCTCGGGCCCCAGGCGACCGGCGCGTTCTTCGTGCGGCGCGACCGGATCGACTGGCTGAGGCCGAGCTGGCTCGGGTCGCGCTCGCAGCAGTGGTTGGATCAGCAGGGCGGCATGGCTCTCCATCAGAGCGCGCGGCGCTTCGAGTTCGGCACCCGCAACATGGCGGACATCGCCGGCCTCGGCCGGGCGCTCGACCTATGGGAGGAGGTCGACTGGGAGACCGCCTTCGCGGCGATCGCCGCATACGCCGAGGCCCTGCGCGCGGCGCTGGCCGAGATGCCAGGGCTGGTGGTGGAGACGCCTGAGGCCGCCGAGCAACGGGCGGGCATCGTCACCTTCCGCATCCCCGGCGTCCCCGGCGTCGACGTCTACCGGCGGCTGCTGGAGCAGGAGCGCATCCTGGTCTCACCGTTCGAGCCCGGGACGGAAAGTGTCCGGGTCTCGATCCACGTCTTCAACACTGACGCGGAGCGCGAGCGGCTTGTCTCCGCCCTCCGCCACATGACCCGCTGATAGAGGAGCACCAATGCCTGTCGAACTTGTCGGGAAGAAGCACGTCTTTCTGGACTGGAGCCTGATCGAGCCGGGGTATGGTGTGGCGTGGGGCGGCGTGCCGACGAGCTGGGAGATGCCCTATGGGCTTCAGATCGCTTCGCATCCGCCGGCGATCGACCCGAGCCCACTGCTCGTCGCCGAGCACCCGTGGGAGTCGTTCGTCAACGTCTACTGCACGCTGTTCGAAGATGAGGGCCGCATGCGGCTCTACTACGAGCCGCATGTCACCAAGGAGGATGGCGCAACCGATGATCTGAAGGCCATGCTGGCCTACGCCGAGTCGAGCGACGGCATCACCTGGACGAAGCCGCGCGTCGGGAAGTTGAGCTTCCGTGGCTCGACCGACAACAACCTGGTGTTTGGGCTCGAGCCAGCGCTGGGGCGCGGCGCCCACGGCGCGACGGTGTTCAAGGATGCCAGTGCGCCGCCGGACGCGCGCTACAAGCTGATCCACATGGGGCGCGAGGAGGGCCGCTACCGGGTCTTCGGCGCCGTCTCGCCAGACGGCCTGAGCTGGACGGCGCTGCGCGAGCCGCTGCTGGACGGCTACATCAGCGACACGCAGACGGTCGTGCGGTTCGATGAGCGGAAGGGCCGCTACGTCGGCTACTTCCGCGGCTGGACCCACCAGGCCCACGCGCCGGGCGTCCACGGCCGGCGGGCGATCTCCTACGCCGAGACCGACGACTTCGGGCGCTGGCCAACGCCGGAGATCATTGTTGCGCCGGAGGCATACGACCCGCCGGACGTGGACATCTACACCAACAGCTACGTGCCCTGGCCGGGTACGGCCGACGCCCACCTCATGTTCCCGGCCTACTACCTGCGCGCCAAGGATATCCTCGAGGTCCACCTGCTGACGAGCCGCGACGGGGTGCGCTGGGAGCGACCCTGGCGCACCCCGCTGATCGGGGCCGGCGAGCCGGGCAGCGGCCGGGAGGGCGGCGTCTACGCCGGCTGTGGGCTCGTCGAGACGCGCGCCGGCAGGTTGATGCTGCCGATCGGCCCGAAGATCCAGACCCATAACCAGAGCCATTTCGCCGAGGGCCGCGCCACCCAGGACCGTGGCATGCTGCGGCAGGCCGTGTGGCGACCGGACGGCCTCACGTCGCTGGAGGCCGAGACCGAGGGCGGCTGCACGACCTTCGTGCTGGTGTTCGAGGGCAACCGGCTGCGCGTGAACATCTGGACGCGCTTCGGCGGCGAGGCGCGCTTCGAGCTGGCCGACCCCTCGGGCGAGCCGATCGCCGGGCACAGCTTCGCCGAGTGCGACCCACTGAGCGGCGACCTGCCGGCGCGGGATGTGACGTGGGGCGGGAACGCGGATCTCTCGCCCTGGTCTGGGAAGCCGGTGCGGCTGCGGATCCGGCTGAAGCGCGCCCGGCTGCACGCCCTGCAGTTCGTGTGAGGCGCGCCGGAGAGGAGCACGAGACGTGGCGCCGATCAACCTGGCCGACTTCGAGGCGCTGGCGCGCGCCGCTCTGCCGTCGGGAGTGTGGGACTATATCGCCGGCGGCGCCGAGGACGAGCGCACGGTGGCGTGGAACACCGAGGCCTTCCAGCGCATCAGGCTCCGGCCACGGGTGCTGGTGGACGTGCGCGAGCGCGACCTGACGACCAGCGTGCTCGGCCAGCAGATCACCCTGCCGGTGCTGATCGGCCCCACCAGCCACCACCGCATGGTCCACCCGGACGCCGAGCTCGCGGTGGCACGCGCGGCGGCGGCGGCCGGGACGATCGCTGTGTTCGGCACCGGAGCCCACCACAGTATCGAGGAGGCCGCCGAGGCAGGCGGCGGGCCGCTCTGGTTCCAGCTCTACTGCTACGACAGCCGCGCCGTCACCGAGCGCCTGATCAGGCGTGCCGAGGCCGCCGGGTGTCGTGCGATCGTCGCCACCGTGGACGGCGGCCACTATCAGGCGCGGCGTGAGCGCAACATCCGCAACGGGTGGGCGCTGCCACCCGAGGTCGAGCTCCGCAACTTGCTCGGGATCGGCCTCGACGACGAGTTGCTGCGGACGGGCGGCAGCGTCGCGTTCCTGGCGAGCGTGGCAGCCATGCCCCCCACCTGGGACGACATCGCCTGGATGCGATCAGTCACACGACTTCCGCTGCTGCTGAAGGGCATCATGACTGCCGAGGACGCCCGGCTGGCAGTGGATCACGGCGCGGACGGTGTGGTGGTCTCCAACCACGGCGGCCGCCAGGTCGACGGCACGCTGGCGAGCATTGAGGCGCTGCCGGATGTAGTGGACGCCGTGGCAGGCCGCGCTGCCGTGCTGCTGGACAGCGGGGTGCGCCGCGGGACGGATGTGCTCAAAGCGCTGGCGCTCGGTGCCCAGGCGGTCCTGATCGGACGCCCGTGCCTGTGGGGCCTAGCGGCGGGCGGGGAGCCGGGCGTGCGGCGCGTGCTCGAGCTCCTGCGCGAAGAGATCGACACCGCGCTGGTGCAGCTCGGCCGACCGAGCGTCGCGTCGGTGGATCGGACCCTGGTGGCTCTGCCGGTGTGAGGCCCGCGGGGCTCGCCGCCATGAGAAGGGAGGGTGGATGGAAACGCTCCGAATTGCGATCCTCGGCGCCGGCTACATGGGGAGCACGTACGCCGAGTGCATCACCCGCTACAACACCCGCGCCCAGCTCGCTGCAATCGCCGGGGGCACGCGTGCGCCCGCCCTGGCCGAGCGCTACGGCACGCCGTATGAGCCGAGCTACGAGACGCTACTGGCGCGCGCGGACATCGATGCGGTGCTGATCGCCACGCCGCATGCCGGGCACCGCGACCAGGTGATCGCGGCCGCGCGCGCCGGCAAGCACGTGCTGCTGGAGAAGCCGATGGCGACGAGCGTGGCCGACTGCGACGAAATGATCGCGGCCTGCACTGCGGCCGGCGTCACGCTGGAGGTCATCAAGACGCTGCGCTTCCGCGGTACGATGGCGCGCGCGCTGCGCCTGATCGGCGAGGGCGCGATCGGGAAGCCGCGCATGATCAGTGGCCAGTCGCTGTTCGTCGGCACTGAGACCGACGACAAGCACTGGTCGACACTCGCGGAGAGCGGGGGGTTGCTGCTGGATATGGGCTGCCACAACTTCGACATCCTGAACGCGCTGGCGGGCGACACGCCGCGCCGCATCTTCAGCCACGTGACGACCTACGCCGGCCCGGAGCACCGGCGTCAGAACGCTATGAGCCAGCTGATCTTCGCCAACGGCGCCAGCGCCCAGATGTGGATGTCGTTCGAGATGCCCGCGCCGGGAATCCCGGATACGGCTCACCGCTACATCGTGGCTGGCGAGCGCGGCATCCTGGATATCGATGGCTACGGCAAGCTGCGGCTCGGCTGGGGCGACAGCTGGGAGACCGTCTGGGAACAGCCGCCGATCGACTACATCAACCGGCCGTTCGAGCCCGCCCGGCTGGAGGCGTTCTACACCCAGACCCAGACGTTCGTAGACGATATTCTCGACAGGCGGCGGCCGGCAGTGTCCGGTGAGGAGGGACGCGCGGCCGTGGCCATGGTCGAGGCGGCCTGGCGATCCTCGCAGACCGGCCAGGCGGTCGAGCTGTCATTCTGAGGAGCATCGTGAGGCGTATGCAAAGCGCGATCATCATCGGCGGCGGCGTCACGGGATTGAGCACCGCCTATCACCTCGCGCGGCGGGGCTACGGCCGCATCATCGTGCTGGACAAGGGCCCGGTGGGCGATGGCTCCAGCAGCCGCGCAGCCGGCATCATAACCGGGCTGCTGTGGAGCGAGGCGGGCGTTCTGGCGCGCAAGAAAGCTCTCTCGCTCTACCGCGAGCTGTCCGACGAGCTGGATGGCTACCGCTTCCAGGATGTCGGCTGCCTGAACCTGTTCGACCCCGATTCGTGGCTGGAGCGCGAGCGGCTGCTGCCGCTCTACGACCGGCTTGGCGCGCAGTACGAGATCCTCGACGCCGAAGCGATGCAGCGGCGGTGGCCGCAGCTGCGTCTGCCGGATTCGACCATCGGGCTCTACGACCCGCTTGGCGGCTACAGCGAGCCGCACGAGTACCTTCCGGCGATCACGGCGAGGGTCCGCGAGCTCGGCGTCGAGATCCGCGAGCACGAGCCCGTGGCTGATGTGATCGTGCGTGGGGGCCGGGCGGTGGGAGTGCGGACGGCCAGCGGCGAGATCGCGGCCGACGCAGTGGTCTCGACCGTCTACGCCTGGACGGGCGCGCTGCTCGGGCGCATCGACGTGCGCCTGCCGGTCAAGTCCTTCGTCCACCAGCGCTACGTGACCGCGCCGCTGGTGGAGGCGCACCGCATCCCGGCGATCAACGCCAACCCGCTCGGCGGCTACGTGCGGCCGGCTCACGGCGGCCGGCTGCTGGTGGGGGTCGAGACACCTGACCGCGACGAGCGGCGCGTGGCGGAGCTGGACTTCCACATGAGCGCGCTCGCGGCGCCGCCGGGGATCGAGCGCGAGCTGCACCGGCGCTTCACCGAGATAGTGCCGGCGCTCGCGCACGTCGGCTGGGAGAGCGAGAAGGTCGGGCTGCTTACCTTCGCGATGGACGGCGAGCCAATCCTTGGGCCGCTGAGTCAGGTGCCAGGCCTGTTCGTCGGGGTGGCCTTCCACTCGGGCGGCTTCGCCTACAGCCCGGTCACAGGCCTGCTGCTGGCAGAGTTCGTGGCCGAGGGGCGCACCAGCATCGATGTGCGCGCGTTCTCGCCGGACCGTTTCGACCCACGCGAGACCGAGCAGTACCTGGCCGAGACGGTCGCGCAGCGTGACGTGGTGCGCCGCAGGCATTGAACAGGAGCGAACTGATGACACTGACAATCGTAGCCCCGACGGAGACGGTCCACTTCACAGAGAACCAGCGTCTTCTGAACCGCTACCGCTATATCGAGCACGAGCTGGTGCGGATCCTGGCGGGGTGGCTACCGGCCACACCGCATATGGAGACGAAGCTCGAGCTGGGGCGGCTGCTCTGGGAAGATGCGCAGCATGTTCAGCAGCTCTACCTCCGGCTGCGCGAGGTGCAGCGCCCAGCTTTCCGCCCACCCGGCGACCTCGCGCTCGAGCGGCTGATGCAGGAGGCGATCAACGCGCCGAGCGCTGAGGATATGCTGGCCGGCGTGTTCCGCGTGATCAAGCCTGCCCTCGTCGCGGCTTACGAGCGCCACTCGGTTCAGACCTTCGCCAACCCGGACGCGCCGACGCGCTACTATCTGCGCCACACGCTGCTCGACGAGCGCGACCAGCTTGCCTGGGGCGCCGAGCTGCTGGCGGACCGCCCGGCCGGGGAGTGGGAGACCTACATCGCACGGCTGCTGGCTGCCGCCGGCGGGGCCGATGGGCACGGCGAGCGCGGCCCAGCCCCTGAGCCTCCCGCCGTGCGCCGGCCGTTCGAGGCTCCGCGCCAGGCCGCCCGTGACGACCGCTTCAGCCTCGATATGAGCACGGTGGTGCGTCCGGCGGATGGCGACGTGGCCGGGCAGCGCTTCGACGAGTTCCGCAACTACGCTCAGGAAGTGCTGGCGGCCGAGACCGTGGCGCTTGTGCTCTACCTGACGCCCGAGATGCCGTGGGAGTTCACCTACGACCTGGCACGCCACTGCTACGATGAGACGCGCCACTGCCGTCTGGGGATCGAGTGGCTCGCGCGCCACGGCCTCGACTACACCGCGTACCCGCAGAACGTGCGGGTCTATGCCTGGCGCAGCCAGTACGACTCGGCCACGCAGTACGCGCTGCTGACCATGGGCAACGAGAGCCACGTCTTCGACTACCGGCGCGCGCGGCGGCGCGAGTATCAGGCGCTCGGCGACAAGCTCTCTGAGCAGTTTGTCAGCTATGACATGGCCGATGAGCGCCAGCACGTGGCCTTTGGTCACAAGTGGCTCCCAGCGCTCCTCCGCGCGCGCGGCAGCGAGCAACCGGTGGAGGCGTTCGTTGACCAGACGGTAGCGCTGTGGCAGCGCGAGTATGTGAGCGGTGCGCTGCCCATCCACTGAGCCCTACCCGACTTGGCGCCGGAACGCGTCCACGCTGCGGGCCACGAGCCGTGTCTCCCAGTCGCCGTCCCGTAGCGCGGCACGCAGCAGCGGGAAGACCTCGCGCAGCGCGATGCCGAGTTGCTCGAGCTCGGCATCACCGTGCGAGAGGCTCGGGTTCACGCCGAGCGACGCAAAGATGGCACGCCGGGTCAGCTCCTGGACGAAGTAGTCCTTGAGCGGCCGCTTGAGCTCCGGCGCCACCTCACCGTAGGTGATGCCGATCAGCTGGGGCAGCCCGATGGCGCGCAGTGGCACGCCGTGCTCGGCGGCCAGCTCGTTGAACAGGCGCTGGAAGCGCTCACCGAACGCGCCAATGCGGTTGAAGGCATCGCGCCGCCGAAGCTCGCGCACCGTGGCCAGCGACGCCGCCAGCCCAATCGCGTCCGACCAATAAGTGCTGCTGACGAACAGCTCGCCGGCCAGGTCCATTACCGATCGCCGTCCGACGACCGCCCCCATGGCGTAGCCGTTCGAGATTGCCTTGGCGTAGGTCGCCATGTCTGGCAGAACACCGAAGCGCTCCTGGGCGCCGCCGAGCGCCAGCCGGAACCCGGTGACCACCTCGTCAAAGATTAGCACCGCACCGTGCGCCGTCGCCAGCGCGCGCACGCCCTCGAGGAAGCCGGGCGCGGGCAGCGAAGCGCCGCGCGCCGGCTCCATGATGATGCAGGCCACTTGGCCGGCATGCCGCGCGAGCTGCGCCTCGAGCGACGCCAGGTCGTTGTAGCGAAACGGCAGGGCTGTGCCGGCGAGCCCCTGTGGCACGCCACGCGGCTGCAGGCCCGGCAGCAGGTGCGTGTCGAGCACGTCGTCGCTCTCCAGGTTGGCGGCCAGGTACCAGTCGTGCCAGCCGTGGTAGCCGCAGAACAGCACCCGGTCACGCCCGGTAAAGGCGCGCGCAATCCGCACCGCGATCGCGTTGGCCTCGCCGCCACCTTTGCAGTAGCGAACCGCCTCGGCGCAGGGGATCGCCGCAATCAGCTCGCGTGCCAGCTCGACCTCCAGCGGGTGGCTGACGCTGTAGGCCGTCCCGTCGCGGATCTGGTCGATCACGGCCGCGTCGACCACGTCGTCCGCGTAGCCGAGGACCGCCGCGCCAACGCACATCATCAGGTCAAGGTACTCGTTGCCGTCCAGATCCCAGAAGCGGGCGCCCTTGCCGCGCGCAACGTAGGGCGGGGTTAGCCCCGGCGCGTAGAGCTGTGGACGGCGGCTGATCAGCTGCGTTCCGCCTGGGATGATCGCGAGCGCCTCGCGATAGAGCGTGTAGGATCGCTCGACGCTGCGCTCGCCGGTATCGGTCGTCATGGCCTGCCTCCTCAACCAAAGCTTGACAAACAGGTGGTTCTGGGCTACAATCGTCTGGCCCGATGGTCAGACCAGCATTATACTACTAGGGATCAGGCACGTCAACGCAAGCGCGCTGCGCCCGCACGATCTGCTCCGTAGCCGATGGTGACAGCAGTATTGCGCGGCCGCAGGGCACGGGCCAGTAGCCCAGGAGTCCAGCCATGTCCTCATCCATGGTAGGTGGCCAGCTCAGCTTCCCGACGCTCGGCCTCACCGCTCGCGAAGCGCTGCTGCTCTCGATCGACGATCACCTGCTTCCGCTGAGGCGTAATCTGTGCCTGCACCTGACGCGCCCGCAGATCCGAGCTGCGCCGGTGCTCACGCCGCGTCGCGAGGATCCGAGCGCGCCGGATCACATCGGCACACACTTCTACGGCACTGTGCTGCACGAAGGTGGCCGCTTCCGCATGTGGTACTACCCGATCGCGCTTGGGGAGGGGCCCGGCGAGCTGACTCAGGGCCCGGTGTGTTACGCCGAGAGCAGCGACGGCCTCGCCTGGGAGCGGCCAGCCCTGGGCCAGTTGGAGTACCGTGGCAGCTGGGAGAACAACGCGATCGCGCTGCCAGAGCGAATGATCGAGGGCGTGACGCTCATCCGCGATGAGGACGACCCGGACCCTCAGCGCCGCTACAAGATGATCTACAACCCCCACACCGGCCGCTTCTGGTCGATCCGCACTGCGACCAGCGCCGACGGGATCACCTGGACGCCGGGCGCCGAGCTGCCGGTGCGGGAGTTCGTCGAGCAGGGCTCGTTCTACAAGCACGGTGGCCTGTACGCCGTGAACGCGCAGACGATCTCGCCCTGGCGCTACAGCGAGGGCGGCGCGCCGATGGGGCGCCAGGCCTACGTCTGGATTTCGCCGGACTTCGACACCTGGCTCGCGGAGACCGCCGAGTCGTTTGCGCTGCCGGAGCCGCGCGCGCCCGAGGAGCGCGGCGTGCGCAAGCCC
Source organism: Chloroflexota bacterium (assembly GCA_039805565.1). Taxonomy (GTDB): domain Bacteria; phylum Chloroflexota; class Chloroflexia; order Chloroflexales; family Roseiflexaceae; genus CALJIC01. The sequence goes on along the minus strand of JBDLTZ010000300.1, from coordinate 3,656 downwards.
TATGACCAGGTACACATCGGCATCGGCGCGGCCAGCTTCGGCACGGTGCTGGTCGGCATCTTCGGCCTGTGGCACAACAGCCCGGTGTTCAACGAGATCTCGTGCGACCTCGGGCTGGTGGTCAGCAACGATGGGCTGCACTTCCGCGAGCCGGTCAAAGGCCATGTCTTCATCGCCGCCGCGGACTCGCCCGCTCCGCCTGTGAACGGCGTCCAGCACCCGACGATCCTCGCGCAGGGCAACGGCATCCTGAACGTCGGCAGCGAGACCTGGATCTACCACGATCGCTGGCGCAACGCGCCCTACGGCGATGACTACTACGCCGAGATCGCGCTGGCAACTCTCCCGCGCGACCGCTGGGCTGCGCTGGCGCTGAACGCCGACCAGTCCGCCGGTTCGGTCTGGACGGCGCCGGTGATCCTCCCGGCCGGCGGCTGCCGGGTGCTACTCAACGCGGAGGGCGCGAGTGGGATGCGGGTCGAGGTGGCCGACGAGCGCTTCGTCCCCCTGCCGGGCTTTTCGGCGGAGCAGAGTGGGCACACACTGGAGACAGGCGGGCTGGATTGCACGGTGGTGTGGCCCGGCGGCGACCTCAGTTCGCTGGCAGGGCGGCCGGTGCGCCTACGTGTCCTGCTGGAGCGCAGCGCCAGTGCCGAACCGAGGCTCTACGCGATCAACCTGAGCGCATGAGGAGCTGCTGGTGAGTGTCTTGGAGCACATCCTGATCGCTAAGGAGACGACGCCTGAGGGGCTGGCGGCGGTTGAGGCGCTCGCGGGAGCGGCGAACGTCACGGTGCTAGCGCCGCTGGAGGAGGAGACTGAGCTCGCGCCCGGCCTAGCGGCGCGCTGTACGGTGCTGCTGGCCGACGTGCCGCCACGCAACCTGGCAGCGATGCCGAGGCTGGCCTGGTTCCAACTCAGCTCGGCCGGCTACGAGCACATCGCCGGCCTGCCGCTCTCGGCTGGAGGTGTGCGGGTGACCAACGCCAGCGGCGTCAACGATATCCCGATCGCCGAGTGGTGTCTGGCGATGATGATCATCTTCGAGCGCGACATCCGCGGCCTGCTGGAGATGCAGCGCCGGCGCGGCTGGGAGCGCCTGACCAAGTACCAGTCCGAGCTCCGGGGGCGACGCGTCGGCATCGTCGGCTATGGCAGCATCGGGCGCGAAGTCGCGCGGGTGTGCGCGGGCCTGGGCCTGGAGGTGTGGGCGATGAGCCGCGGCCCGATCGGGCCGCGACCGGGGCACTACTGCGTGGCCGGCGCCGGCGACCCGGGCGGCGTTATCCCCGCACGAACCTTTCGCCTCGAACAGATGGCGGATTTCCTGCCGCACCTGGACTATCTGATCCTGACGCTGCCGCTCTCGACCGCCACGCAGGGGCTGATTGGTGAGGCGGAGCTGCGCTCACTGCCACCCACCGCCGTGCTGCTTAACCCGAGTCGCGGGCCGCTGGTGAACGAGGAGGCGCTGGTGCGCGCGCTGCGCGAAGAGTGGATCTCCGGCGCGGCGCTGGACACGCATTTTCAGTATCCGCTGCCGCCCGAACACCCGCTCTGGTCGCTACCGAACGTCATCCTGACGCCGCACATCTCGGGCTCGACTGGCAGCCGGCTGTTTCTGCCGCGGCTGTGGGACTTGTTCGCGCAGAATCTCGGGCGCTATCTGCGCGGTGAGCCGCTGCTGAACGAGATCGCGCCCGCCGATCTGGCAGGCAGTGCGTAGAGACGAGGAGGGCTGTCTGTGTACGAGCGAGTTCTTCGTTTCCCGCCCGAGCGGCGCGCTTGCCTGCACCCTGGCTGAGCCGGAGCAGGAGCCGCAGCCCGATCTGCTGCCGACGTTCGAGATGAGCCGCGCATCGGCGCTCAGCGAGCACCCGCATAGCCTGACGTCCGAGCTGTTCCTGGCGGCCGGTGGGTGATCGACCATTGCGTCGCGCACGTGATCGGGGACGGCGGGCCGCGGCTACCGCTTTCCGATCGCCGCCGCCGGCCCGCAGGTCGCGCTCGCCAACTACCGCCACTACGGCATCGAGTACATAATCGCCTTCTGGTCGGTAGGGATTTACTACACCATGCACGCCGGCAACGCCAAGATGAAGGCGATTATCGATGAGGTGCCGCAGTTCCGCTACCCGAACGTCTATCTGGATTTCTGCAGCAGCCGGACGGCTGATGTACGGCTCGGACCGCGACCTGCTGCACCCGGGCTTCGTCCTCGGCACCTACCACGACGCCGGCCTCACGCCGGAGGAGGAGCGGCAGGTGATGTACACCAATGCCAGGCGCCTGTATGGACTGGAGGAGTGAGGTAGCAATGACTGGTGCAACACAGCAGTACCGGGTTGGGCTTGTGGGGTGCGGCGGCCGCGGGCGCGGCCTCGGGCGCTATGTCGCCGGCGTCGATGAGCTGCGACTCGTGGCAGTCGCCGATCTGTCGGGCGAGCGTCTCGACCAGGCACGTGCCGAGCTTGGCGACGTCGCCTGCTACGCGGACCACGCGGCGATGCTGGCCGAAGCTGACCTGGACATCGTCATCCTCGGCACCACTGGGCCGTTTCACGCCGCCATCACCCGCGACGCCGCTGCGCGTGGTATTCGCGGAATCTACTGCGAGAAGCCTATGGCCTGCTCGCTGGCCGACGCAGACCAGATGATCGCTGACTGCGCCGCCTCAGGCACGGTGCTGATGATGGGACACCAGCGGCGCTGGATGCCGCAGATCATCGCCGTGCGCGACGCGCTGCGCGCCGGCGTCATCGGCCGCGTCACTCACGGCTACATGTATTGGCCGACCGGCCGCATCGGCTCGAACGGCACCCACTTCTTCGACGCGCTCAGCTTTCTGCTCGACAGCACCCCGGTGGAGGTCGTCGGCCGGGTGGTCCCGGGGCTGGACCTCACCCGTGTGGAGGAGCACCCGGTCTACCAGCAGCGGATGGCGGTCGACCCGGGCGCGATGGGTTTCATCACGTATGCTGATGGGACGCGCATGGCGCTGGACTGCATGAGCGACGTGCTGCTGCCGTACACCTACACCTTCTGCGGCACCAGGGGCTGGCTGAAGCTGTGTGAAATCGGCTGGGAGGTGGACTATCGCGCCCGCGACGAGGACACCCGCAGTCTGCCGAAGAGCTGGCTCGCCCCCGGCCACCGCGAGTTTCCCGAGCTGCCGCCGGCAGTCGACGGGCAGCCTGAGCAGGATGGCTACCGCGAGCTGGTGCGCTGCATCGAGACCGGCGCCCAGCCAACGTCGACCGGGGCCGACGGCCGCGCCGCGCTGGAGACGATCGTCGCCTTCCACCTCTCGAGCGACGCCGGGATGCGCCCAGTGTCGCTGCCGCTGCCAGCGGAGGCCAGCGGCTACCGGCTGACGATTCACTGAGCGAGGAGCGACGTGCCAAAGCTACGATTCGCGCAGATAGGCGTCACGGCCATCCACGCCTCGATGTATCGCGAGACACTCACGCTGATGGCTGACGAGGTCGAGCTGGTTGGCTTCTACGACCCGGACCCAGCGGCGGTGCAGCCGAAGCTGGCGCCGGCTCACCGTGACCTGCCGTTCTACCCAAGCGTGGCGGCCCTCGTTGCCGAGGCGCAGCCGGACGCGGTGCTGGTCTCGGCACCGAATGTCGAGATGCCGGGGCTGGCGCTGC
>JBDLTZ010000299.1:0-17635 GCA_039805565.1 Chloroflexota bacterium | reverse complement strand
GTGCTGCGTGCTGCGTATCTAGATCATACCTCAAGACTCAAGACTCAAGACGCACGCCTCGCCCTACTGCACCCGCACGAGGTCAGGGTTGTCACACGGGCGCCGCCCGATCTTGGCAATGTCGCGCCACTCACCGCCGATCTTGACGCGCACGACGTCGGCAGTGAAGTCATTGTTGGTGCCCTCCTCGTCCGAGTTGGAGAACAGCGACGAGCCGACGCCGTAGATGTCGGCGGGGACGCCCAGCTCCTCGAAGTGACGTATCTTAGCGGCGTCGAAGCCCCCGGTGACGACGATGCGGACGTGACGGCACCAGGTCTGGGCGCGCTCGACCCACTCGGGGGGCAGGTCCCAGCGCGCCCAGGCGCCGTCGATCGCGGCGCGCAGCGCGAAGACTAGCCGCGGGTTCACGCCCAGATCGAGCTTCTTGTCCCCCAGCGGGGTCACGCTGACATCGCGCAGGGTGCCGCCGGTGTCCGGCCGCACGGCGTAGAGGCGGTAGCGGCGGGCCTCCTCGTGCTGGGCGGCATCAGTCAGGGCGCGGTAGCGGGCGAACATGGCGTCCATCACCGCCAGCGAGGTCCCGACGCAGTCGTTGTCGAAGTCCACCAGCGCGACGCGCGGGATCTCCACCGGGCGGGTCTCGGCGAAAGCCAGCATACACTCGACGGTGTCGCCGAGAAAGGCGGCGATCGCGGCGTGGGCGATGGTGCCCCCACCTAGACTACCCCACCAGTCCCCCTGCGCGTCGGTGGAGACCGAGGGGCGCACCTGGCGGCCGTAGTCCCGGTTGTAGCGCTGGACGGCAATGTTGTAGGCGTAGCCATCGGCCGCCTGGACCTCATGGGCGTCGAAGCGCGCCGGGAAGAAGAGCACCGCCTTGCCGCGCGCCGCCACCAACACATTGTAGACGTTGGTGGCGATGCGGGTGGCGCGGGTGAGCGCGCCGAGGGTCGGCGTCTCAAGGAGCGCAAAGTCGCGGTAGCGCCCGCGCACCTTGAGGACCGGCCGCACGTCGCGCGGGTCGCCGTCGTAGCGCGCGAGCGCGCCGTCGTGGACTGCCTCGACCTCGAGGTGGCGGTAGGTGTTGACGAAATCGCCGCGCTCGTCCTGGTAACCAGTGCAGAGCTGGAGCATCGCCAGCGCCTTGTCCACCCCCGCTACAACCGAGAACGGGCGGCGACGTGTGAACCACTGCATCTCGACCTCGAGATTACCGATGTCGACCTCGCGCGGGTCGATCCCGAGAGCGACCATACGCTCCGAGTGCCCGCCGAAGCGGTAGCCGCGCCGCGCCAGGGCGGTGAGCATCCCGGTGATGTTCTCGAAGTACTTGTCCGAGTACCAGCCCGCCTGCATGCGCTCGGCGTCGAGCTTGAAGGTCTCGTTGGTCAGGCGCCGGTTATCGAAGATGCTCATGGTGATGTTCCTTGTCCTGCGCATCAGCACAATATTGTCATATTGGCACTATTATGATATTCGAAAACGGGCGGGATGTCAAGGGGACACGCGGCCCAGGATCGCTGCGTGCTGCGACACGTGGTACAGTCTTACGCAGAGCACTCAGCGAGAGGAGCACTCCATGACCGGACGAGAGCATTTCAGCGCGGGGGAGTGGGCACTGCTGGCCGACGCCCCGCTGGCGGCGGGGGCGGCAGTGGCGCTGGCGGAGGAGGGCGGCGGCGAGCAAGAGACGGCGGCCATGCTAGCGGCCTGGCGCGATGCCGGTGAGCGCTTCCCGCAGAGCGCAGGCGCTCGTTACGCACGCCGACCCGCACGAGCGAGCGCGGCACGAGCGGCAGCCGGCTCAGGAGACGGGGCGGGCGAGCTACCGGAACATTCGCGCCGAGGCGCTGGAGCTCTGCCGGCAGGCGATCGCGCTGGTGGAGGCACGCGCGCTGCCACAAGAGGCGGACGACTACGCGAGCTTCGTGCTGTTCCTGGCGTCGCGGGTGGCGCGTGCGGCGAGCGAGGGTGGTCTGCTGGGGCTGGGGGGCGAGAAGGTGAGCCCGACCGAGCGGGCGACTCTGCGCGAGATCGCGACGGCGCTAGGGGTGCAGGTGGAGTAGGAGCACCCTGGCCTTTCTCTTGCAGATACCCGTGTACTGCACGAGAAAAAGAGGGAACGATGAGCCAGAAGAAACACCGTGCGCTGGTCTCACCGGAGGAGCTGCACGCAACCAGGAGGCGGCTGGAGCAGGAGGGGTTGCGAGATAACGCGCCCGCGCCGGCCGGGAGTGATATGCGCCCGGAGGTGGCCCCACTGTGAGAGCATGCGCTGGCGCCCGCTGACATTGACTACGGCGGCGGTAGTCTGCTGGGTGGCGATAACGGTTCGCAGGCTGAGGTATGCAGTCAGCGAGAGCGCGGCGATGAGGCCGAGCGCGATACTATAATAGGTGGTGAGCACGGTATCGCTTTTGTGACGAAAAGCGCGGGCCATCTGCCGGCCTCCTCCTACGACAGACTGACGTGCGAGGCGCGGCGTGTGATAGAATGTGGACGCGGTGCGGCTCGGGCGCCGCGTGATCGTGACGAGGTCGCTCAGGTATGCAGCCGATCCCCTACAGCACGCTTCCCCCTCCGGTCGCCGCCGCCCACTAGGGCAGGGCGGCGCTCCACATCAGGCGTAGCCTGTACGCCTGGCTTGTGCTTCCCATCCTGTCCTCTCGTCCGGGTTGTGCAATAATGACCTTGAGGAAAGGGCGATTTCCTGTGTCTTTCGAACCTTCTGCCCATGGCGCACGCCGTGGGATTGTGCTGATCGCGGCCGCCGCCCTGCTGTGGGGCACGGTGGGCGTGAGTACGCGCGGGATCTACGAGCTGGGCGCGACAAACGCACTCTCGATCGGCTTCTTCCGGCTGGCTCTGGCCGCCCCCGCCATGCTCATCGGGTGCGCGGCGGTGCTTGGGCGCGGGGCGCTGCGGATCGGGCGGAGCGCCGCACTGCTCGCGGCCCTGGTCGGCGTGATGCTCGGGCTCTACCAGGCGTTCTTCTTCACGGCGATCGCCCACGCCGGAGTGGCGATCGCGGTGCTGGTGACCCTCTGCACGGCGCCGGTGCTCGCGGCGCTCATGGGGGCTGTGCTCACGCGTGAGCGGCTGACCTGGCCCGTGGCAGCGGCGCTTGTGCTGGCGCTGGGTGGCACGGCGCTGCTGATCGGAGTGGAGCCGGGGGCCGGGCTGCCGGCCGGGGCGGGGCTGGGCGTGCTGTTCGCGCTCGGCTCGGCCTTCAGCTACGCGATGATCACGGTGCTCGGGGGGATGGTGGCCGGGCGCGCACACCAGCTCCAGGTCAACGCGATCGCCTTCGTCACCGGGGCCGTGCTGCTGCTGGCGGTGGCGCTTCCCACCGGCTTCGTGGTGAGCTACACGCCGCTCGGCTGGGGACTGCTGCTCTACCTGGCGCTCGTGCCGACGGCGCTGGCCTACGCGCTGTTCCTGCGCGGCATGCGGACTACAGCGGCTACGTCGGCCACCATCGTGACACTGCTGGAACCGCTGACATCAACGATGCTGGCGTGGCTGCTGTTTGGCGAGCGGCTCGGGCCGCTGGGCCTGCTCGGGGCGGTGCTCCTGCTCGGAGCGCTCGGCGTGCTGTACATAGGTACTGGAGGCGAGCGGCGGGAGCGCTCACCCCAGCCGGTCCCGCAGCTGGAAGCGGAGTAGCTTGCCGGTGGCGTTGCGCGGGAGCGACTCGACGATCTGGATGGCACGCGGGGTCTTGTAGCGCGCCATCCGGCCGGCGCAGTGGGCTAGCAGCGCCGCCTCGTCGGCCGGGGCGCCGGGCCGGAGCGCCACAAAGGCCACTGGTACCTGACCCCAGCGCTGGTCGGGCGCGCCCACCACGGCGGCCTCGGCCACGTCGGGGTGCGCGAGGAGCACCGCCTCGACCTCGGCCGGGTAGACGTTCTCGCCGCCCGAGATGATCAGGTCGTCGCGCCGGTCCACCACGTAGAGGAAGCCCTGCGGGTCGAGGTAGCCGAGGTCGCCGGTGCGGAGCCACTCTCCGCGCAGGGCGGCCTCGGTGGCGTCCGGGCGGTTGATGTAGCCGCGCATCACACTTGGGCCGCGCACCAGGATCTCGCCGACCTCGCCGGGGGTTGCGGCGGCGCCGTCACGCTCGATGCGGATCTCGTTGGGGAGCAGCGGCTTGCCGGCCGATCCGAGCCGGGCGAGCGCGTCGGCCGGGGCGAGCGTGGCGACCTGCGAGGCGGCCTCGGTGAGGCCGTAGCTCTGCACCACCGGCACGCCGCGGGCGGCGCAGGCGTCGAGCAGCGGGCGCGGGGCTGGCCCGCCGCCGAGGAGCACGCAGCGCAGCCAGGCCGGGAACGGGCGGTCGCCGCGGTCGTCGAGCACACGCTGGAGCAGGGTGGCCACCACCGAGACGATCGTGACGCGCTGCTCGTCGATGGCGCGGTTGATCGCGGCTGCGTCGTTCGACTCGGGGATGACCGCAGCGATGCCGTAGATCGTGCCGCGCATCAGGATCGCCAGCCCGCCGACGTGGAAGAACGGCAGCGGCGCGAGCCAGCGGTCGTCGGCGTGGGTGCCGAGGTTGAGCGCGGAGCCGACGGCGCTCCACCAGTGGTTGCCGTAGGTGAGCATGGCGCCCTTGGGACGCCCGGTGGTGCCCGAGGTGTAGATGATGGTATGGACGTCGCCGAGGTCGATCGTGTCGCGGAGCGGCGTGCCGTCCTGGGGTATCTCATCGAGGCACGCGTCGCCCGCCAGGAGCGCGGCGCGGTCGGCGGCGACAAAGCGCACGCCGGCGGTGAGCGGGCGAATCTGCTCCGCGAGCAAGCGGGTGGCGGCGTCGTAGATCAGGAGCCGGGCGCCCGAGTCGGCGAGCTGCCAGGCGAGCTCAGCGGCGGCGAGGCGGGTGTTGAGCGGCACAAGCCAGACGCCGGCGCGCGGGGCGGCGTGTACCAGCGCGGCGAAGGGCGGCCCGTTGCGCAGCAGCAGGGCGACGCGATCCTCCTCTGCGGCACCGAGGGCGCGCAGGCGGCGGGCGGCAGCGTCGGCCTCGTCGGAGAGGCGCGCGAAGCTCCAGGCGAGGCCGGGCGCCAGCAGCGCCGGCGCGTCGGGCGAGACGAGCGCACGGCGGGCAAGCCAGTTCGGGAGGTGCTGTGCAACGGTCATGGGCGCCTTCTACTCGAGGTGGACACGCGGCTCGGTGAGGTGCGGGGCGGCTCGCGATCGTTGTCGGAGCCTCAAGTGTAGCACAGCTCGGTGGGTGTGCCGGCGCCGCGGAAGGGGATCGCGGCTGAGCAAGGTCGCGCTGATCGATGTCACGTCAGCCGTCACGCCAGGGGTGCATACGTGATGAAATCTCGTATACACTTTAAGGAGCATTATGTCATTCCCCCTCACCAAGGCGGACATCTATGCAATCTATCTCTGTTCACGCCGCCCCTCCCTCACGCCCCGAATAGACTGTGACGCCGAGCGATTCTCCCTTACCGGCATCGATGTATGTTCTGCCCGGGTACAATCCCTGAAGTGGGGCGCGCCCCTGGCCGCGAACCAGCCCGAGTTAACCAGACACCATCTGATGTGTGAGGGGAATTGAGCAAGCACGCTGCCGTTCACGCTACCGTTGCGCCAGCTTCCAAGAGGTCGATCCGCCTAACCCTACGATCTCTGGTAATACTGCTCCTGCTAAGGTTGGCCTGTTTCTCCGTCTACAACGCGAACCTGCGGCAGATCGGCTCGTGTGACACGCTGTCCGCTCGCTATCTGCCGCTGATCCTCCGCGTACGCGATACTCTTTCGGCGCGTCTGCGGCGAGGCGCCCCTTCCGGTCAGCACAACTGCAGCGCTCTGAGCTCGCAGCGAGTCACAGCACGCCGTCCTCAGCGCCAGCGTACGAGCGCCGCCTCGTCGAGCACTACGCCGAGGCCGGGCGTGGCTGGGAGTGCCATGCTCCCGCGGCTGGCGGCGAGCGGGTGTGCGACGAGGTCGCCGGCGAGGAGTGGGCCGGTGGCGAGGCCGCATGCCAGGGCTGGCTCGGGGAGCGCCGCGGCGAGGTGCAGGGCGGCGGCGCAGCCCACGCCCGAGTCGATCGTGGTGGTGACGATGGTGCCGAGGCCGGCGGCGCGTGCGGCCTCGATGATCCGCAGCGCGGGGCGCAGGCCTCCGGCGAGCATCGGCTTGACCACGAGAAGGTCGGCGGCGTCGGCGGCGATCACGCGCGCGGCCTGCTCCGGCGTGCCCACCGGCTCGTCGGCAGCAATCGGCACCGTAACGGCGGCGCGCACCCGCGCCATGCCGCTGAGGTCATCGGCGGGCACTGGCTGCTCGGCGAGCTCGAGGCCGAGCGGTGCGGCGGCGCGCAGGATGGCGATGGCCTGGCCCACATCCCAGGCGCCGTTCGCATCGATCCGCAGCGCCACTCCCGGGCCGACCGCCGCGCGCACCGCCGCAAGTCGCGCCAGCTCGGCGTCTGCACCACCCACCACACCAACCTTGAGCTTGACGCAGCGGAAGCCCTGCTCCACGGCGCGCGTGGCGGCGGCGCAGGCGACTGTGGTGTCCGCGGCGCCGACGGTGGCATTGACGGCGACGGCGGTGCGCGGCTGGTCTGTGAGCAGCCGCGCCAGCGGGACGTCCGCCTGCCGGGCGCGTAGGTCGAGCAGGGCTGTGTCGAGTGCGCAGGCGACGGCAGCCGCGCCGGGGAGGGAGAGGTCGAGCCCTGCGAGCAGCGCGTCGGCCTCCTCCTGCGTTATCCCTGCCAGCCTGAGCGTGATGCCCGCAGCGACGGCGCGCGCATCAGCCGCGGAGCCCCCGCCGAAGGCCGTGACCGGCGAAGCCTCGCCGAGCCCCTCGTGGCCCGTGTCTGCCCGCAGGCGGAGCAGCAGGCCCTCGCGGACGTGCTCGACACCGTGAGCAGTGGCGAAGGGCGCCGCGTACGGCAGGCGGAACGACGCCCAGTCGGCCTCGCGCAGCCTCACGGGAAGCGGCGGAAGCGGCGGAAGTTCGGCCGGCGCTTCTCGAGGAAGGCCTTCTTGCCCTCCTGCGCCTCCTCCGACAGGTAGTAGAGCAGCGTCGCGTCCCCGGCGAGCTGCTGGAGCCCGGCGTGGCCGTCTGCCGCGGCGTTGATCGACGCCTTGAGGAAGCGGATGGCCATGGGGCTCTTCTCCAGGATCTCGCGCGCCCACTGGACCGCCTCGTCCTCGAGCCGCTCGAGCGGCACCACGGTGTTGACCAGGCCCATGTCGAGCGCCTGCTGCGCATTGTACTGGCGGCAGAGGTACCAGATCTCGCGCGCCTTCTTGTCGCCGACCATGCGGGCGAGCAGGTTCGAGCCGTAGCCGCCGTCAAAGCTGCCGACGCGCGGGCCGGTCTGGCCAAAGATCGCGTTCTCCGCGGCGATTGTCAGGTCGCATACGACGTGGAGGACGTGACCGCCGCCGATTGCGTAGCCTGCGACCATGGCGATGACCGGCTTGGGGATGACACGGATGAGGCGCTGGAGGTCCAGCACGTTGAGGCGCGGCACCTGGTCCTTGCCGACATAGCCGCCGTCACCGCGCACGCTCTGGTCGCCGCCGGAGCAGAAGGCCTTGTCGCCAGCGCCGGTGAACAGGATCACGCCGATCGACTCGTCGTCGCGGGCGCGGCTGAAGGCATCAAGCAGCTCGTGGACGGTCTCAGGGCGGAAGGCGTTGCGCTTCTCGGGGCGGTTGATCGTGATCTTGGCGATCCCCTCGCCTGCCGCGTCGTGCTCGTAGATAATGTCGGTGTAGGTGTGGGCCTGCTTCCACTCGATGGGCATATCATTCCTCTCTATCAGCTTCCAAGAATCGCGTCCATCACGGCGTCGGGTCGCTCGAGGTGGACGGCGTGGCCGGAGCTGGGGACGATCTCCAGCCGCGCGTCGGGTAGGAGGCCGGCCATGCTGCGGGCGATGGCGCAGAACTTGTCGTCGAGCGCGCCGGCGAGCAGCAGCGTCGGGACGTCGAGCTCGGGAAGGCGGTCCCACAGCGGCGGCATCACGCCTGTGCCCATGCCACGCAGGCTGCCGGCGAGGCCGCGGGCGGTGCTGGCGAGGCGGTGCTCGCGCTGGCGGGCGCGGGTTTCTTCGGGAAGCGCGGCCTGCGAGGCGAAGAGCGGCAGCGCGACCCAGCGCTCCACGAAGGCTTCGACCCCGTCACGCTCGATCGCGTCGGCCAGGGCGTCGTCGGCGGCGCGCCGGGCGGCGCGCTCGGCGGGGTCGGCCAGGCCCGGCGAGGCACTCTCGAGCACCAGCCGTGTCACGCGCTCGGGGGCGGCCGCTGCGAGGCTGAGGGCCACCCGTCCGCCCATCGAGTAGCCGTAGACGGCGGCGCGCGGCGCGTCGAGGGCGTCGAGCAGGGCCAGGAGGTCGGCGACGCAGGCTTCCATACGGTAGCGCTCGGCCTCAGGCGGGGCGCTTGTTGCGCCGTGGCCGATCAGGTCGGGGGCGATCACGCGGTGGCGCCGGGCGAGCGTCGGGGTGAGGTGCGCCCAGGAGGCCGCGCCGCCGGTGAAACCGTGCAGCAGAAGCAGCGGCGGGCCGTCACCGGCCAGCTCGACGTGGTAGCTCAGGTTGTTGACAGTGAGGCGAGCGGGTGTCATGTGCTGAGACCGGCGTGGGCAAGGGCGGCGGCGACAGCGGGCCAGATCGCGCGGTGCTGCATGACGTTGCGGGCGCGCTCGGTGCGGACTTCGACGATGTGCAGCCCGTGGCCGGCCACGCCTTCGGAGACCGCGGCGCGGAAGGCGTCCCACGAGTCAGGGCGGGTGTAGCGCGCGCCGTAGAGCTCAGCGAGCGGCCGGAAGTCGAGCCCGTGGGGCGTGCCGAAGAGCTGCTCGAAGTGCTCGGGCTCGGCGGCCTGCGGCAGGAACGAGAAGATCCCGCCGCCATCGTTGTTGATCAGTACAATTGTTATGTCGAGACCATGCTGCTTCGCCGCCAGCAGCCCGTTCGAGTCGTGATAGAGCGAAAGATCGCCGATCGCCAGCAGTACCGGGCCGGCGCCTGAGGCGCTCACGCCCAGGGCGGTCGAGACAACGCCGTCGATGCCGTTGGCGCCGCGGTTGGCGAGCAGCCGGACATGTCTCTGACCGGCCGGGAAGAAGGTGTCCAGATCGCGGATGGGCATGCTGTTGCCGGCCACCAACGCCGCGCCGTCGGGCAGCAGGTGGGCCAGCTCGGCGAAGACCCGGCTCTCGGACAGCTCGCCGGTGGATGCCAGCCGCTCCTCGATCGCTGCGCGGGTCACGCGCTCAGCCGTGAGCCAGGCGTCGGTCCACTCGGTGTGCCGCCGCTCGGGGAGCGTGGCGGCGAGCGCGTCGGCCAGCAGGCGCCCCTCAACCGGGATGACGTCGGTGGCGAGGCGTGCAGGGTCGAGCCAGCCGGCGCCGCCGTCCACGAGCAGCGCGCGGCAGCCGCGGTGGCGCTGAAGAAAGAGCAGCAGCGGCTTCGAGACCGGCATGGCGCCGAAGCGGATGACGAGCTCGGGGGCGTGGCGCGCACCGAAGCCCTCGTCGCGCAGGAAGGCGTCGTAGGCGCTCAGGGCCAGCGCGCGGCTGTGCGGGCCGGCGCGGAGGCCGGAGAGCGGGTCGGCGAGCACCGGGTAGCCGCTGGCGTCGGCCAGCCGCGCGACGGCCTCGGCCAGCGCCGGGTCGTCCTGCGGGCCACAGACGATCAGGCCACGCTCGGTGCGGGCGACGGTCTCAGCAAGCTGTGCAACGAGCTCAGGCTGCGGGGCGCGCAGGCCAGGCGCGACCGTCACGAGCGGCCGGTCGGCGGGCTGCTGCTCCCAGGGCGGGGGCGCGTCGCCGGGACGCGGGACGAGCGGCTCGCGCAGCGGGCAGTTGAGGTGCACCGGCCCGGCGGGCGCCTGGGAGGCGGTGGCCGCGGCTCGGGCGGCGACGGCGCGCGTGTAGCGCAGCAGCTCGGGCGCCTCATCGGGCTCGGCGAGGTCCACGAACCACTTGGCGTGGCTGCCGAACATATTGATCTGGTCCACCGTCTGCGGCGCGCCCGTATCGCGCAGCTCGTGCGGGCGGTCGGCCGTGAGCACGATCAGCGGGACGCGGCCGTGGAAGGCTTCGACGACGGCGGGCAGGAAGTTGGCCGCGGCGGTACCCGAGGTGCAGACCAGGGCGACCGGCTCGCGGAGGGCCTTGGCCATGCCGAGGGCGAAGAAGCCGGCGGAGCGCTCGTCGAGGTGCATCCAGAGGCGGGCGCCGGGGTGCTGGGTGATCATCAGGGCGAGCGGCGTGGAGCGCGAGCCGGGGCAGACGCAGAAGTGTCGCGTGCCGGCTCGCACCAGCTCGTCCACGAGCGCGCCGACGGAGGCGTAGTTGGCGCGCTGGGTATCCTGAGGTGTTGTCATCGGGTGCCGCCTAGGGCTGAGAGCATCGGCCGCAGCTTCAGGCGCGACTCGGCATACTCGCGCTCGGGGTCGGAGTCCGACACGATGCCGCAGCCAGCGAAGAGCGAGGCGTCCTGCGCGCGCACCAGGCCGCAGCGCAGCGCCACGGCGAACTCACCGTCGCCGCGGGTATCCATCCAGCCGACCGGGGCGGCGTACCAGCCGCGGTCCATGCGCTCGACGTCGCGGATCAGCGCCATGGCCTCTTCGCGCGGCAGCCCGCCGACGGCCGGGGTGGGGTGCAGCCGCTCGACGAGATCCAGCACGGTTTGGCCCGGGGCCACTTGGCCGGTGACGGGCGTGAAGAGGTGCTGGACGTTGCGAACCTTCATGAGCGTCGGGGCGGCGGGCACGCTGAGCTCGCGGCAGACAGGTGCAAGGGCGTCGCGCAGACCCCGGACGACAACCTCGTGCTCGTGGCGGTCCTTGGTGCTGGCGAGGAGCTCCTGGCCGAGGCGGGTGTCCTCCTCGAGCGTCGCGCCGCGGGCGATCGAGCCGGCGAGACAGGTTGAGAGGACGTCGCCGCGGCGCAGGCGCACGAGTCGCTCGGGCGAGGCGCCAAGGAAGCAGGACGGGCCGCGGTCCACCGCGTAGATGAAGCAGCCGGGGTAGTCGGCGCGCAGGCGAGCCAGCGTGGCGGCGCGGTCCAGCGGGCGGGCGGCGCGGACACGGCACTCGCGGGCCAGAACCACCTTCTCGATGTCGGATGAGCCCATGCGCTCGATGGCCGTGCGGACGATCGCCTGCCACTCATCGGCAGGCAGGGCGTCCTCGACGGTGAGCGGGTTGTCGTGCGACTGGGGCTGATACACGGCGGCCTTGCCGAGGAGCAGCGCGAGCGGCGCCAGAAGCTCTTCGAAATCCGGCTCGGGCGCACCAGGCTCGAGCACTGCAGTGATCGTCAGCCAGCAGGCGCCATCAGTGCTGGCCACCGTGTAGCGCGGCACCGTGAGCAGCGCGTCGGGAAACTCACGCCACTGCGGCGCAGACGTGGTTGCTGGATCGAAGGAGAAGCCGCCGAGGAGCAGCGGGCCGGTCCCGATCGCGTCAGGGAGGTCGCCGGTGATTGCTTCGGCGCGGAGACGGTCCCAGGCGCGGCGGGCCTCCGCGAAGCGCGCCGGGCCGGCAGCGTCGATCGTCCAGGCCGCGCCGATGCCGGCCAGCTCGTAGCCGAGGCTCGGGCACGACCAGAGGAAGCGCTCGCGGGCCAGCTTCGCACCAGAGGCAAAGACCGCCAGTGGGTCGGCGGGGGTGATGGCCGCGGTAGTGCTGACCATCACAGGACGACCGGTGCGCCGGGCGCGAAGGAAGCCCTCGCGGATCAGAGACCTGAGCCGAAGCTCGCCATACGTCGCTGGTCGGTACGTATCTATCATGGCAACTACTCAGCCGTCCGTTCTAGTCTCTGGCCGGCACAGATCACGTACATCCTATTATACGTCAGTTCTGTGATAAAAAGTACAGAGTCCTTTCAGTAAAGATACGCAGCGGGCAGGCTGCCGGATGGCCTCTCCGCCCGCCTGTGCTGAAGCAGCTAGCGTGCCTGGGGCGGGCGGAGAGGCGCGATCGGCTGGAGCAGCTTGCGCCGCTCGGGGGTCAGGCGATCCAGCAGCGGCTGCGAGTACTCGAAGCCGAAGCGGGTGGCACCCCAGCTTGCGCCGTAGCGGTAGATCGTGACACGGCGCTCGCCGGGGTTGGTGCGGCTGCTGCCGCCGTGCATCAGGCCGTCCACGAACAGCAGCGCATCGCCCTTCTTCATGTACACCGGAATGGCGCCCTCGAGGTGGTCCATGCGGTCCAGCTTGCCGTAGTCGCCGGCGCCGGGGTGCGGGAAGTTCGACTTGTGGCTGCCGGGGATGACCATCGTGGGTCCGTCGCCGGGGCCGATGTCGGTGAGCGCCAGGATGATGTTGCACTGGCCGCAGCGGAACACGCCGTGGTTGTAGTGGTACGCGCCGCGCAGCGCGCCGCGAAAGCCGCCCGAGTGGACCGGGTGGTGGCCGCCGGACCGCCGCACCGAGACCATGCACTCGTCCACGAACAGCCCTTCGACGTAGGACTGCTCCTCGCCGCAGTAGTGGCGCAGGTAGTCGATCCACGAGGGGTGGTCGAGCAGGCGCTCAAACGGCTCACCGACCTCGATGCAGTTGTGCAGCTCGAACCCGGTCGAGCCGGTGTAGTCGCGACGCTGGGCGTTGCCCCACCACTCGCCGTACTCGAGCTGGGGGAAGGCGTCGATCGCGGCGTTGAGGTCGTCCAGGAGCTCGGGCTCGACCGCGCGCTCCAAGACCAGGTAACCACGCAGGTCAAAGAAGAAGTCGTCCAGCGGCGTGGGTGTGCGTGATTCCATTCGGCATGCTCCTCAATGAGACGGGCGCCGTCACGGCGCACAGCTGCTACAGCCGAGGTATCGTACCATAGGTTTTGTGGCGCCCAGCCCATGTAGAATACAGTAGTGCTATGCAATTGTGACGTGCACGCATCGGCCCAGAGCGGGGGTTGGGGGCGCGGCCCCCGAAGAAGAACTCTCACGAACCACCCAAGAGAAAGGACACTGAATGAGCGACGAGAGCTACGACCGCCTGCGGAAGGCGGTGATCGACGCGCTGGGGCCGCGCCCGTCGCCGGTGCGGCGGCGCAAGGTGGCGGCCGACCTGAAGGCGCTGGCGGAGCAGCAGGAGCGCATGGCGGCGCGGGACGAGCAGCCCAGTGGGGCAGGGCCGCAGCGGACGACACGCGGCGAGGAGCGCCCGGCGAGCCCATCGCTGGCGCAGCGCGCGGCGGAGGAGCGGGCCGAGCGAGTGGCAGGGACGTACGTCCGCATCAACCACGAGCCCGATCCGCAGACCGGCGCGCTGCGGGTGCGGGTGTCGCTCGGCAAGCAGCTCTGGTCTGACGCCGGGAGCCCGGAGCGGATCGACGTGCAGCGGGCGGGCAACCAGGTCTGGATCGTGCCCGTGAGGGGCAAGGCTGGGTACGCGCTCAGCTTCGGCGGGAGTCTGCCCTCGTGCGTGGTGGACCCACAGGGGCCGGTAAAGGACCTGCTGCCAGGGCGCTACGCCACAAGCCTGCGGGCCGGGGCGATCGTGATTGGCGTCCGGCTGACGTGAGGGCTGCGTGTGAGGTCTGTCGCCTCACTACGGCGTGGTATAATAACGCGGTTGCTTAATAAACCCTTAATAATTCGCAGGTCCGGTGCTGTGATACGTCCTCAACAAGTACGAAGCTCCTCACGCCGCGCTGTGGCGCGGCTTCTCCTCTTTGGCTGGGTACTGCTGAGCCTCGCGGGCTGTGGGTCGCAGCAGGCCGTGCGTCTGACACTCACCGGTTCGACCTCGATGACCCCATTTGTGGAGCACCTGGCCGAGACCTACCAGCACGACCACGCCGGAACGGCGATCGACGTCCAGGGGCTGGGCTCCAGCGCCGGCATCCGCGCCGCCGCCGAAGGGATCTCGGAGCTGGGCATGTCCTCGCGCGCGCTTGAGGCGGACGAGGCAGACGAGCTTGAGCAGATCGTGATGGCGCGCGACGCGCTCACCGTGATCGTCCACCCCTCCAGCCCGGTGCGCGAGCTGACGCGCGACCAGATCCGCGGCATCTTCGCCGGGGTGATCACCTCGTGGGATGAGGTGGGCGGTCAGACACGCCCGATCGTGATCATCAGCCGCGAGGCTGGATCGGGCACCTACAGCGCCTTCGAGGAGCTGGTGATGAAAGGCGAGCCGCTCACCATGGGGGCGCTGCGGCAGGGCTCGAACGGTGCGGTGCGCCAGATCGTGGCCGACGACCCCGACGCGATCGGCTACATCTCACTCGGGATCGTCGACGCCTCGGTGCAGGCAGTGGCGATCGACGGCGTCGAGCCCTCGGTCGAGCAGGTCGAGGGCGGTGCCTACACGCTGGTGCGGCCGTTTCTGATCGTCTGGCGCAAGGGCCACGACCTGAGCCCGCTCGCCGACGCGTTCCTGTCGTACGTCCGCAGCCCCGAGGGCCAGGCGATGCTGGCGCACGACGGGCTCGTGCCTGGAGGGGGCATCCAGTGAACGAACGCGTTATCCGCGGTGCCCTCACGGCGATGGCGCTCGGCGTCCTGATGGCGCTCGGGTTGATCACCTTCTTTATCCTACAGTCTGGCTTAGGTCTGATCATACGGGTGGGGCTGGTCGACTTCCTCAGCGGGACAGTGTGGGCGCCCACTGCGAAGCCGCCGCAGTTCGGCATCCTGCCGATGATCATCGGCTCGGTGTGGCTCACGCTCGGCGCATTGCTGGTCGGAGTCCCGCTGGGGCTGGCCGTCGCCGTATTCCAAGTTGAGCTGGCCCCGCCCTGGCTGTCGGCGTTGCTACGGCCGACGATCCAGCTGCTGGCGGGCATACCGTCGGTGGTCTACGGCTTCATCGGGCTAACGCTGCTGGCGCCCCTTGTGCGCACTACGCTTGGTGGGCCGGGGCTGAGCGTGCTCACCGGCGCGATCGTGTTGGGCATCATGATCCTGCCGAGCGTGATCGCCGTCTCGGAGGACGCGCTGCGCGCGGTGCCGGTCTCGATCCGCGACGGCGCGCTGGCGCTGGGCGCAACGCACTGGCAGATGATCCGCGGCGTGCTGATCCCCTCGGCGCGCTCGGGGATCGTGGCCGGGGTGGTGCTGGGGATGGGGCGGGCGCTCGGTGAGACGATGGCGGTGATCATGATGGTTGGCAATGCCCTCACGATCCCTACCACACCACTGGACGCCGCGACGACGCTGACGAGCAACATCGCACTGGAGCTGGCCTACGCCAGCGGGGCGCATCGCGAGGCGCTGTTCGCTACCGGCGTGGTGCTGTTCTGCCTCATTATGACGCTGAACGCGCTCGCGACCGCGCTGGTGCGACAGCGGACGCTGAGCCGCAGGGTAGGGTGAGTAGGTGAGTATATTCCAGGCACAGCGGTCGGCCCGCGCTGACCACCTGGCGCAGCGCGCGGCGTTCGGCTGCATCTGGCTCGCCGCCGCCGTGACGATCATCATCCTGGCGCTGATCATCGGTGTGATCTTCTGGCGCGGCCTGCCCCGCCTGAGCTGGGAGTTTCTAACGGGTTCCCCGCAGGATATGGGGCGCGGCGGCGGCATCTTCCCGACGATCGTCGGGACAGTGGTGGTGGGAGCATTGGCGCTGCTGATCGCCGCGCCACTGGGCGTGGGCACCGCAGTGTACCTGACCGAGTACACCGCCGAGAGCCGTCTCACGCGCGCCATCCGCTTCGGCACCGAGTCACTTGCCGGCGTGCCATCAATCATCTTCGGTCTGTTCGGCTTCATCTTCTTCGTGACCTACCTGCATATGGGCTGGTCGGTGCTGGCCGGCGGGCTGACGCTGGCGTTGATGGTGCTCCCGACGATCATCCGGGTGGCTGAGGAGGCCATCCGCACGGTGCCGCAGGGCTACCGGGACGTGAGCTTCAGCCTGGGAGCGACGCGCTGGCAGATGGTGACCACCGCGGTGCTCCCGAGCGCGCTGCCCGGCATCGTCACCGGCATCATCCTGGCCTTTGGGCGGGCCGTGAGCGAGACAGCCGTAGTGATCTTCACCGCCGGGACGGCACTGAACCTGCCGAGTTCGCCGCTCGCACCGGTGCGGACGATGGCGGTGCATTTCTACATCCTGGCGGTCGAGGGGATATCGCTGCCGAACGCCTACGCCACGGGCGCGGTGCTGATCATCACGATCCTGCTGATCAACGCCAGCGCCAACGCCGCGCTGCACTGGCTCGCCCGGCGCCGGGCCCGCCGGTA
Source organism: Chloroflexota bacterium (assembly GCA_039805565.1). Taxonomy (GTDB): domain Bacteria; phylum Chloroflexota; class Chloroflexia; order Chloroflexales; family Roseiflexaceae; genus CALJIC01. The sequence goes on along the minus strand of JBDLTZ010000299.1, from coordinate 1,456 downwards.
GGGGAAGACTGTGACGCCCAAGGTTGAGTTCAAGCAATACTCGCTGTTCCACGGCGGCGATAGGGTGCTGGAAGAGGTTTCGCTGGCAGTGCCGGCGAACTGTGTGACTGTGGTATTCGGGCCGGCTGGAGGCGGGAAGAGCGGCCTGCTGCGCTCGATCAACCGCATGGCCGAGCTCCAGCACAGCACGCGCCACACGGGCGATGTCCTGATCGACGGCGCGAGTGTCTTTGGGCCGCAGGTCGACGTGGCGGCGCTGCGGCGGCGCGCGCCGATGGTTTTCACGCAGCCCATCCCGCTGCCGATGTCAATCTACCAGAACGTAGTGTACGGCCTCACGCTGCAGGGAGTGACCAACCGGCGCGCGCTTGATGCTGCCGTCGAGCATGCGCTGCGTGATGCAACACTGTGGGATGAGGTGAAAGACCGGCTTGACGCCTCGGCGATGGCGCTCTCGGGAGGGCAGCAGCAGCGACTAGGCATCGCCAGAGCACTGGCGTTGCAGCCGGATATCTTGCTGCTCGACACCCCCACGGCGGCGCTTGACCCGATCACCACCGCCCGGATCGAGGAGTTGGTGCGGACGCTGCGCTCGCGCTACACGATCATCGTCGTGCCGCACAGCGTGCAGCAGGCCACCCGCATCGCGGACGTAGCCGCGTTCTTCCTCCAGGGGCAGCTGATTGAGGTCGGGCAGGGCTCGCAGCTCTTCACGAACCCGCGGGATGAGCGCACCGAGCGCTACGTGACTGGACGCTTCGGCTAGCACACAGCCTGCTCCCTCCCCGCAGGCCCTGCCCGGCGAGCGCTCGCCAGGTGGGGCCTATTTGCTGGCGCGGGCTGTCTCGGCGAGGCGCTCCCTGGTCTACCGCGGGCCTGCCGCAGGAACGACCAGCTCGTGCGTGTGAGCGACCGGCAGCGTATCGGCCACGCGCTGGAGGAACGCCGCGATGCGCGGCATGTCGTTGGGGGCCACCGCGAGGGTGTACTGCGGGTCCGAGCAGGGCATGGCGCCGCCGGTACGATCCAGCACGATGAGCGGCAGGTCTCCGGCGACCCGCCGGATCGCGCTGGTAATATCGCGTCCAGATGCGCTCGGCAAGTCACTGTCGACGATCATCCCGAGCAGTTCGAGGCCGTATGTCTGTGCAGCGGCGAGGGCAGCGTCGCCGTCGAAGGTGGCGAGCGTTCGCAGACCGAGGCGGGCGACGATGCGGGCAAGGTCGATGCGCGTGGCGCTGTCGCCGGTAGCGACGAGGATCATAGGCTGTGACGGGTCACGGCCAGTAGAGGGCAGGCGCGACATGGCGTCTCCGGGGCATGGGCGGCACTCCTGGCCGCATGAGCACTCCTGGGGTCGCCGAGTGCCCCATCGCCTGACGCCCGGTGAGATTGTACCACAGGCCGAGGCGCGAGAGTGGCGCCGGCCAATAGCGAGCTATCGGCCGGCGCCACG
>JBDLTZ010000298.1:0-3544 GCA_039805565.1 Chloroflexota bacterium | reverse complement strand
GAGCACCTCGACCATGCCGACGGGCCTTCCCTCGGCGGGATCATGGCCGCCTCCCCCCGCGCCACCCTCATCACCTCGCCCCAGGCCCGCCAGATCGCCCTCGACGCCGACGTGGCCGATGAGCGCATCCGCACCCCGGCCCTCGGCGAGCGCCACCAGCTCGGCGCCCTGGCATTCACCGCCGTGCCCGCCATGCACGGCCTCGACACCGCCGCCGGCTACCGCTTCGAGGTCGATGACCAGGGCCGCAGCCGCTGGATGGGCTTCATCATCGAGCTCAACGGCGTCACCATCTACCACGCCGGCGATACCGTCGTCTTCCCCGAGCTCCTCGACGCTGTCCGCGGCCTCGCGCCCGATATCGCGCTCCTGCCGATCAACGGCCGCGACCACTACCGCGAGCGCAGGAACATCATCGGCAACCTCTGGCCCGGCGAGGCCGTCGAGCTCGCCCAGGAGATCGGCGCCAGGCTGCTCATCCCGTACCACAATGATCTCTTCGCCGGCAACCGCGTCCCCGCCGGCATTCTGTGGGACGAACTCGACCGCCGCGCGCCGTTCATGCGCTGCCACGCCATCCAGCCCGGTGAGCTCTACCTTTACGCGGGCTAGCGCTCCTTGACGCCCCCTCGCCCGATTCGGTATAATCCAACTGATTTAGGCGGGGCTAAATTTTATTGCGCAGCGGGGGCCGAGCATGCAGAATAAAGCGGTAGAGGACTACCTCAAGACGATCTTCGACATCCAGCGCGAGCACGGCAAGGTTGCCACCACCGTCCTCGCCGAGCGCCTCGGCCTCACCCCCGCCTCCGTCACCGGCATGGTCAAGAAGCTCGCGGCGATGCACCTCCTGGAGCACGAGCCCTACCAGGGCGTCGTCCTCACCGCCGCCGGGGAGAAGATCGCCCTCGAGGTCATCCGCCACCACCGCCTCATCGAGCGCTACCTCGCCGAGGCGCTCGACGTACCGTGGGATAAGGTCCACGAGGAGGCCGACAAGTGGGAGCACGTCCTCTCCGAGGAGATGGAGGAGCGCATCGACAAGCTGCTCGGCTACCCCACCACCGACCCGCACGGCGCGCCTATCCCCAGCCGCGACGGCACCATGGCACCCCCGGTGCGCGATCGGCTGGTCGACCTCCAGCCCGGCCAGGCCGCCGTAATCGCCGAGGTCAGCGACCACGACTCAGCTATGCTGCGCTACCTCGGCGAGCTCGGCCTCTACCCCGGCGCACGCGTCGAGGTGCTTGCCGTCGCCCCCTTCGGCGGCCCGCTCACCGTGCGCCTCGGCGGCGCTGAGCACGCCCTCGGTCGCGAGGTCGCCGGATTCGTCTCTGTGGCGGCCATCCAGGGGACCTGATCGCCGCTTTCTCCCCGTTGCCGGCCGCGCGGGCGCAGTAGCCCCGTGGATCGTACCATCGCCACGACCACGCTTGCTGCTGCGCCCCTGCGTCGCCGGCCCCCGCAACACATCCGCTCCCTGATCGCTCACCTCTCTCACCGCCGCCCTGGTTCTCATGCCCCGGCCTTCGTGCGACAATACCTGCGGCGTCCGTGATACTGCGTCCAGATGCTACCTCTCGGCAGGCGCGGGAAGACCATGTTCGACACCAGCGATCAGAACCAGACCACGCGCGGCGCTGCTCTTTCCCGCGACCAGGGGGACCCGGCGGTCGCCCGCAGACCTCTCGAGGACGCGCTCGCACAGGCCCGCCGCGCCGGCGACCGCCGCGCCGAGGCCGATGCCCTCTACGCCCTCGGTGAGGGCGGCGGTGACCTCGCGCACGCCCTGGCGTCCCTCGAGCAGGCCCTCGCCATCCGGCGCCAGATCGGCGAGCGCGAGGGGGAGGCCCGCGCCTACGCGCGCCTCGGATCGGCCCACGCACGCCTCGGCCTCTACCGCCGCGCCCGCCAGAGCCTTGAGCACGCCGTGGCCACCGCCCGCGCCGAGGGCGACGCTGCTGCCCTCTCCTCCTGCCTCGAGCGCCTCGCGCGCGTCTTCGTCGAGCTTGGCGAGCACCACGCCGCTGCCGCCCTTCTCGCCGAGGCGTGCGACCTGATCGCCCCCGGCAGCCCAGCCGCCGCCCGCCTCTGGATCACCCACGGTCGCCTCGCGCTGGCCGAGGCCCGTCCCTGCGCTGCCCGCGAGTCCCTCGCCCGCGCCGTGCAGCTCCACCGTGCCGCGGACCTCCCCGCGCTGCCCGCTGCCCTGGCGTGGCTCGGCGCCGCCGCCCTGGACACGGGGGATGTGGCCGAGGCCCGCGCCCGCACCCGCGAGGCCGCGGATCTGCTCGAAGAGCACGGCCCCTGTGACGAGCACCCGCCGCAGGAGGTCTGGTGGCAGCGCTACCGCGCCCTCACGGCCGGCGCCGGCACCACCGGGGCGTGCGAGGGTGAGATCGATGATGCCTGGGCATGCCTGCGCCGCGCCCACGACGCCACCCTTGCCGCCGTCGCGTCGCTCAGCGACGAGAGCCTGCGCCGCAGCTACCTCAGCAAGGTGACCGTCAACAGCGCCATCAACGCCGAGTATGTGCGCCAGGTGGCCCGCCGCAGCGCCGGCGGCATGCTCGATACCGCCGAGACCCCCGAGGGGGTCGTGCCCGAGTCCGACCAGATCCGCGGCGTCCTGCGGCGCGTCCTTGACGCCAGCCTCACCATGGGCGAGCTGCGCGAGCTCGACGCCCTGCTCGCGTTCGTGATCGATCAGGCGATCGAGCTCACTGGCGCCGAGCGCGGCTTCCTCGCCCTCGCCGATGACGACGGACAGGCCCGCCACGCCGCGCTCCGGGGCTTCGGCGACGGCGAGCTGCGCTCCCACGGTGATATCAGCCAGACCGTCGTCGGCGCCGTGGCCCAGTCGCGCCAGCCGGTGCTGCTCCAGGACGCCCTCACGGACGAGGGGCTCGCCCTGGCGGGTGACGACATCGAGCTGCACCTGCGCTCCATCCTCTGCGTGCCGCTCAGCTCGCGCGGCCGGCTGGTGGGCATGCTCTACGCCGACGCACGCTCGGTCAGCGGGCGCTTCGACCAGCGCGATGTGGACGTGCTGGCAATCTTCGCCAGCCAGGCGGCCTCCGCCATCGAGAACGCCCGTCTCTACCAGGAGACCGTGCGCGCCAACCACGAGCTTGAGCGTCTGGCTCGCACCCTCGAGCAGCGCGTTGCCCGGCGCACCGCCGAGCTTGAGCAGGCCAACGGCGCTCTCTCCCTCGCCCGCGACGCCGCCGAGGCCGCCAGCAAGGCCAAGAGTATTTTCCTTGCCAACATGAGCCACGAGCTCCGCACCCCGCTCAACGCGATCATCGGATTCTCCGACATCCTCCGCGCGCGGCTCGCCGACCGACTCAACGAGAAGGAGATGCGGTTCGTGGAGAACATCCACTCCTCCGGCGAGCATCTGCTCGGGCTCGTGAACGACATCCTCGACCTGTCGAAGATCGAGGCGGGGCGGATGGAGCTCGAGCCGACGGACTTCGACCTGCCCGGCGCCATCGACAATGCGCTGACCCTGGTGCGCGAGCGGGCCGGTCGGCGGGGCATC
>JBDLTZ010000297.1:0-3269 GCA_039805565.1 Chloroflexota bacterium | reverse complement strand
TGGCGCGCAGCCTCCCACGGCGAACGTAGTCCTGAAGTGTGCCACGCGTGAGACCGGCATACTTAGCGGCCTCCTCCAGCGTGATCAGCTCACCCACGGTCAGCGGGTCGAGGTCCTGGGGAGTGGGGGTATCGGGGTGTTCAGTCATCGTTATACATCGCCAGTCCTCAAACAGTCACTCGAAGCTGACAGCGAATAGTGCAGCGCGCTGCTGCACTATTCGCTGTCAGCTCGCACCGATAGAGGCTCGCCAGTCGGCCAGGAACGCTAGCACGGCGGGGTACTGTTCAATCCGGATCGTCTTGTAGCTCGCCACCCCATAGCGGCGGTAGAGCTCGCCGAAGATCCCCTGGTAGTGGTTCTTGCTGGCATCCTTCCCGGTCAGCAGTTCGGCAAGCGCCTTGACCTGGCTCGATACCTCAGCCGCCTGGACGTCGGTGATGTACGCGGCCGGGTGAAGCTTGTCTTCGAGCACACCCAGACGCACCTGCACATTCGCGATGTCGGCGCGCATCGTCTTGAAGGCGCGAGCCGCGGCGTCCACCCGGCGGCGCAACTCTAGCTGCTCCTCCGCCATCCGCGTGATAGCGCGGCCCATCTCCGCGATCTGCACGAGCTGCGCCAGCTCGGCGTCCGTTGAGACCGTAAGCTCGTCGCCCTGCTCATCGACGAGAATTCTGGGCTTGAACGCCTGCCAGAGCACTTGAGCCGCATCGCGCTGGTAACGTACAAGCTTCTCCTGGATACCCTGCTTCACCTTGCTGGCCTGGATGCCCGAGAGCCAGAGCGGGAGCAAGTCAATGCGGAGGCACTGCGCGACCTGCGGGCCGCCCTCGGTCTGGATCATCAACTCGACGAACCCCTCCCGCAAGATCGTGTGGCTCTGCACACGGCGGGCCTGCGAGTAGCGGCGCAGGCCCAGGTTATCGCAGAGGCGCGAGAACAGGACAAGGATGGTACCATCCGGCTGCTGGACGGCAACCAGATCGTCGCCATAAAAAGGGACGATGTGCTGATGAAGTGCCGTGGTCATAGACCTCTCACCACGTCGAAGGGGGCTTCAAATGAAGCCCCCATTGTGCAAAGGGGGCACACAAGGGAGCTCCACACTTTGGCCTATAGGCGCGGAGCTTCCGCTGCCAGGATATCGCGCAGCTCACGGTGCCAAAACTCGTAACCACCACCCACCCGCCTTAAAAGCAGACGACGCGCAGCATCATCGAGAAACATGCTGTAGTGCAGGGGGCCTAAAAGGTGCAGCCATAATGCCCAGCGCAAAGCTAGATGATGTAGGCATGCCCTCCCGCCACTACTCCAAGCACCGTAGTAGACGCCAAGGACAGCAAGTAAAAGAGGCAAGTTTTCTGGCAGTGTAGATACGTCCACGGCGTCGAAAAACGTGTTTAGTTGAACCGCAACGAAGCCAACAAGTGCGCCCGATAGACCACCGGTGAGGCCAGCACGCAGCGCCTGGAACGCACTTCGAAACATTCCCTCGTTCGGACGAGTAAGCCCGCGTTCATCAATCTGATCAGTAACCCACCCACTCGTCGCCAGCCCTCCCACCAGCCCTCCCACCAGCCCTAACACCAGCCCTAACACCAGCCCGAACGTCAACGCGCCACGCCAGTTAAGGCGTGCTCCTTGCGGCGCATCGAGAAACCCGGTCTCGTCCAGCGCTAACACCAGCCCGAACACCAGCCCTACCGCCAGCCCGGACACCAGCCCGGACACCAGCCCGAACACCAATCCGAATGCCAGTATGTACGCTAGCACGTATGCCAGGCGATATGCACGGAACGCAGAGCGCGGGAGCCAACCTGGCTGCATTCGCTCGATGTAAAGAGTCGTCAGATTGCGCCGCGCCATCACCCGTGCGAGCCAGCGCAACTGTCGGTACAACGTTGTGTCCTCCGTCGCGCCCTTACCTCCTGGCCGGTCGAGCATCCGTCTGATGTAGCTCGCCCATAGCTGGCGACGCAAACCCGCTTCGTCTGCGGCTGATACGTCAACAACGGAGGCATCATCAAAGGCTATAGCCGCGACATTCAGCATCAGCGGCGTTGTCAGGACCACACGCAGCACGGGCATTGACCGCCAGGCATGCGCTACCCCCGCTAATGTCGTACTGTGCATTGCGAGGTACGCCTCGATCTGCGCTGCCTCCAGCTGCTGAACGCAGAGGGCCTCACGCAGCGCCAGCCGCCGGGCAAACCGCCCCATAGACTCGGTTTCGACAAGCTCCTCATACTCCTTCACACGGCTGCACACAGCAATCGGCGTCAGGGTACGGGAAACAAAGGTAGAAACTGCCTCTACACACGCGCCCCGTGCGTCCTTGTCCAGCTCGTCCAGCCCGTCCAAAAGCGGGATAAGCGCGTCGTCGGCCACCAGGCGCCGCCCTACTGTACGCCCCACTCCATAGCGCGCTTCGAGCGCCTCGACCAGCCACTCTGTCAGCGGCGCCCGTCGCTGCGCCCACGAGGCCAGGTTGAGCACCACCGGAACGCGCTCAGGGAGCGCTTGCCCCGTAGCGCTATTGGCGAGCGCCAGGGCCAACTCCAGGAGCAGCGTCGATTTCCCGGCGCCAGGCTCCCCAACGATCAGCAGCGAGCGGCCACTGTCCTCGAAGATCCGCGCGATGGGCGTACCTGGCGAGATAGGCAGAGGCGGTGCGTCGGGGTGCTCCCGGAGCAAGGACGGCTGTGGCAGCAGATCAGGGCGTGGCTCGACTGTGAGCGTGAGCCGGTAGTCAGCCTGTGGGTCATGCACGTGGGCCGGATAGAACAGCTTCTGGCGCAGCTCCTCCTGCGTCTGCGATCGGACAATCTCAAGGAGACGGTGCTTCTTGCCCTCGTAGCCACGCTCGTCATCGTTAGGCAAGCTGAGGACGACAGTGAGCAGCGTGGCCAGAACGAACGGTATCCAGGCGACCCAGAGATACCCTTTCCACACCTCCGGGAGCGAGCCAACAGCGATGTTCGCGAATATACCCGCCAGCCCGGTCACAAGAGCGAGCAGCGCGGCGCGATTGCGAGACAGCAGCATGTTCATCAGCGCGGTTCCAATGATGAGCGGCTCTCGGCGCATGTACGGTGGTGGGGGGCAACAGTTCCTTTGCCACGGCGCCCTACGCCTGCTGGCGCTGCTCCAAGTACCGCACCAGCGCCTCCTCGACAATCTCGTAGATCTTGCGCCGCTCCCGCGCCGCCAGCGTGTCGATCTTCACGATCAGATCGTCGCGCAGGCGGATGCTTTTCACGGAGCGG
>JBDLTZ010000296.1:0-14887 GCA_039805565.1 Chloroflexota bacterium | reverse complement strand
CCAGCGCGCGCCGTTGAAAACCTCGCGCAGTGAGTGCTCGCGTTGCGGCGCGTCTTCCTTCATCAGCGTCAGGTACGGCGCGACGAACGCCCACTCGTCATCACTGACGTCACTCGGATAGGCTTTTCGTGTCATCCTTTGAGTCTACCACGCTCAAAGGCCAAAGTGCATAACAGCCTCTAGCGCTTGTCGACGCGGACGATCTCGTAGTCGACGCTCGGGCTGGGCGCCGTGCCGAAGCGCGCGTTGACGGCGTAGAGCCCATTCCTGAACTCGGCGACGGTGGTTGGGACGCGGAAGTCTGGGCTGGTGATGGTGTCCACAATCTGGCCGGAGGAGTAGTCGGACGAGAGGCGCACGGCGGCGATCTGGTTGAGGCGGTTGCGGACGACGTAGAGGGTCTTGCCGTCGAGCAGGAGCCCGTCGCCGTTCGAGACGCTCGCGCTGCCGAGGTCGATCCGTGTGGCAATGCCGGTGCTGGGGTCAACGGTGAAGAGCGCGCCGAGCGAGCTGTTGACGACGATCAGCGTCTTGCCGTTGGGGGTGGCCTCGATGCCGTTGGCGTTGAATCCCGCGACCTGCTGCCAGTCGCCGCTGAGCGGGATGGTCTGGACGTCGCCCTGGGCGGGGAGGCTGCCACCGGGCCCGAGCGGCAGGACGTACAGCACAGCCTGCGCTGAGTTGGTGAAGTACGCCGCGTCGCGGGTGACGATCACGTCGTTGATGAAGCCGGCGCCGAGCGTGTACTGCTGGACCAGCGTGCCGGTGGCGGTGTCGTAGACCGAGGCGATGCCGGTGGGGCCGCCGGCCACGAACAGGTAGCCGGTGCGGTCGTCGAAGCTGAGGCCGACGGCGACGCGGCCGGGCTGACCCTGGACGAGGATCTCGCTCTCACCGGTGAGGAGGTCGGCGGCGTAGATCGCGCCGTTGGCGAGCGAGCCGGCGTAGATGATCGGGCCGCGGCCGGTGACGACGCCCTCGGGCTGGAAGCCGTCCGGCAGATCGATGATCGAGGGGAAGGTCTCGGCCGCGCGGGCTGTCGGCGCGGCGTGCGCCAGCAGGGCGGCGAAGACCAGGGCGAGGGCCGTGGGCCACAGGAACCGTCGCATAGGGTGCTCCTTCTACTGCGTCTTGTACCTGGGGGCGGGCCGATAGCATGACGCGAAGAAGGACGGAGGCCGGACACTCCCCACTAGCTATACGAAGCGGGGAGCGGAGATGGATCTACTGTTCTGAGGGAGCTACTGCTTGCCGGGCGCGAGCGTCATGCGGGCGGCGGCGACCTCCTCAACGCGCGTGCGGCTCCAGGGCATGGGGTGGTACTGCAGGTTGAGCCAGGGCTGGACAAAGTCACTGTAGTGGAGGCTACCGGGGTGCCCGGACTGGCCGACGGCCTGGATGCTCTGGCTGCGGTCCCAGTCGCCGGTGTCGCAGATCTGGCGGTAGGAGGGGCCGACGTAGATCGGCGCGCTGGCGTACTCACGAGGCGCGTACCCCATCCAGACGGTATCGTCGTCGCCGCCTGTGGGGAACGGGCCGCGGTTGAATATCGAGGCGAGTGCGGGCAGGGCGCCAAGCGGGTGGCGCACGGTGAGGGCGTGCGCGCGGCCGTAGCGCCACTGAGCGACATCGTCGCCGAGCTCGGCCTGCAGCTCGGCTACGGCGGTGGACCACGCTTCGGCGATGACGCCGTCCCAGGTCCGGCCGGGCGGCAGGTGGCTGTCGTCGCGCGCGGCGAGGCGGCGGAGGATCTGCGGCAGGGTGCGTCGCAGGAAGTCCTGGCCGGGGAGGGTGGCGAAGGCGCCGAGCCCTGCGACGATATCGAGGACGCCCGCGATGTCGGCGTGGGCGGCGGTGAGCAGGCGCTGGCGGAGGCGGGCGTAGATCGTGCCGCCGACGGACGATGGGGTGAGGTCGCCGTCCCAGGCGGCGAGGGCATCGCGGGCCTCTTGGGCGAGGGGAGTGGGCGCGGGCAGGCGCCCGGCGAGCGCGGCGAGCTCGAGGCCGGGGAGGCTGCGGAGGTCGCCCTGGATGCGGGCGAAGCTCTCGCTATCGTGAGCGGGCGTCTGGAGCAGCAGGTCGCGGATGCGGGCGGCGCGGTAGCCGTTGAGCCACTCGCCGGGGATCGGGTGGGGGTAGTCGTCGCCGACGATGCGGTTGTTGGCGTTGGTGACGAACCCCTCGGCCGGGTCGAGCGCGTGGGGCAGCGCGGACGGTGGGAGGAAGCCCTGCCACTCGTACTCGCCGGTCCAGCCGGGCGCGGGGAGCTTGCCGTCGCCGGACGCGCGGCGTGGGACGCGCCCGCCGAGGGCGTAGCCGATGTGACCCTCGACGTCGGCGTAGGTGAAGTTGTGCGGCGGGAAGTTGAAGTCGGCGAGCGCCGCGCAGAACGACTCCCAGTCGCTGGCACGGTTGAGGCGCATGAATGTCTCGAGGGCGGTGGTGGGGTCGAGGACCGTCCAGCGCAGGGCGAGTGGCTGCTCGGCGTCGTCGCCGGCGGTGGGCACGCAGGGGGTGATGACCGGGCCGTGGCGCGTGACGCGCACCTCCTCGATGACCACCTCGCGCTGCCCGCGGACGGCGATCTCCTCGCGGATGAGCTCGGCCTGCTCCCAGCGCCCCTGGTGCTCGTAGCGCAGGCCGGCTGGGTCCTGCGGGTCGAAGCGCTCGATGTAGAGGTCCTGGATATCGACGTAGGCGGTGGTCATGCCCCAGGCGATGTGCTCGTTGTGGCCGATGGCGATGAACGGGCCGCCGGGGCAGCTGATCCCTGTGACGTGGTAGTCGCCGCCGCTGAGATGCATCTCGTACCAGACCGAGGGGGTCTGGATCGGCATGTGGGGATCGTTGGCCAGCAGGGGGCGGCCGGTGGCGCTGCGGTGGGGCGAGACGGCCCAGGCGTTGCTGCCCTGGCCGGCGCTGTCGGGGATGTAGTGTCGGGCGGCGGTGGCGCGATCGAGAGCGGCCTCGCCCATAGTGGGGCTGTAGTGGGCGCCGTGCGGGATGATCAGCGGGTGGGTGTCGTCGTAGGCCGGATCGATGGTCGCCGCGCGCTCAGGGCCGACGGCGGCGACGACGCGAGCGCGGAGGAGCTCCTGCTTCCAGTTATCGGAGAGCTGGAGCGCCATGACCTTCGTCCAAGCGAGCACGTCGGCAGGGTGCCAGGGGCGCGGGCGGAGGCGGAGGACGGTGAATTCGATGGGCAGGTTGCCGGCGTGCTGCTCGATGAAGGTATTGATGCCGCGGGTGTACGCCTCGATGGCGACGCGGGCATCGTCGGAGAGGAGCTCGACCTCGCGGCGGGCCACGCGGCCGAGCCCGAGGACGCGCACAAAGCGGTCCGAGTCGAGGGCGATGGCGCCGAAGAGCTCTGCCAGCTCGCCATAGGCCACGTGGCGCTGGAACTCCATCTGCCAGAGCCGGTCCTGGGCGTGGACATAGCCCTGAGCCATGAAGAGGTCTGCGTTGCAGGCAGCGTAGATGTGTGGCACGCCCCAGCGGTCGCGGATGACCTGGACGGGGGACTGGAGGCCGGGGAGCGGCAGGGTGCCCGAGGTGCGGGGCAGCGGCCGTCGGAGGGCGGCGAGGGCGCCGATCCCGGCGAGTCCGGCGGCGGTTCCCAGCAGGATGCCGGCCGTCTTGCCAATTTGTCCGAGCGAGATCATGGCGTTCCTTTGGTCTCGGGGACGGAGCGCGCGGGCAGGTCTACCTGTCCGCGCGCCTTCCCAGCTGTGCTATCACGCCGCCTGCGCGGCTGCGCGGCTACGGCTGCTCGGGGGGCAGCGACGTCGCGATATCGTACACCAGCACCTGGACATCCAGGCCCTCTTCGGTGAGCAAGCGGAGCGTCGTCTCCTGGGTGGCCTCCTTGATGGCGGTCTCCTGGTCCGCATGGGCGTAGGCGCGGATGGTCGCCTCCTCCTTCGAGCGTCGCTGGACGCGTACCACCGCATCGGCGCTCACCTCCTTGATGCGAGCCGACAGGTCGGCGATGGCCTCATCGATGGTCATAGTGCGATCCTCCTCTGGTCGTCTTTACAGGCGGCGGATTCTGGCGACCAGCTCGCTCAGCATGAGCGCGGTGGCGCCCCACACTTTATGGCCGGCGATGGCGAAGAAGGGGACGAAGGCCTCATAGCCGCGGAGGGTCCACTGCTCCACCACTACGGTCGCCGGGTCCAGCAGCTCGCGGAGCGTCACCGTGATGACCGCGCTGACCTCGCCGTCGTTTACTTGCAGGGCCGGGGGCAGGGCGCTGAAGCCGACGACCGGCGTGATGCGGAAGTTGCTCGGTGGGATGTAGATTGGTGTGAGCGCGCCCCAGACGTCGATCGTCGTAGGGCTCACGCCGAGCTCCTCGTGGCACTCGCGCAGCGCCGTCTCGGTGGGCCCCGCGTCGCCTGGGTCGGTTGCGCCGCCGGGGAGAGATACCTCGCCACGGTGGTTGGGGAGGTGGTCGCTGCGGACGGTGAGCGGCAGGCGGAGGTCGTCTCCGTCGGGGTAGAGCAGGATCAGCACCGCACCCGGCCGGGGCGCTGAGCCGGGGGGCGGCTCGAGCGGGCGCAGCGTCCGGCCGGACACGTCATGCACGAGGAGCAGTTGGTCCGGCGTGATCGCGGGGCCGGGTTCCAGAGCGCTCCGTATCAGCGCCGCCCAACGCTCCCAGCCTGCCCGCGCCATGGTCTCCGGCACCTGCGACGTCCCCCTTTCAGGCGACACTCCACTGCTGTAGAACATAGCATAGACCGTACAAAGACGCAAGGGCCTACGGGAACAGGCGCCTGCCGGGGACGGGCGTGGGCGTGACCGGCGGCACGCTGCAGGTGAACTGCGTCAGCACCTGGCCGCTGCCGCGCACGCGCACCGAGACCGGGTAGGAGCCGGCGCGCTCGCTTCCCACGACGAGGGGCAGGGTGAAGCTCCCGTCAGCCTCGATGCTCCCGCCGCCCACGATGCGCTGGCCGAAGTAAAGCATAATGGGCGCCCGCGGCGGACCTGTGCCGGCGATAGAGAGCTGCACGCCCGGGTTGCAGACGACGTCTCCGACGAGCGCGAAGGTCGGCGTTGGTGTGGCCGGAGCAGTGGGCGCCTGAACGGCCAGAGGGAGCGTGGGGGTGAGTGTGGGCGCCAACGTTGGCGGGACACTCAGCGTGACGGTTGTGGTGACCTGTGTCTGCGACGTGGGCAGAGCGCCTGGTGTCGGCTGACCCGGCGCTCGTGCGGCAGTCGTGGGAGCCGGGTAGCCCCCGGTCTGCGCTGTCTGGGTTGGGGCGGTGTATCCCTGCGATCTGCCGATTGGGATCTGCTCGGCGCGCGCGAGCACAGTGGCTGTGCAGACGAGACCTACCACCAGGATGAGGAGCGGGATAAAGAGATCTTTTCGGGGCATGTATCAATCCTTACGTCCGCGACAGGTGTTGGTCATCCCCGGCGCGAGCGTGAACAACGGCTTCTATGACTATATCATAACCGGAAAAGCACACTGTGACTCGTGATATAATGATGAAGTTTCAACCTTGCATCGTCCTAGCCTCAGAGGAGCCCCTTACATGTCCTGGACCGAAAAAGTGCTGGCAGACCTCAGCGCTCAGGGTCACCGGGTGACTGGACCGCGCCGGGCGATACTGGATCGCATTACGCAGTACACGCAGCCCTTCAGTGCCGAGCAGCTTTTCAAGGATCTAGGTGGTGAGCGGGGGCCGATCGGGCGGGCGACGATCTATCGCACTGTCGACCTGCTGCTCGACGACGGCTGGCTGTCACGTGTGCACTGGAGTGCCTCGAAGGAGACGGCGACGGCGTCCGAGCACGCCTACGTCCCCGTCGAGGGCGGCCACCAGCACCACATGGTTTGCAAGAACTGTGGCACCGTTGTGGCCTTCGAGGGGTGCCACATCGACGAGATCCTGGGCGGCCTCGCGCGGCGGCTGAACTTCCGCGTCGACGGCCACTGGCTCGAGGTCTACGGGCTATGCCAGGTGTGCCAGCGCCAGAGCTAGCCGACCTTCCCGAACGAGAGAGCATAGAGGGGGAGAACCTCTCTATGCTCTTTCTGTGTCTGTGGCATAATCACCCGCACATCACTCGCCAAGCGCGGCATCGATGGTCTGCTCGAAATCCTCGAACGGCCTGGCGCCGATCAGGCGTGTGCCGTTGATGTCGAAGACTGGGCGGGACCTCACGCCCGCGTCCTGGGCGGCCTGAAAGTCCGCCTGGATGGCCTCACGGTGCTTGCCGGCCACCATGCAGTCGTTGTAGGCGCCAATCTCGAGCCCGATGTCCTGCGCGAAGACGGCGAGCGCCGCCTCGGGGGTCGAGCTGCTATAGATCTCAGCCTGGCCCTCGTAGATCGCGCGGCGCATCTCCCAGAACTTCTCCTGGTCGCCGGCGCACTCGGCGGCCTCTGCGGCGCGCAGCGATCCCTCACCGAGCTGAAGCAGGTGGCGATAGACCAGGCGGACCTTGCCGGCGGCAATGTAGCTCTCGACAATCTTCGGCTCTGTTTCCACAACGTGGAAAGCACAGGCCGTTCAGAAGAAGTCCGAGAAGTCTTGAAGGGTCACCGGGGCGTCAGGGCTGCCGAGATAATTGTACCCCTCGGGCGTTCGGCCGCGCGGGATGCCAGCTGCTACCGCGGGCGCCACCGTCGGCGCAGTCGCAGGCGGCGCAGCGGCTGTGGCGTCTGGAGCGGCCGCAGCAGACCGGGTAGGCTCTGCCAGCGGCGCTGTCACGGCGAGCGTCGGCGCGGGGCTGGAGCTCGTCGGCTGGTTGCCACAGGAGGCTGCGAGCAGCACGGCCGCCAGCAGCACGCCGAGGCGGAGCGTGTCAGTACGACGCATCGGTGGCCTTTCTTTCTCGATGGACCCAGGGTTCCCCTGGCGAACGGAGCGCGCTGTGATGAGTCCAACATCCCTGGTCTCGATCGTCTGCACGGTGCTTAACGAGGCCGATAATATCGCCGCCCTGCTCGACTCGATGCTGGCGCAGACGCGCCAGCCCGACGAGATAGTGGTCAACGACTGCGGTAGCCACGATGGGACGGCCACGATTGTCGAGCGGTACGTGGCGGCCGGCCATCAGGTGCGGCTCGTGCGTGGCGGACACAATATACCATCGGGCCGAAATAATGCAATCCGCCACGCGCGCGGCGGGATCGTGGCGTGTACTGACGCCGGCCTGACGCTCGACCCGCACTGGCTCGAGCGGATCGTGGCGCCCATTGAGCGCGGCGAGGCCGATGTGGTGGGCGGGTTCTTCCGGCCTGCGCCGCGCAGCCTGTTCGAGGTGGCGCTCGCCGCGACGAACTACCGTGACGCGAGCGAGGTGGACCCGGTCTCGTTCCTGCCGTTCGGCCAGTCCGTCGCGTTCCGGCGGGAGGCGTGGGAGGCGGTGGGAGGCTACCCGGAGTGGGCCAGCCACTGCGAGGACCTGCTGTACGATATGGCGCTGAAGCAGGCGGGCTACCGCTTCGCATTTGTGCCCGGCGCGCTTGTCCACTTCCGGCCGCGCTCCTCGCTGCGAGCCTTCGCGCGGCAGTACTACCTCTACGCGCGCGGCGACGGGGTGGCGCGGCTCTGGCCGAGGCGCCACGCGCTGCGCTACGCGGTCTACGCTGCGCTGGTGGTGATGCTGTTGTCTGGGATGCGCCGCCCGTGGGTGCTCGGGCTACCGGTCGCCGGCGCGCTCGCTTACAGTGCCTCGCCCGTGCGCCGTTTGAGTCGACGTGCGCCTGGGCTTCGCCCAACGGAGCGAGCACGCGCGGCCGCACTGGTGCCGCTGATACGGCTCGTGGGGGATGTGGCGAAGATGATTGGCTATCCGGCCGGTATCCTCAAGCGACGAGATGACCCGGAGCTGGCACGTGAGGTGGAGACGTACTGGAGCCAGAGGCGATAGGAGCGACGGTAGCGCGATGGGGCCTACAGTGGGGCTACCTCGCCCACCGGGCTCACCCCCGCCTGCAGCATGTCACCTCGCACAGGCATCGCTTCGACGATATCACGTGGCAGGAGGAGCTCTACAGAACTGCCGAAGCGGGCGGTAGCTAGCCGCGCACCGGCCAGAACGCGCTCGCCGAGCGCCACGTGGCGGCGGATGTGGCGCGCGAGCGGGCCTGCCGTAATCGAGAGCAGCACCAACCCTTCGTCCCCGGAGATGCCGATATACTGGCGCTCGCGGCGCGCTCTGCCCGAGCTGTAGAGCTGCCACGGCGGCTCGCCCGCGATATGCTCGAGGTACGTCACCACACCGGCGAGCGGGCTTCTCAGCACCGGGACGTCCAGCGGGGATACCCTAATCGTCAGGCGAACAGCGTCGGTGTGAAGGAACCGGTGCTCGTACTGCTCGTCCACCGCCAGCACCGTGCCGTCCGCCGGCGCAAAGAGCGCGCCCGCGACCTGTGGAGTGTGTCGCTGGGGGTCACGGTAGAGCAGGGCGGCTGCGGCTGCGGCCGCCGCGAGGGGCCACGGCGCGAGCCGAGGTCGCAGGCCGAGGAGGAGACCGGCGAGGCCGAGGCCGAGGCCGATCACGGGTGTGGCGTCAGGATCGAGGCCCGGAAGCCGGACCTTCGCGCGTGGTGGGGAGACGGACTGCTCTGGCATGCGTGTTCTCGTGCGTGGCGCGGTGGGAGTGACGCGAGGCGTGAGAGGCCCCTCACGATGATTCTAGCATGCTGGCGGTGAAGGCGCAATGAGCAGACTTCTACCGCCCCGGCTGTAGCGGCTGGGGCGGTGCAGCCGCTACAGCAGTCCTTCCATAGGGCGGATGGTGATGCGGCCGCCGGCGATATCGAGGTTCTGCACAACATCGCGGATCATGGGGATGAGCGCGTCGGGTTGGCCGGGGCGTGTAACGACCAGCACCTCGTTGGCTCCGGTCTCCAGCACCTCGCGCACCTTGCCGAGCTCCGTGCCGTCCTCAAGGAGGACAAGCAGGCCGTAGAGCTGGTGGATGAAGTACTCGTCCGAGTCGAGGGGCGCGGCGTCACGCTCGAGGATGAAGACCTCGGAGGCGCGCAGGCCCTCGGCGGTGGTGCGGTTCTCGACGCCAGCGAGCGTAAGCACCAGTGTGCCAGGCTTCGGCTCGTGGACTTTGAGCAGGCGGTACGGCTGGAGCTTCGGGCCGAGGTAGATGGTGCGGATGCGCAGGAGGTGGCCGGGGTTATTGGTGATGGCGCGCATCTTGACCTGGCCCTTCAGGCCCTGCGCAGATGTGATCACGCCGATGAGCAGTGTCTCTTCGGGGGTGGGTGTGGGAGCTGTCATGAGTCCGGAATCACTCGATGTCGACGTGGACGCGCTTGTTCTGGCGCGCCGCGGCGACGCTCATCAGGTCACGGATTGCCTTTGCCACCCTGCCGCTGCGACCGATGACCTTGCCGGTCTCATCGGGGGCGACGGTGAGCTCGTAGGTGACGGTGTAGCGACCGGTGCGCTCTTTGATCGAGACGGCCTCGGGATTATCGACCAGATTGCGCGCCATGTACTCGAGCAGTGCTTTCATGTTGGCCTCTCAGGTAGACCAAAGACCAAGGACCAGCGACGAAGTGCGCGACGATGGCCTTGGTCTTGTGTTGGTCCTTCGTACAGCCTTCTAGGCCGGCTGGGTCGCCGGGGCGGGCGTCTCGGCCGGGGCCTCGGTGGCCTTGCCGTTCTCGTCCATCACGCCGACCTGCTTGAGCAGGCGGACGACGGTGTCGGACGGCTGAGCGCCGACGCCGAGCCAGTAGCGGGCGCGGTCCTGCTTGACCACGAGCTCCTTGGGCTGGCGCACCGGGTTGTAGTGGCCGATGATCTCGATGAACTTGCCATCGCGCGGGGCGCGCTTGTCCGCAATGACGATGCGGTAGGACGGCTGCTTAGTCTTGCCCTGGCGTCGCAGACGAATGGTAACCATGGATGTGTGTGGCCTCCAAAGATAATGCTGCTAATAGACAGAATACGAACGACTAGAATCGCATCCGTTTCATGAGCTCGCGCGGATCGATCTGCCCGCCGCGGCCGCCGCCGCCGAGCTTCTTCATCATGCGCTGCATTTGACGGAACTGGTTGACGAGCGCGGTGACATCTTGCACCTGGGTGCCGCTGCCCTTCGCGATGCGCTCCTTGCGCGACCCCTTGATGATATCGGGGTTGCGGCGCTCCTTGGGTGTCATCGAGAAGATGATCGCCTCGATGCGCTTGAGCTCCTTCTCGCTGACAAGCTCCTCGTCGCGGGCCATCTGGCCCATACCGGGGATCATCGCCAGGATCTGGTTGAGCGGGCCGAGCTTGCGCATCTGCTGCATCGACTGCAGGAAATCCTCGAAGTCGAAGGAGCCCTTGACGAGCTTCTTCTGCATCTTCTTGGCCTGCTCCTCGTCGTACACCTGCTCGGCGCGCTCGATGAGCGACAGGACATCTCCCATGCCGAGGATGCGTGAGGCCAGCCGGTCCGGGTGGAACGGCTCGAGGGTGTTGGCCTCGACCTTCTCGCCGGTGCCGAGGAACTTGATCGGCACACCGGTGACGGAGCGGACGGAGAGCGCCGCGCCGCCGCGGGCGTCGCCGTCGACCTTGGTGAAGATGACGCCGGAGAGCCCGACGCGCCGGTTGAACTCCTCGGCGACGCGCACGGCCTCCTGGCCGATCATGGCGTCTACCACCAGGAGTTTCTCGGTGGGCTGCACGCCTTCGACGATCTGCTCGAGCTCGGCCATGAGCAGCTCGTCGATCTGGAGGCGGCCGGCCGTGTCCACAATCACGTGGGTGAGGCCCTCGCTGCGCGCGCGCTGGAGCCCGTTGCGGGCGATGGCGGGCGGGCTGGACTGTGTTCCCTCGGAGTAGACCGGGATATTGAGCTGCCGGCCGAGCGACTCGAGCTGGGTGATGGCGGCCGGCCGGTAGACGTCCGCCGCGACCAGTAGCGGGCGCTTGCCCTTCTTGCGCAGGTGCAGCGCGAGCTTGGCGGCATGGGTCGTCTTGCCGGCGCCTTGCAGGCCCACGAGCATGAGCACCGTGGGGCCGGGCTTGGCCTCGGCCAGGGCGACACTCTCGTTGCCCAGGAGGTTGATCAGCTCCTGGTGCACGATCTTGATCACCTGCTGTGCCGGCGTCAGGCTCTTGGTGACCTCCTCGCCGATCGCCTGCTCGGTGACGCGCGCGACAAACTCTTTCACTACCTTCAGGTTGACGTCGGCCTCGAGCAGGGCGAGCCGCACCTGCTTCATGGCCTCGCGGACGTCGTCCTCGGTGAGCTTGCCCTTGCCGCCGAGCTTCTGGAAGACCGCCTGAAGGCGATCGGAGAGACTCTCAAACATGCGTTGCTCGTTACGATGGGCGTCTCGTTACGCCACTACACAAAAAAGCGGTGTAACACCCGCTCTAACCGGCATATTGTAGCGGGAAAAAGGTCGCTAGTCAAATACAATGCGGGGAGGTAGCGCCTCCCCGCATCCGCTGGTGATCGATTGTCTCAGGCTGCGCGACGCCTCGCAGGCGGCATGGCGCGGCGCACGGAGCGAGCGTAGTCCTCGATCCGGTCAACGCCGCGGACGGTTGCCTTGGCGCCCTCGATGCGCAGCGCCCTGCCGAGAGCCTCGATCTCGCGCCCTTTCTGCTCGATGACCGACGGGGCGACACCGCGCAGCTCGCGGGCGACCTCCTCCACGCGCAGGGCCCCGCGCTCCACCAGTGAGGGCGCGCCCAGGCGCACGGCCCGCGCGGTGGCACCGATGCTGCGCGGGGTCTGCGTGAGCGCGTGGCGAGCAGCCACAAGGCCCTGGGGCCTGCGGCGCAGCAGGACCACGGTGATGATTGCGGCGACGGCGACCAAGAGGGCCGACACAATCACGGTGGTACGTAGCGTCCGCCTTCTGCGGTGCTCCTCCTCGTACAGATCCGGAGTGGCGGGCAGGTCGCCCATATCGTGCAGCAGGTCGTCGTCGCGCGTCTTCTCGTGATGCATGGGTTTGTCTCCTGCAGTTGAACAGAGCAGCCCTGCCGGTGTAAAGGGCTGAAGCATTTTCTCGGGGTCACTCAAAGGGTGCCTGGCCTCCAGCCCTGCGCGGACACATGGCTCGGGCCGTCTACCCTCACGACTGATCCCCTCATCCCCCACTGATGATATACGGGTGCAAGGAGTATGCCAGGGTTGCTACGAGGCGAAGCGCGAGGCGACGTCGGGGCGCGGCGGCGCGGGTCCTCGTGCAGCGGAGGAGGGCTACGTCCTTGCGCTTGCTCCCGAGCATAACGTCGAAGTCCGGCAGGGACGCGGCGCCGCGCATGAAGCCGATGAACTCAAAGGGGCTGATGTAGTCCGAGTGCCCGGTCCATACTGGCACGGCCTGGACCGGCTCGACTTTGCCGGTCTGGCGGTTTTGGAGGTAGTCGAACACGAGGGGCACGCCGGTGCGCTGGTGGATCCAGAGCGTGTCGGACACGCCGTAGCGGGTGTCATCGTTCTCGAGCACCAGGCGGCGGCGGATCTTTTCAGCGAGCCGCTTCCAGATGCGCGCCCAGCGCTCGCGGCCGGCCTCGATGTCGCCGTAGACGCCGCTGCCGTGGGTGACGAGCACGGCCTCGGGGCCGAGAGCCATAGCATCGAGCATGCGTGCCTGGGCGTCGAGGTCGGAAAGCTCTTGGCGGTGAGCGCCTCGTTGGGGCTATTGAGCAGGACGAACTGTGAGGGGTGGAAGGAGAGCTGTATGCTGGACCCGCGAGCGCGATCTCCTATTGCCTATTGCCGCGAGCTCGGCGGCGCACTTCTCGATCTGGCCGTGGAACTGGGGCAGGTCGGGGTGGGTGACGTAGTGGGCGAGGTCGGAGGAGATGCGGTACATCGTAATGCCGGCGTCGGCGAGGTAGCGGAGGCTGACGCTCAGGTGCGGCCCGCTCTGGTGGCGGCGGGCGTCGTTGGAGGGAGGCCCTCGCGGCCGAGGACTTTGACGGCGAACCCGAGGCGCAGGGGGTGTCCTACTAGAGCTAGTAGTGTTCTTTACGGGCGTACCCCCTTGGCCCGGCTGTGCGCCGGTGTGGCTGTGTAAGCAGGAAGGGTGCCGGGCGCAGCGGGAAGGGTGTCGGGCGCAGCAGGAAGGGCATCTTGCGAGGAGAGGGTGCGGGGGCCTGCTGCGCCCGTAAGGATCAGCGGCGCTCGTAGTTCGGCGCCTCGTGGGTGATGGTGATATCGTGCGGGTGGCTCTCGATCAGGCCGGCCATCGAGGTGCGGATGAAGCGCGCGTCGCGGCGGAGGGCGTCGATGTTGCGTGAGCCGACGTAGCCCATGCCGCTGCGGAGGCCGCCAACCATCTGGAAGAGCGTGTCGGAGAGTGGCCCCTTATAGGGCACGCGCCCCTCGATGCCCTCGGCGACGAGCTTCTTGCCGGTGCCCGTCTGGAAGTAGCGGTCGCCGGAGCCCCTCTGCATAGCGCCGATGCTGCCCATGCCGCGGTAAGTCTTGTAGCTACGCCCCTCGTAGAGGATGGTGTCGCCGGGCGACTCCTCGGTGCCGGCGAAGAGCGAGCCGATCATCACGGTGCTGGCGCCGGCCGCGATGGCCTTGACGATGTCACCCGAGTAGCGGATGCCGCCGTCGGCGATCACCGGCACGCCGAAGCGGTCGGCGGCCCGGGCGCAGTCGGTGACGGCGGTGATCTGCGGCATACCGGCGCCGGAGACCACGCGGGTGGTGCAGATGCTGCCGGGGCCCTGACCGACCTTGATGGCGTCGACGCCGCGCTCACAGAGGGCGGTGGCAGCCGCGGCGGTGGAGACATTGCCGGCCACCAGCTGGACGTCGGGGAAGGCCTCGCGGACGCGGAGGACGGCGTTCATGACGCCCCCCGAGTGGCCGTGGGCCGTATCGATCACCAGGACATCGACGCCGACGCGGATGAGGGCCGCGGCGCGCTCGACGAAGTCTCCTGAGGCCCCGATGGCCGCGCCGACTCGCAGGCGCCCCTGCTCGTCCTTACAGGCGTTGGGGTACTCAATCTGCTTCATGATATCCTTGACGGTGATCATGCCGGAGAGCTTGCCTTTGCGGTCCACCACCAGCACCTTCTCGATGCGGTGCTTGTGGAGCACCTCCTTGGCCTGCTCGAGGGTGGTGCCCTCGGGGACCGTGATCAGGTTCTTGCTGGTCATGAGCTCGCTGACCAGGCGGGAGCGGTTGGTCTCGAAGCGCAGGTCGCGGTTGGTGAGGATGCCGACGAGGTCGCCATCGTCGCTGGTGATGGGGATGCCGGAGATGCGGTACTCGGCCATCATGTCGAGGGCGTCGCCCACGGTCTTGTCGGGGCCCATAGTGATTGGGTCGACAATCATACCGCTCTCGGAGCGCTTGACCTTGCGGACCATCTCGGCCTGGTCCTCGATCCCCATGTTCTTGTGGACGAAGCCGAGGCCCCCCTCGCGGGCCAGGGCGATGGCGAGACGGTGCTCGGTGACGGTGTCCATGGCCGAGCTGGTGATCGGAATGTTCGTACGGATCTTGCGGGTGAGCATGGTGGATACGTTCACCTCGCTGGGTAAGACGTGGGACTCGGCGGGCACGAGGAGCACGTCGTCGAAGGTCAGGCCTTCGCGGGCGTACTTCGCGTCATAATCGATTGTCATCTCTCCCTCCGCTGAGCTGACGAGCTACACGACATGGGTAACAAAAGGCCCTCCGCGCAGGCGCAGAGGGCGATCGTGCCGCAACTGGGCACGAATGTTCTGTGGTGATGGAGCACTGCGGGTCGCATGCCCGTGAGTATAACCTCCTTGACTTCGTTGTACTATACCCGGCGGCGACGGCGATGTCAACCTGGTAGGAGGCCACCTCAGGGCTAATGCAAAGTCAGCGGCGGAAGAGCCAGCGGTCAACGGCGGCATCGAGTGAGCGCTGGAGAGCGGCCAAGTTCGTGACGCCG
>JBDLTZ010000295.1:0-2828 GCA_039805565.1 Chloroflexota bacterium | reverse complement strand
CCGCGCTCCCAGTCGGCGAACGTTGCGAGCGAGATGCCAATGGCATCCGCTAGTGTCTTGCGTGTGACACTTTGGCCTTCACGCAAGACACGAATATAGGTGCGGGAGCCGACCGACTCCGGCGCTGGGGGGTGAGTATTCAGCGGTGCTCGTGCGGTTGGGCGCGAGAGAACCGTCGCGGCGAGCTCACGCGCCTCACTCACCGTCGCCGACGGATGGATCCAGAGGTACTGCACATCTTCCGGCACTGCCCGGAGCGCGGTGATGATGCGTGCCAAGTACTCTCCGGTTATGTCACCTTCGTTGCGCTCGAAGCGTTCGATGGTCCGCTTACTGATGTCAGCGGTCTCCGCGAGCTCCTGCTGCGTGAACCCTCGTCCTTCCCGAATGGCCCGGAGGCAGGTAGCGACCGCTTCAATCGACATGAGAGCGCTATCCTTTGCACGAACGCTGCGTGGAGACTGTGCCTGAGACCTCATCCCGCCACACCTCAGCGCTCTGGCGGTATCATACGAAGCAGCTCCTGGCTTGTCGTCCACGTATGTTGCGAATCTGGTCGCCACATATGGCGAGTTGGCGCCAGGATTCGACATCGGTTGCGAGTGGATGAAGAAAGGCGTACCCTACAGCGACGCTATCACAGGACGGCTTGTTTGTGACTGGTAGCGTTGGGGCTTTGTCGAAAAGCCATTGCACATCACGGTTTGAGCATAGCCTGCGAGCGCACCGAACACCACAAAATCCAGTTTGAGTCTGCTCGCAGTTTCTTGAAGAGCGGGGGCGCGCAATGGCGACTGCGTTTGGGGCTTCCCTCAGCCGCGCGAGGCGAAACGCACACGATCCCAAGCGCGGCGGGTCGCTGACGCAAGAGCGTCTCGCCGAGCTGATCAGTGTTCACACCGAGCGCCCAGGATTCCCGACCGCTTCTACAGTGAGTAACTGGGAGCGTGGAGTCGCACGACCGCACGGGGGCGATCGTGTGCTTCTCTGGGCCCTCGTGGCGGTACTGCTGCAGTGTCGAGGGCTGATTAACCAGTGCGATGCCGATGCGTTTCTGACCTGCGGCGGCTACGCGGCGCTTGGTGACGAGGAGGTGCAGCGGCTAAGCGCCCTCGTGCCAGATCTCCTGGGCGTGCAGGGAGAGACCCTGAAGCCGCTGACCTTTCCTCCGCCGCTCGGGCTGGCGATGCCGCAGGAAGCGCGTGAACCAACCCCTCGCCGGCCTGTTGTCATTGGCGTACGCCACCAGTCGATGGAGCCCATCCCGGAGCGGGTGATCCGACGTGCGCTCCCGTCAGCGCTCACCGACTGCGAGCTTGTGGAGCTTGTCATCGATCAGACCGACCTGTTCCGGAGCAATCGTCTGGTCGATCCGCTTGAGGCGGCGAGGCGGCAGTACGATCTGGAGCAGCGCCTTGCCCAGCTGCTCACGGAGTACCCGGACGCGCAGGTCGCCTACCACGGCATCGCGCACATCCCGCTCCTGTTTTTTGCAGGGTATACCCTGTCCAACCGCCGACGTGTGGCGCTCTACGACTTCGACCGGAGAGGTGGCACGTGGGATCTGCTGCAGCGTGGTGGGGAGCAGCCGCAGCTGTTCGTCTCTGGCCTGCCAGAAGGGGTGGTCACGGCGCGAGGCGATGTGGTGGTTCGGATGAGCGTCAGCTACCGGGTCCGGCCGGAGGTGGTGGCCGAGGTCATCCCGGATCCGATCGGGGCGCTCGATCTCGCGCTGGAGCAGCCGGTCCCCGATGCAATCTCGAGCGAAGAACACGTGTGGTCATGCGCGACGCTGTTCCGCAGCGTGATGGACCAGGTCCACGAACGCTTCCTGAACGCAAGTGGCATCCACATCTTCTACTCGGGCCCGCCGCCGCTCGCGTTCGCGTGCGGCCAGTTTGTCAGCAAGACGATCCACCCGCGCCTGGTTGTCTACAACTACCTGGCGAGCGACGTGCCGAGCTACTCGTGGGGCCTTGACCTGACGCGGGGTGTGGATGCGCCGGACTTCCTCGCGCTTCCACGTCGCCTATGAGGCGCACACCAATAGTCACGGGGTGTGACAGTACCTGACACAAGTTTATGAGACTATATCTCCAGAAGCCACCATAAGCGATGAGGAGGACGTCTCACTTGGCACAGTTGCAGCCCCAGTTCAAGAAGTTCGATGAGACTATCCGGCTCGGTAGGTTCGATGAGAACGCCACCCTGCGCGAGAAGCGCGACATTATCAGGCGTAAGCTGAAGGCGAATCTCCCGCTCGTGTTCGCCAAGTATGGTGAGCCCTGTCCCGAATGCTACTTCCTCGATCAGGGCAGCTACGAGATGGACACCGGCGTGAAGCCGCTGTTTGGCGAGTTTGATATTGACCAGGGGCTCTACTTCAAAATCGGCATCGATGCCTATCCCGACCCCGTTGTTCTGAAGGAGCGTGTGCACGAGGCGCTGGTGGGTCATACGAAGAACGTCAGCATCCGGCGCTCCTGCGTCACTGTGGTCTACGAAGAGGAGGGCGAGCCAATTTATCACGTCGATATCGCCGTGTTTTCGGTGGGGGCATACAACCCGGATGGCAAGGATCGCATCGCTAAGGGCAAGCTGAACTCGACCGAGGCGTACCGAGTCTGGCAGATCTCGAATCCGCAGGCACTAACTGATTGCATCAAGAAGCAGTTCGCCGACGAGGACCGGGCACAGTTCCGCCGCATTGTGCGGTACTGGAAGCGCTTGTATTTGTCAAGCGAAAAGTTGACCACCAGATCGACGAAATGTTGACCATCACGTGCGTTTGTCTGTGTCGGTGATCAGCGAAACGTTGACCACCAGAT
>JBDLTZ010000294.1:0-46566 GCA_039805565.1 Chloroflexota bacterium | reverse complement strand
TAGAGTGAGGTCGTGTAGACAATCATGGAAGGCTCTGCGCTGAAGCGCGGAGGCTCTCGCTCCTCGCTACGATTGTCCAGCCAATAGGGAGAAACCGTGTGGTTCCAGTATAGCACGCCTGGGTCGGCGAGGAAGCGAGAGGGTGTGCCGCGCAGGATCGGCGCAGTAGAGGCTGCACGGCGGGGCGGGGTTATGGCAGGGCAACGGGCTGAGGGGGCTTCCATTTCGCGAAGCGAGAGAAGCGGCGCTGCCGGCTGTGACAGCGCTTTTGAAACAGCGAGCGGGCGACCTGGTGGGCCACCCGCTCGCGTATCAGAGGGACAGGGTCGCCTACCCGCCGCCGCCGCCGGAGCCCATTATGCCGCCCTCGGTCATCGCGCGGACATCGAGCAGCTCGTCCACGCGCTCGCCGGAGAGCAGGCCCTTCTCGACCACGACCTCCTTGATGGTCTTGCCCGTGGCGAGCGACTCCTTGGCGACCGCGGCGCCGTTGAGGTAGCCGATCTCCATGTTGAGGGCCGTGACGAGGATCGGGTTCTTGGCGAGCCAGCCGGTGGCCTTCTCCGCGTTGGCGGTGATGCCCACGACGCACTTCTCCGTGAAGGCATTGATGGCGCCGGTCAGGACGTGCATCATCTCGAACAGGTTGTGCGCGATGATCGGCATCATCACGTTGAGCTCGAGCTGGCCGGCCTGCGCCGCCAGGGAGACCGCCAGGTCGCAGCCCTGGACGTGGAAGCAGGTCATGTTGAGCATCTCGGCGAGGACCGGGTTGATCTTGCCGGGCATGATGCTCGAGCCGGGCTGGACGGCCGGGAGCCGGATCTCGTCGAGGCCGGTGGTAGGGCCGGAGGCCAGCAGGCGGAAGTCGTTAGCGATGCGCACAAGCGTGATGCAGAGGGTGCGCATGCTGCCCGAGAAGTCCGCCGGGTCGGCCATGCTCTGCATGGACTCGAACAGGTTGCCGGAGCTGCGGAGCGGCTGTCCGGTGAGCTCGGAGAGGCGCGCGACCATGCGGGGGTGGTACTCGGGGTGCGCATTGAGGGCCGAGCCGGTGGCGGTGCCGCCGATGCCGAGGCGGCGCAGGCGGTCTGCGGCCACCGCGATGCGCTCGCGGTCATTGCGGACGGCCAGCGCGTAGGCGCTGAACTCCTGGCCGAGGCGAACCGGCACCGCGTCCTGCAAGTGGGTGCGGCCGGACTTGACGATGTGGTCGAACTCCTGCGCCTTGGCCTCGAGGGCGGCGGCCAGGCCGTCGATCGCCGCGAGCAGCTCGTCGATGCGCCAGAGGCACCCGAGGCGGATGGCCGTCGGGATGGTATCGTTGGTGCTCTGGGCCATGTTAACGTGGTCGTTCGGGTTGACGGGCTTCTTGGGGTCGTCCAGGGCCGCGCCGAGGATCTGGCTGGCGCGGTTGGCGATCACCTCGTTGAGGTTCATGTTGTGGCTCGTGCCCGCGCCGGCCTGGAACGGGTCCACCACGAACTGGTCGGCGTGCTTGCCGTCCAGGACCTCCTGGGCGGCCTGGACGATAGCGTCGGCCAGCTTCGGGTCGAGCAGTCCGAGGTCGCGGTTGACCTCGGCGGCGGCGAGTTTGATCACCGCCTGCGACCAGACGAAGGCCGGGTAGGGGCGCATCCCGCTGACGGGGAAGTTCTGCACGGCGCGCTGGGTCTGAGCGCCGTAGAGCGCCGAGGCCGGTACTTGCATCTCGCCGAGCGAGTCCTTCTCGATACGGTAGGCTTGGGTCATGGCTTCATTCCTTTGAACGCTGAAGCGCTGATAAGGATGAACGCGCTGAGCGGCTCGCGCCGCAGGCCGCACATGTGCTGTTTGGCAGCATCAGTGCGCTCACGCCTTCCGCGCTCTATGGTAGCACGAAACGATGCCACTTCTGCGCTCGATCGGGGTCTGTTGTCCGTCTGGCACACGAGGGGTGCGAATGGCTACCGAGTGCTGAGTGCCGAGTGCCGAGTGCTGAGTCTTGAGGAGTTCAGCGTTCAGCGTTCAGCGTTCAGCGTTCAGCGTTCAGCGTTCATCGCTCAGCGCGGCCCCATGCGAAGGCCGCCGTCGAGCCGGATGGTCTCGCCGTTGAGCATGGTGTTCTCGCAGATGTGCTGGACGAGGGCGGCGAACTCCTCGGGGCGGCCGAGGCGCGGCGGGAAGGGGACCTGCTGGCCGAGGGAGGCGCGGGCAGCCTCGGGGAGCCCGGCGAGCAGCGGGGTGTCGAAGGTGCCGGGGGCGATGCAGACGACGCGGATACCGTGGCGGGCGAGCTCGCGGGCGAGGGGCAGGGTCATGCCCGCGACGCCGGCCTTGGAGGCTGCGTAGGCCGCCTGGCCGACCTGGCCGTCGAAGGCTGCGACGGAGGCGGTGGTGACGATCACGCCGCGCTCGCCCTCGGCGTCCGGCCGGTTGCGGCTCATGGCCTCCGCGGCGAGGCGCACCGCGTTGAAGGTGCCGACGAGGTTGATCTGCACCACGCGGGCGAAGTGCTCGAGCGCCAGCGGCCCCTGCCTGCCCAGGGTGCGCTCGGCGGTGGCGACGCCCGCGCAGCAGACCAGGGCGCGCAGCTCGCCGCAGAAGTCCAGGGCCTGGATCACAGCCAAGCGCATCGACTCGTCGGAGGTCACGTCGGCCTGGACGAAGCGCGCCGGCTGACCGAGCTCGGCGGCCAGCGCCTCGCCGGCGGCCTGGCTCATGTCGGCGATGGCGACGGACGCGCCGCCGGCCGCGAGCCGCCTGACGGTGGCCGCGCCGAGACCCGACGCGCCGCCGGTGATGAGGACCCCTGCGCCGGTGATGTTCATGGACGCTTCCTCACCTCGCTCAGATGTGTCGGGCGCGATGCGATAGGTTAGGATGCGGGCTGCGCGGGAGACTCGGGGCGGCGCACCCGACAGGTCGGCGGCACTGGTTTGCGTTGAACCGCGTTGGTGTGCGAAGGACGGCGTTGCTACCGCGTGGGCGCGGCCTCGCCGGTGATCACGGCCGGCCCGCTGTAGGGCACCTGCTCGACGGGGAGCGCCTGGCCGACCACGCCGTTCTGGCTCCAGCCGCTGTACACCGTGGGGCGCGGCAGCAGCGCGAACGCCAGGATGACCGCGGCGACGGCGGCGACGAGCAGCATACGCCACCAGCCCAAGAGCGCGGGCGCGTGGGAGATGACGATGCCGTGGTGCGCCGGGACGACGCGCGCCACGTGATCCACCTCGCGCGCGAAGAGCGCGTCCACGTAGCGGCGCTCGGCGTGGAAGTCCAGCCCGATACCCATCGGCGGCTCCGCGCTCTCCTGGCGGTGCGGCCGGCGCTGGCGCTCGATGACGCGGGGCAGAGGTGCTTGCGGCGAGTAGCCTCGTCTTCTATCTACTGTTTGCAGAGCCATCGTGTCCTCCTCTCGTCACCGTCTGCGCCGCACGGGCCGGCGGGCAAGCAGACCCTGTCACATCCCCTTGCCGTACATCTGTTTTGAGTGTAGCGCAGAAACCGTGCCATCGCCTCGGACCTCGGCCGTATCCCCGAGCGATGGTACAATGGCGACACCGGTACCAGAAGAGACGGATGGCCAGGTTTTCGCGCTTCACACAGGGGGTGGCGCATGAGCTACGAGCAGATCCGCTATGTTATCGACGGCCCGGTGGCCGTGATCACGATCGCGCGCGAGCAGGTGCGGAACGCGCTGAGCGGCGCGGTGATCGCTGAGATCTTCACCGCGCTCCAGGCTGTAGAGCGGGACGACGCGCTGCGCGCCGTGGTCATCACCGGCGCGGGCGAGCGGGCCTTCGCCGCCGGCGCCGACATCGGCGAGCTGCGGGCGCTGCCCGGAGCCGACGACGCGCGGCGGTTTGCCGAACAAACGCACGAGGTGGGGCTGTTTATCGCGCGGATGCGGAAGCCGGTGATCGCGGCGATCAACGGCTTTGCGCTGGGCGGCGGGCTGGAGCTCGCGATGAGCTGCGACATCCGCCTGGCGGCGGACAGTGCGCGCATGGGCCAGCCGGAGATCAACCTGGGGATCATCCCGGGCTGGGGTGGGACGCAGCGTCTGCCCCGGCTGGTGGGCCCCTCGGCCGCGAAGCTGCTGTGCCTCACTGGGGACGTGGTGGACGCGCAGGAGGCGCTCCGGCTGGGCCTGGTGGAGCGGGTGTTCCCGGCGGCCGAGCTCATGGGCGCCGCGATGGCCCTGGCGCGGCAGATCGCCGCCAAGCCCCCGCTGGCGGTGGCGGCGATCAAGCAGGCGATCGCCCGCGGGCTGGAGATGCCCCTGGCTGAGGGGTGCGCCTACGAGGCAGCGCTGTTCGGGGCCGTCACCGCCACCGAGGACGCGAAGGAGGGCACCTCGGCCTTCCTGGAGAAGCGCCAGGCGACGTGGCGGGGGAGGTGAGGTGCGAGTGCTGAGTGCTGGGGCCGCGTTGCGCTCCACGCCGCTTCTGCAAAGCGAGAAAATAGACCACCATCAACATCAACTAATGTCGGACCACACGCCCTGCACGGAGGAGCCATGACCGCTCACCAGAGCGCCGCCCCCACGCCCGCCACCCCCAGCCGCCGCGAGCAGCGCGGCTGGTATATGTACGACTGGGCCAACTCCGCGTTCACCACCACCGTCGTGACAGTGTTCCTGGGGCCGTATCTGACGAGCGTGACGCGGGCGGCGGCCGACGCCGCCGGGTATGTCTACCCGCTCGGCATCCCGGTGCGGGCCGAGTCGTTTTTCCCCTACATGATCTCGCTCTCGGTGCTGCTGCAGGTGCTGATCCTGCCGGTGCTGGGGGCGATCGCCGACTTCTCGCACCGCAAGAAGCAGATGCTGGGCGGGTTCGCCTACCTGGGCGCGGCGGCCACGATGGGGCTGTACTACCTGCGTGACGACAGCTACCTGCTGGGCGGTGGGCTGTTCCTGGTGGCGAACCTAGCGTTCGGCGCGTCGATCGTGTTCTACAACGCCTTCCTGCCGGACATCGCCCCGCCGG
This sequence comes from Chloroflexota bacterium, assembly GCA_039805565.1. GTDB lineage: Bacteria > Chloroflexota > Chloroflexia > Chloroflexales > Roseiflexaceae > CALJIC01. The sequence continues at coordinate 41,593 of JBDLTZ010000294.1, read as the reverse complement.
ACGAGCGCGACGCAGTCTCCTCGCGCGGGTGGGCGCTGGGCTACCTGGGGGGCGGGCTGCTGCTCGTGGCGAACCTGGCACTGTTCCAGGGAGCCGAGTCGATCGGGCTGACGAGCGCCGAGGCGGTGCGGATCTGCATGCTGTCGGCCGGTGTGTGGTGGGCGCTGTTCACGCTGGTGCCGATGCTGACGCTGCGGACGCGCGAGCCGGCGCGGCGGCTGGAGGCGGGGCAGAGCGTGCTCACAGTGGGTTTCCGGCAGCTGGCCGAGACCTTCCGCAACGCGCGGCACTACCCGCAGACGCTGCTGTTCCTGGCCGGCTACCTGCTCTACAACGACGGCATCCAGACGGTGATCGGGCTGGCGTCGACCTTCGGCGCCGAGGAGCTGGGGCTGGAGCAGGGCACGCTGATCACGGCCATCCTGATGGTGCAGTTCGTGGCGTTCTTCGGCGCGCTGCTGTTCGGGGTGCTGGCGCGGCGGCTCGGGGCGCGCAGGGCGATCATGGGGAGCCTGGTGATCTGGACGGCGACGGTGACGTTCGGCTACTTCATGCAGGCGGGGAGCGCCGTGCAGTTCTTCGTGCTCGCGGCGGTGATCGCGGTGGTGCTGGGCGGGAGCCAGGCGCTGAGCCGCTCGCTGTTCTCGCAGATGATCCCGCCGGGCAAGGAGGCTGAGTACTTCAGCTTATACGAGATCGGCGAGCGCGGCACGAGCTGGCTGGGGCCGCTGTTCTTCGGGCTGGCGCTGCAGTTCACGGGCAGCTACCGGGTGGCGATCATCTCGCTGATGGTCTTCTTCATCGCGGGGTTCGTGGTGCTGTCGCGGGTTGACGCGCGGCGGGCGATCGTGGAGGCGGGGAATGCGCCGCCGGCGATAGTGTAGAGGCGGCGCCCGCAGTGCAGCATCTACCCCGTGTTCATCAGCCCGGCGGCGATCCCACTGATGCTCAGCAGGATAGCGTCCTCGAGCTCGGTGTGGTCCGGGCCATCCGGGTTGGCGCGTAGCCGGTCGAGCAGCTCCACCTGGATGTAGCTGAGCGGGTCGATGTACGGGTTGCGGCGGGCGATGGCCGTCTGGAGCACGGGGCTGGTGGCGAGCAGCCGGTTGATGCGCGCCACCTCACAGATCATGCGGCTGGTGCGCTCGTGCTCCTCGCTCACGGCGCTGAAGATCGCGTCGGCCACGGCGCGGTCCGGCACGAGCTCGGCGTAGCGCTGCGCGATGTGCAGGTCGGCCTTGCCGAGGATCATCTGGGCGTTGTCGATCACCGTGCGGAAGAACGGCCAGTGGTTGTACATCACCTGGAGTAGCGCCAGCCGGTCCTCGGGCACCCCCTCGCCGTCTGTCTGCTCGCCCTCGGCCACGAAGGACTCCAGCGCGAAGCCGAGGCCGTACCAGCCGGGGATGGCGTGGCGGCTCTGCATCCAGCTGAAGACCCACGGGATGGCGCGCAGGTCTTCGATGCGCTCGCTGTTGCGGCGGCTGGCCGGGCGGCTGCCGATCTTGAGCCGGCTGATCTCGGCGATCGGCGTGGCGGTGCGGAAGTAGGGCAGGAACTCAGGGCGCTCGTAGACCAGGGCGCGGTAGTGGCCGCGTGCTAGGGCCGCCAGCCGCTCGAGGGCGCGCTCCCAGGCGGGGGGCGGGTCCTCGTGCGGCAGGAACCCGGCGCGGATCACGGCGTTGGCCACCTGCTCGAGGTGGCGGTGGCCGAGCTGCGGCAGGCCGTAGCGGTCGGCGATCACCTCGCCCTGCTCGGTGATCTTGTACTGGTTGCCGACGCTGCCGGGCGGCTGGGCCAGGATGGCGTGGTTGGCCGGCCCGCCGCCGCGCCCGATCGAGCCGCCTCGACCGTGGAACAGGCGCAGCTGGATGCCCTCACGCTCGGCCAGGTCGCGCAGGGCGCGCTGGGCCTGGTAGAGCGCCCAGTTGGCGGCGGTGAACCCCGCGTCCTTGTTGCTGTCCGAGTAGCCGATCATGATCTCCTGCACGTCCTCGCGCAGGCGCAGGTGCTCGCGGTAGATCGGCAGGTCCAGGCAGGACGTGACGACGCTGGCGCATCCCTCAAGGTCGGCGCCGGTCTCGAACAGCGGCGCGACATTCAGCCGGCTCGTGCCTGTGGCCAGGTCGTAGAGGCCGGCCTCGCGGGCGAAGAGCAGCACCGCCAGGATGTCGCTCGCACCGCGGGTCATGCTGACGATGTAGGTCTCGATCGCCTCGGGGCTGAGCTGATCCAGGATAGCCGCGATCGTGCGGAAGGTCTCGACGATCTCGTTGACCTCGGGGCTGTAGCGCAGCCGGGCGGGGATGAGCGGGCGCGGGTTGGCGAGCTCGCGGCTGAGCAGCGCGACGCGCTCGTGCTCGGCCAGGGCCCGGTAGTCGCCGCAGACCCCGGCGGCGGCGAAGATCTCTGTGAGCGCGGCCTCGTGGCGCTCGCTGTGCTGCCGGATGTCGAGCGTGGCCATGTGCAGGCCGAAGACCTCGACCTGGCGGACGATGTCGGCCAGGACGCCGTCGGCCGCGGTGGCGCCGCCGTTCTCGTGCAGGCTGCGCTGCATCATGTGGAGCTCGGCCAGCAGCTCGGCGTGCCGGTGGTAGCGGTGGGGGTCGGCGGCGTGGGTGTCGCGCCCCCAGTCCGGGCTGTAGCGCTCGGCGAAGTCACGCGTGCGGACGAGCTTCTCGCGGATGTAGGTGCACTTCTGGCGGTAGAGCTCGAACGGGTTGCGGTACTCCAGCAGGGCGGCCACGTCGGGGAACAGCACGGCGTCGGCCGCGAGCGACTGCGCGAGCTCGGCGCTGACCGGCGTCTGGCGGGTGGACTGGCCGAGCCGGTGGCTGAGGTCCTCGATCGCGGCGATATGGCGCCGGGTGGCCGTGACGCGCATAAGGCGCACTGTCTCCACCGTGACCTCGGGCGTGACGAACGGGTTGCCGTCGCGGTCGCCGCCCATCCACGAGCCGAAGCGCAGGATCGACGGGACGCGCCACTGGTGCTCGGGGTAGTGTTCGCGGAGCGCGTGCTCGAGCTCGCGGTACAGCAGTGGCGCCAGGTCGAACAGGCTGGACTCGAAGTAGTACAGGCCGTTCTTGACCTCGTCGAGCACTGTGGGCTTGACGACGCGCACCTCGTCGCTCTGCCACAGGCCGACGATCTCTTCGTGGATGCGGCGCGTGTTCTCGGCCAGCTCGAAGCCGTGGAGCGGGCCGGCGAAGCGGCGCTCCACCAGCCTTGCGAGGCGGCGCAGCTTCTCCAGCGTGGTCCGGCGGCGGGCCTCGGTGGGGTGGGCGGTGAAGACCGGTTGGACGCGGGCCGTGTCGAGCCAGCGCTGGATCTGCTCGGCGGGCACCCGATCCTGGCGGAGCTGAGCTACGGCGGCGGCGATCGACTCAGAGCGCGGCGCGTCGGGGCTCTGCTGGGCGCGCTCGTTCAGCACGTAGATGCGCTGGAGCTGCTCGGCGAGGTTGACGAGCGCGAAGTAGACGCTGAAGGCGCGGATCACCGACCGCATCTGCGCCGGCGAGAGCCCGGCCACGAGTTCCTGCATGGCGGCAATATGCGCCTCGGCGTGCTCGCTCGCGCGGAGCTCCTTGCCCAGCTTGCGCACGCGCTCTTCGAGCACGAAGGCCGCCTCGCCATCCTGATCGCGGATGACGTCGCCGAGCGTATCGCCCAGGAAGCGGATCGTGGCCGAGAGGCGATCGCGGGCGTCTGTGTGATATCTCTGAGTCACGTTACGCCTAGCATTTGTGAAAGGGGGGCGCCCGAGGCGGATGCTTCGGACTGCCCCCCTTTTCCCCATCGGAAAGCGGTACAGAGCATTATACGGCCCGACGGTGGACGCGTCAAACCTGAGCTATGGCTGACCCCAAGATTACAGCCACATTACATAAGGGGCGATCTAGGGCATTTAGAAGCCATAAACCCTTGATCAGCGCACGCGCGCGTGATACCTTTCGAGCGTTCCGTGCGAAGGTGTTCCGAGTCGACCCGAGCGCATGCAGCCCAAGCTGGCCTGTGGGAACAGGACGTGTAGCTAAGGCCACATGCGTCGCGTGCGGCTGCCATAGAGAGGAACAAGTAGTGACTGTCGCCTCGAACCTACCGCTGCTGAACGACGATGATCTTGAGCTCCTCTTCCACAACGACCCTGATGGAGCACGGCGGTACCGGGTGCTCCACGGGGTGCTGGTGCGGGGGATGACACAGCACGAGGCCGCCACCGAGATGGGCGTGTCCGAGCGGACGGTGCGCAATGTGCTCCGCGCCTACGGCCGCTCCGGCTCGCTCGAGGTGCTCCGCTCGCGGGGTGCCGCTGGCCGGCGACGCAGCCGTCGCGCGTCGGAGGCCGAGGAGGCGCTGGCCGAAGCGCTGGCTGCCGAGCCCCTGGCGGGCGGGGATCGCCTCTGGCGACGGGCGCAGGAGCTCCTCGGCCCCGCTGGCGGGCAGCTCAGCCGGCGCACTGCTTACCGCATCCTGTCGCAGCTACGGGCACGGGCGCGCCAGAGCGCGCCGGCCGGGCTGGCGGTGGCCGTGCGGAAGGCGCTGCCGCTGCTGCAGGAGGACCCGCCGCTCACCCTCGGCTCGGGGGCGCTGGCCCAGCGGCTGGTGCCGGATGAGCCCGACCAGCTGGCGCGTGGGAGGGTGCTGCGGCAGGGGCTGCGCCAGGCGATCGAGCGGCTGCGGCCGGCCGGTGGCCAGACGGGGGTCGACCGGGGCTGGTGGCCGTATTTGATCTGCGTCGGGGAGTACGAGGAGGAGCGCAACCGCGCCGACCTCCAGCGCGAGCTGGCCCTCAGCGCCAGCACCTACAGCCGCGCCAAGCGTCAGGCGCTGGACCGGATCGCCGCGTCGCTGCCCCAGATCGTGGCGCAGCTCACTGTCACGTCCGCGGCGGCGGTGCTCCAGCCGCTGCCGCGCACGCCGGATTTTGTGGGACGCCACGAGGAGCAGACCTACTATGCCTGGCGGCTGCGGACCGAGGGCCTGGCGCAGATTTGGGGGTTGCCGGGCAGCGGTAAGACGGTGCTGGCGGCGGAGCTGGCGGCCGCAGAGCATCGCTATGGCCGGCGTGTGCTGTGGCATACGTGCACTGCTGGCCGCGAGGCGACGCTCGCCGGGGTGGCTCGTTCCATTGCGCAGGCCCTGGGCGGGGTGCCCGACGACACGCTCCAGCTTGATGCGCCGCAGGATGCGCTGGCGCTGCTGGAGAGCCTACGCGCGCGGCTGGCTGCCGAGCATGCGCTGATCGTGCTGGACGACGTGGAGCGGCTCGATCCGGCCGATGCCGGCCTGCTGGTGGCCGCGCTGACCGACCTGGTCTCGGCGCAGGCGGCGCGGCTGATGCTGGTGGGTCGCTGCCGGCCCGATCTTGGGGACTGGCCCGCGCTGCCTGGTCTGTACGAGGAGGAGGCCCGGCTGCTGTGGGGCAGCGCTCAATCGTTCCCCGAGGAGCAGTGGCGGACGCTCTACGCGTCGGTGGCCGGGCTGCCGCAGCCGATCCGGCTTGCGGCGGCGGTCTACCGCCGCGCCGGGGACCTGGCGCGCTTGAGCGACTGGTCCGGCGCCCTCGAGGCGTGGGCCGAGGATGCGATCTGGAACCAGAGCGACGCGGACGAGCGCCGCCTGCTGGCCGCCGTGAGCCTACTCGAGAGCCGCGCCTCGCAGGTGACGCCCGCCGCCGCCTGCCGTGAGCTCGGGCTGAACGCCGCAGTCCTGGCGCGTCTTCACGGCCGTGGGCTGCTGCCGGACGATGACGGGACACCGGTGCTCCCCGTGCTGCAGACCGGGGCCGCGATGGTGCTGCGCGAGGACGCCGAGCTGCGCGCGGCTGTTGAGCGCCTCACGGCTGAGCCTCGGTCTGCGGTCGAGGCAAAAGATGTCGCTCCCGCCCCGGAGAACGCCGCTGTGGCCGCGCCATCCGAGGGGCTCGAGCTGCTCGAGCGGCTGCACCGCGTGCTCTCGCACAGCACCGCGTACCTGCGCTCCAAGCGCGATGACCGTGAGGCGAGCCGGTTGGCGCGTGAGCTGGCGATGCTCCAGGAGGTGCTGCCGCGCCCTGAGGGCCACCGCACGCGCTCCAGCAGCCGCACCGAGGGGCGGCGCGGGCGGATGTGGGTGCGCCACGTGGCCCCGCGCGGGGTGTAGCGCGGCGTAAGAGCCGGCGAGCGGCCGCTGCGGGGGCGCGATGAGGCGCCCCTTCGTTATGCCCGGCGGTGGCGCGGTTCGTGGTAGACTAGAGTCGAGTGCCGCCGGCCGTGGATGCGGGCGGTGGAGGGGAGCAGGGGGCACGTGAGCACCAGCATTCCACTGTACGACGGCTACATCTTTGACCTGGATGGGACGGTCTACCTGGGCGATGCGCTGCTGCCGGGCGCCCGTGAGGCGATCGAGGCGCTGCGGACGATGGGACGGCGGGTGGTGTTCCTCTCGAACAACCCCACCCGTACCGGCGCGCAGTACGCGGCAAAGCTCACAGCCCTGGGCTTGCCCACCGCCGCCTCGGATGTGATCAACTCCTCGCAGGTGATGGTGCGCTGGCTGCTCGCCGAGGCGCCGGGCAGCGCGGTGTTCGTGGTGGGCGAGCAGGCTCTGAAGGATGAGCTCACGGCGGCGGGGTTCCGGCTTGTGGAGCGCGCCGAGGAGGTCGATGTGGTCGTGGCCTCGTTTGACCGCACCTTCGACTACCGCAAGCTCCAGGTGTCGTTCGATGCGATCCGGCGCGGAGCGCGCTTTGTGGCGACGAACGCCGATCGCTACTGCCCGGTACCAGGCGGCGGCGAGCCGGACGCGGCGGCGGTGATCGCGGCGATCGAGGCTTGCACGGCCACCGCGGTCGAGGTGGTGGTGGGCAAGCCCTCGCCGATCATGGCGCGCGCCGTGGCCTCGCTTGTGCAGCTGCCCCCCGAGCGCTGTGTGATGGTCGGCGACCGGCTGGAGACGGACATTGCGATGGGGGTCGGGGCCGGCATGGCTACGGCGCTGACGCTGACAGGCGCGACATCCCGCCAGCAGGCGGCGGAGTCCCCCGTGCGGCCGGATTACGTGATCGAGGGGCTGATGGAGCTCGTCGGGCGGGACCTGCCCGGTGGTGAGGCGGAATGACAGACGCAGAGACTCTGAAGCGTCAGGCGGCCGAGCGGGCGCTGGCGTATGTGGCGAGCGGGATGAGGCTCGGGCTGGGCACTGGTTCGACGGCAACGGCGATGCTGTACGCGCTGGCGGAGCGGATTGCGGACGGTCGGCTAAGCAATATCGTCGGCGTGCCGACTTCGGAGCGCACGGCGGAGCTGTCGCGCCGGCTCGGCATCCCGCTGGCGACGCTTGCGGAGCAGCCGGAGCTGGACCTGGCAATCGACGGCGCGGACGAGGTGACGCCTGAGCTGCACCTGATCAAGGGGTTGGGCGGCGCCATGCTGCGCGAGAAGATCGTGGTGGCCTCCGCGCGGCGGTTTGTGGTGGTGGCGGACACAAGCAAGCGGGTCGGGCGGCTCTGCGAGCGCGCGCCGGTGCCGGTGGAGGTGGTGGCGTTCGGGCGGCCGCTGTGCGAACGCCGGGTGGCGCAGCTCGGCGGGAGGCCGGCGCTGCGCCTGCGGCCGGACGGTCAGCCGTTCGTGACGGACGAGGGGAATCTGATCCTTGACTGCCGCTTCGAGCCGATCGGCGACCCCGCGGCCCTGTCGGCGGCGCTGGACGCGATCCCTGGCGTAGTGGGGCACGGCCTGTTTGTGGGGATGGCCTCTGTGGCGGTGCTGGCCGGCCCGGACGGCGTGACGGTTCTGGAGTAGCCCCGGCCCTTGCGAATGCTCGGCGCCGCTGGTACAATCTTTCGTGTATGCCTGCTGAAGTAGTACTGCCGCCAACAAAGACCATCCCGAGCACGGAGTTCGTCGTCGTCACCGACGAGGAGCTGGAGCACCCGTACCGGGTCATCATCGAGAACGACGACGTTACCCCGATGGACTTCGTCGTGCTGGTGCTCGAGTCGATCTTCGAGCTCGACACCACGCGCGCTGCCGCCGTGATGCTCGAGGCCCACCACAAGGGTCGGGCGCACGTCGTGACGCTTCCGTACGAGGACGCCCGCCAGCGCGTTTATACCGCGCAGAGCCTCGCGCGGCAGTTCAGCTACCCCCTGACCTTCTACCTCGAGAAGGACGAGTAGCCCGCTTCGTCCAAAGGTGAAAGGCTGAAGGCGCAGGAACGCTGTATTGCGCCCAACAGCCTGCCAGATGCTGTTGTGGGTGAGCTGCTGGTGTTGCTGCTCGCTCGCCCGCCCCAGCCAAGAAACTGCTGCGTTGTTCTTATTGAGTGCTTGACTCATGTGAGGCAAGCACTCTTTTTGCTATGTGGTTGCTGGCTGCCAAAATGGCTGTGATTTATTGGTAATTTGTATCTAAATTGGCGCTGCTGCCTTCTCCACACGCTCTGACCCGCGATCACCCATTGGATCGAGGCGGTTTCGTCGAGCAGGAGTGGCGATGCTGTCGATGCGGAGTCTCATGTTCACACTGGCGCTCGTGGTTGCGACCCTGGACAACGGGGCGATGGCTGCTGGTCGTGGCGATCACCACACCCCGAAGCCCGAGGATCAGCACCTCGGCGCACAGGCGGTGTGCGGGCCGCTGGCGCAGGAGGCGGAGGCGGCGGCGCTGGGCGGACGGCTCGTGGTGGCGAGTGATGGGACGGCGAGCGGCGGGCGTTACATCCACGCGCCGGTGGGCAGCGGTGATGTCGACCAGGTGGCGGGCAACACGAACACGGCGACGTTCTGCTTCACTGTGGCGACGGCGGGGACGTACCGGCTGAAGGGGCGGGTGCACGCGGCGACGACGGCGCGGAACTCGTTCTTCGTGCAGGTGGACGGCGCGCCGGGGGCGGGGTACTACTGGAACCTGCCGCAGACGACGGTGTACCAGCTGGACTACGTGAATGACCGGACGGTGCGGGTGGACCCGGTGCAGGTGGCGCTGGGGGCGGGGCAGCACACGGTGACGGTGTACCAGCGCGAGGAGGGGGCGCGTCTTGACACGCTCAAGCTCGAGCTGGTGTCGGCCGGCGACCCGGCGCCTAGCGCCACACCGACCCGGACACCGTCACCGGGCGCAAGCACCGCGACAGCGACCACGACGCACACGCCTGCACCCGCGCAGAGCACGGCGACGACGTCGCCGACCCCCCTCGCCACCCCCACGCCCGCACCGCCCGTGAACGGGGCGCCCTACCCGCAGAGCCCGGTCATCACCGGGATGAGCTGGGCTCCGGTCGCCGAGATAGCCCGCATCTCGGGCAACGCCGACAACTGGCCGATCACCTGGGCCGACGACGGCAACCTCTACACGGCGTTCGGCGACGGCTCCGGCTTCGACAACAGCACGCCGCGGCTGAGCCTGGGCTTCGCGAAAGTTGCCGGGATGCCGCAGGGGGCTGTGGGGACAAACATCCGCTCGTCCGGCGAGCAGTACGGCGATGGATCGGCAGGGAAGAAGGCGAGCGGCATGCTCATGGTCGACGGCGTCGTGTATATGTGGGTGCGCAACGCCGTCAGCGGCAAGCAGTGCCAGCTGGCCTGGTCGAATGACCGCGGGAGCACGTGGACTTGGAGCAATTGGACGTTCGCGGAGTTCGGTACCTGCACGTTCATCAACTACGGCCAGAACTACGCCGGCGCGCGTGATGAGTACATCTACATGGTCACGCACGACAACCCGAGCGCGTACACCCCTGCCGACCGATTCATCCTGACGCGGGTACCGAAGGGACGCGTGACGGACCGCCAGGCGTACGAGTTCTTCGTACGGCGCAGTGCGGACGGCGGCGCCGAGTGGTCGAGCGACATCGGCCAGCGCGGGGCGGTGTTCACCCACCCCGGCAAGGCGCGGCGCTCGGGCATCAGCTACAACGCGGCGCTGGGGCGCTACCTCTGGTGGCAGGGCATCTCACACGAGGGGGACGAGCGGCTGTCGGGTGGCTTCGGCGTGTACGACGCGCCCGAGCCGTGGGGGCCGTGGACCACAGTGTACTACACGGCCGAGTGGGATGTCGGGCCGGGGGAGACGGCGAGCTTCCCGACGAAGTGGATGAGCGCCGACGGGCAGACTGTGCACCTGGTCTTCTCGGGCAACGATAGGTTCTCGATCCGGCGGGCGACGCTGAACGTGGCGCGCTGAGCTAGACGAGACCCTGATCGAGCCAGCGGTCCAGGACGGCGCGGGCCTCCTGGGCCGCTCGCGCGCGGTGGCTGATCCGGTTCTTGTGCTCGAGCGGGATCTCGGCGAGGGTTGCGTTCTCGTCCAGCACGTAGAACAGTGGATCGTAGCCGAAGCCGCCCGTGCCGCGCGGCTCGTGCTCGATGACGCCCGGGAGCACCCCCTCCACCAGCTCGGTCTCGCCGCCGGGGCGTGCCAGCGCGATGACGCAGACGAATCGGGCGAGGCGGGCGTGGAAAGGCACACGCTCGAGCTTCGTGAGCAGGAAGGCGTTGCGCTCGGCGTCTGACTTGCCGGGGCCGGCGTAGCGGGCCGAGTAGACGCCCGGCTCACCACCGAGGGCGGCCACCTCCAGGCCGGAGTCGTCGGCGAGCGCCGGCAGGCCACTGCGGGCCGCGTAGTACTCGGCCTTGAGGCGCGCGTTCTCCGCGAAGGTCGCCCCGGTCTCCTCGACATCGTCGGCGATGCCCTCGTCGCGCAGCGTGCGGAGCTCGAGCGGGAGGCCGGCGAAGATCGCGGCAAACTCCTTGAGCTTGCCGGGGTTAGTGGTGGCGATCAGTAGCTTTGGCATGTTGCTCTACATAATACCAGAGGAGGCCAGGAACGACCCGACCCACGCCAGGCCGATGAAGCGCACCGTCTTACCGGCGAGGCAGGCCACCAAGAAGCGCGGGAGAGGCATGCGGAGGGCGCCGGCCGCGATCCCCGCAATGTCCATCACAGGCGTCGGGATGAGCGCCATGACGAAGATCGTCAGCATGCCCCAGCGTGCCACCCAGCCCTCGACGCGCGGGTAGTGCCGCGAGCGTAGCGCGAGCTCGCTGCCGCCGCGGCCAACGAGGTACCCGGTGATCTCGCCGAGGCCCGCGGCCAGGCCGCTCAGCAACCCCACCAGCCAGGGGTCGAGCGTCCTGCCCGCCATCAGCGCGACGCCGACCGCGGGCGATGGAAGGACCACCGTGGCGCTCGAGAGCAGCACCAGCACGAAGACGCCCAGATAGCCGAACGCGCCGAGGCGCTGCACCGCATCGCTCGGGACGAACAGCAGGCCGATGGTGAGCGCCAGGCTGCCGAGCAGCAGGAAGACCGACTGCCACGGGACACGCCGCCTGCCGGGGGCTGGCTCCGCCGCGGGCGCCGCCAGCGGCTGCGGCGCGGAGATCTCCTCAGTCATTGTTGGCACCCCCTCCCCTTCTTCTCTGCGGGGAGGGTACCGGCTTTGTCTGCCACTGTCAAGCGCCCTAAGGTTTGACGCACGCTAACGCGTCGGCTAGAATGCTGCGGGCGGCGGACACCGCGCCGCGCGGCCACGCCCTGCGCCGAGGCCCAAGGAAGGATACGAGAACCGATGGAGCGTCCGATAAATATCGAGGGAACGCGCGCGCGTGGTGGGGCCATGGTGCTTGAGCTGCTGCGCACGATGCGCCCCAAAGAGTGGATCAAGAACGCCTGGGTCTTCGCCGCGATCGTCTTCTCCGAGCAGCAGCTCTGGATGCACCCCGACAGCGTGCTCGTGACCCTCGGGGCGTTCGCGCTCTTCTGCATGGCCGCCAGCGCCGTCTACCTGCTGAACGACCTGGTGGATATCGAGAAGGACCGCGCCCACCCCAAGAAGCGCAACCGCCCCCTGCCGTCGGGCCGGCTGAGCCCCACAGTGGCGATGTGGGCGGCCATCCTGCTGGTGGTGGCGGCCCTGCCGCTCGCATTTGTGATCGACTACAACTACCCGCGGGGCACGCCGCCAGACATCGATTTCGGCGTGGCGCTGGTGGCCTACGCGCTCGTCCCAGGGCTGGCCTACTCGTTCTACCTCAAGAATATCGTCATCCTCGACATCTTCACCATCGCGGCGGGGTTCGTGCTGCGTGCGGTGGCTGGCGCGATGGTGCTAGACATTACCATCACGCCCTGGCTGGTGATCTGTATGGGGCTGCTGGCGCTGTTCCTGGGGCTCTCCAAGCGGCGCGCCGAGCTCGTGCTGCTGCAGGGCGGGGCCGCGGGGCACCGGCGCATCCTCGATGAGTACTCGCTTCCGCTGCTGGACCAGATGATCTCGATCATTATCGCGGCGACGATCATCGCCTACACGCTGTTCACTGCCACCGCGCCCACCCTGCCGCGCGAGCCGTTCCCGGTGATGATGATCACGGTGCCGATGGTGGTGTACGCGATCTTCCGGTACCTGTACCTGATGCACCGCCACGCCGGCGGCGGCAGCGCGGCGGACCTGGTGCTGCGCGATATACCGCTGGCGGTGAGCATCGTCCTGTGGGGCACCACCTCTCTGGGCATTCTCGCACTGTACCCCTAAGCCTATGCTCGTCTTCGTCAAGCTCGGCGGCTCGGTGATCACCGACAAGACCCGCGAGGAGGCGCCTGACCTCCCGGCTATCCGGCGCCTCGCCGGTGAGCTGCGCGATGCCCTCGCCGCAGACCCTGCGCTGCGGGTGATCCTCGGCCACGGCAGCGGCTCGTTTGGCCACGTCTACGCGCGGCGCTACGGCATCCACCAGGGGCTTGCGCCCGGCGCGGACTGGCGCGGCTTCGCGCTCACGGCCGGGGCGGCGCTGCGGCTGAACCGCTTCGTGGTGGACGCGCTGCTGGAGGCGGGCGTGCCGGCCCTGGCGCTCCAGCCCTCCGCTACACTCCTCGCCGAGGGCGGGCAGCTGGTGGAGTGGCGCGTGGGTAATCTGATGCGGGCGCTCGAGCGCGGGCTGGTGCCGGTGGTCCACGGCGATGTGGCGTTTGACGCCGCGCAGGGCTCGTCGATCATCTCGACCGAGCAGCTGCTGACGTACCTGGCGGGCACGCCAGAGCTGCGCCCCGATCGGATCGTGCTGGTGGGGGAGGCTGGTGTTTACACCGCCGATCCGCGGCTGGACCCGACTGCCGAGCGTATTCCGCGGATCGATGGCTCGAATATCGCGGCGGTGCTGGCGGGTGCGGGTGGCTCGCACGGGGTGGACGTCACCGGCGGCATGCGGAGCAAGGTCGAGCTGATGTGGCGGCTCGCCCAGGCCCCGCCGCACCTCACGGTCCAGCTGATCGGCACCGCGCCCGGGCTGGTGATGCGCGCGCTGCTCGGCCGGGCCGAGGGCGAGGGGACGACTATCGCTGTGTCAGACGGATGACGAGGGACCAAGGACGAAAGGCCGGCAGACGCCCGCTTCAGTCCTTGGTCCCTGGTCTATGGTCTTTCGTCGGTCTCGGTCGTCGGTCCCCGCTCACGCGTCCGATAGCGTCATCACCGCGGCGGTGCGCTCGAACATCAGGAAGGCCAGCGGCAGCCCAATCACCGTGGCCGACATGCCCCAGGCAATCAGCATCCACAGCAGGCTCAGCCACCACCCGATCAGCACGAAGTACACCGTGCGCATGGCGAAGCTGGTGGCGCTGTGCGGCAGCGACCGGCGCGCCGCTGGCCGGTCCTGCCTGAGCGTCATCACCTGCGGCATCATCGTGAGCATCCACAGTCCGAGCGGCAGGCCGATCAGCGTCAGGTTCAGCAGCCACGCGACGATCACCCACGCCAGGCTCAGCGGCAGCCCCACGAAGAAGAACCACAGCGCGCGGACGATCAGCGGCAGCTCGGCCGGGGCGGTCACGTAGATGTGCTGTACCGTCACGCCGCCCGCCGCGGCGAGGGCCGGCGCCTGTGGCGCGTACGCTGGTGGCCGCGCCTCGAACGAGCTCCCGCACACGACACAGAAGCGCGCCTCGGACGGGTTGGCGCTACCGCACCCTGGGCAACGCCGCGCCGGCGAAGAGACCGCCACAGGCGCTGCGACCCGGCGGGTGGCCCCGGTGGCCGCTGCCGAGCCAGCCACCGGGTCGAGCGACGCAGCGCAGCTGATACAGAACGACGCCCCGCTGGGGTTGGGTGTATCACATCGTGTGCAAAGAACGTTCTCAGACATGTTACGAGTCCTTCCTGTAGCGCCGAGTGCGTGAGATAGCTGAAGGGGCCATCAGCCGTTCAGCGATTCCGAACCCTTGGACGCCCCCGCTCCCGCCATTGTTGCGGCCGGGTGTGGATCGAATCGAGTGGGCTGGCGCCCTCACCGAGCTTTAATCTCCTCGCCCCACGCGCGATGCTATACTCGCCTCAATCCTGAGTATCGTTTGGGAAACCACATAGAGCATCCCTACGGGATTGACACAGTCTGGAGGGGAGGGGAACGCGGTATCGCGCTCCCTCACCCCTCGCTCGGCCTTGACGCGCCTTTCCGAACTGCACACTGATCTCCTTCAGGGGTTCACCGAGAGATTCTGAGGTCTCGCTATGACGTTCCGCCTGCTCGCCGCTCTCGTTGTATTGCTGACAATGGCCGCGCTCCAGCCCGCCGCGCACGCCGCGCAGCAGGAACCCGCGCCGGCGACCGCCGTGCCCGCCGCCACGGTTCTCCCCACCCCGACGCCGCGCCCCGAGGGGACTGTGCCGCGCGTCGGCATCCAGGTGGGGCACTGGAAGAGCAACGAGCTCCCCGAGGAGCTGGCGCGGCTGCGCGGGTCCACAGGCGCGTACATCCGTGGCCTCTCCGAGGTCGAGCTGAACCTGGATATCGCCCGGCGGGTGGAGGCGCGGCTGGCGGCCGCGGGCGTGCAGGTGGACCTGCTGCCAGCCACCGTCCCACCCGGCTACGACGCGGACGCCTTCGTAGCCATCCACGCCGACGGGGCCCGCAAGCCGGGGGCGCGCGGCTTCAAGATCGCCACCCCCTGGCGCACCTCACGCGCGTCGCAGCACCTGAAGGATGTCCTCGACGCCGAGTACGCCGCGGCCACGCGCCTGCCGCGAGATGGCGCGATTACCTTCAACATGCGCGGCTACTACGCCTTCAGCTACCGCCGCCACACCCACGCTATCGCCCGCACCACACCCGCCGTGATCGTGGAGATGGGCTTCCTGACCAGCCCGGCCGACCGCGCGGTGATGGTGGGCAAGGCCGACGTGGTGGCCGCCGGGATCGCGGATGGCGTGCTGCGCTACCTGCGCGAGCGCAACCCGAGCGACGGCGCGGCGCTGCTGCCGCCGGACTTCGGGCTGCACCGGCCGGCGGTGGAGGGGGTGGCGGTGCGGGCCGCGCCAAGCGAGAGCGCCCGCGTGCTGCGCCGCTTCGGCCCTGACAGCCGCATGGTGATCTTCGAGGAGCGCGATGGCTGGTACCACGGCTTCATCCGGGGCGAGTGGCGCACGATGGGCTGGGTGCGCGCCGCGGATCTGGTGGCGACCGACGAGCAGCTCCCGCCGCCGCCGCCGCCCGCGACGGACTCCTGAGAAGCCGCAATCTCGCACCGGCTTTTAGATCGCCCCTGCCCCGCCTGGGAGCAGGGGTGATGTTTTGCCCCGCACTGCGGCTGGGCGTATACTCTCCCCGGTGTGATGCGAGCGCGAGGTGCTGCGATGGCGACGCTGATTGTGACTGGGAGCCCCGGGGCGGGGGTGGGGCTGGCGGCGGCGGCGGCGGCGGTGGGGCTGGCGGATGGCGGGCAGCGTACGCTGCTGCTGAGCCTGAGCCCGCCCGCCGCTCTGGGCGCGCTGCTGGGCGCGGCGCTTGCCGGGGAGCCTGTGGAGGTCGCGCCGCGGCTCGACGCGCTGGCGCTCGACGCGGGCGCGGAGCTGACGGCCTACTGGAACACTGCGCGGGGCAGCCTGCCGCCGCTGCTCGCCGGGCTGGCGGGGGATGAGCTTCCGCTCCTGCCGGGCATGGGCGCGCTCTTCGGCCTCCAGCGGCTGCGCGAGCTGGCGCCGCGCTACCAGCGTGTGGTGGTGGATGCCGGCCCACACGATACGCTGGTGCAGGTGCTGAATCTGCCTGACGCCATGCGCTGGGGCGTGCGGCTGCTGATCGGGCTGGACCGCGGGCCCGGCAAGAGCGCCGACTCTCAGGCTCGCGCGCTGCTCCCCACGAGCTTCCTGCCGGGCGAGATGCTCGACCGCGCGCAGCAGACGCGGGTTGAGACCGATGAGCTGCGGCGCGAGCTGACCAGGGGTGCGCGGGCGCTGTTTGTGCTCCGGCCCGACGCCGCGGCCCTGGCCGAGGCGCGCCTGGCGGTGCCCGCGGTCCAGCTCCATGACATGCCGGTGGCCGCGATCGTGGCCGGGCCGCTGCTGCCCGACGCGCCGGGGGGACACGCCGAGGCGGTGGTGGAGCAGCAGGAGCGGCTGCTGGCCGACGCGGCCGCGATATGGCCCGCGCTGCCGCTGCTCCACCTCCCGGCGCATGTCGGCCCGGACGGCCTGGCAGGCGTGCGGTCGGTGGCGTCGCGGCTCGGCGATCTCCCGGTGGGTGAGCCCATACCCCCTGTCGGTGAGGCGCACGGCGGCGAGCCGGCGCTGGTGGTGGACCTGCCGGGGCTGCCGCATGGCGCGCTCGCGCTCACCTTGAGCGGCGACGAGCTGATCGTGCGGGTGGGACCCTACCGCCGCCACGTCCTGCTTCCTGAGGGGCTGCGCGGTACCACTGCGATCCGCGCCACGCGCGAGGGGACGCGGCTGGTGGTGAAGCGGCGCTAGCGCAGCCGCAAACAGGTTGACAACCCCCCGCTGGTGGCTACACTTCCCGTGTCTCCAACTCGGCGTTAGCCCCAGAAGAGGACACGACACCAGCCATGAGGCGTCTTTCGATAGTCACGGCGGCGCTGCTCGCGCTGCTGATCGGCATACTGCCCACCGCGCGCCCCGCCCTGGCCGCCCCGCGCTGCTTCCCCGAGGTCGGGCTGGCGATCCCTGACTGCATCGACGGCCCGATTCGCGCCGCCTGGGAGCGCCAGGGCGGTCTGCCGGTGTTCGGCTACCCGCTCGGCCCGGCCTTCGCGCAGCAGACCGCCGAGGGGCCGATCGCCGTCCAGCTGTTCGAGCGCGCGCGCATCGAGCACCACCCGCGCAACCCGGCGCCTTACGACATCCTGCTCGGCCGGCTCGGCGCCGACGCCCTGAGCGCGCGCGGCGAGGGGGGCGACGCACCTGAGCAGCCCCGCGCGGGGTGCCAGTTCTTCCCTGAGACCGGCCAGAACGTGTGCCAGCCCTTCCTCGCGGCCTACCAGCGCTACGGCCTGGAGCTCGGCCAGCCGGGCGTGACGCTGGCCGAGAGCGTAGCACTGTTCGGCCTGCCGCTCACCGCGCCGCGCCCCGCCGTGCTGAGCGACGGCCAGACCTACACTGTCCAGTGGTTCGAGCGCGCGCGCTTCGAGGACCACGGCGCGCAGGGCGTGCTGTTCGGCCTGCTCGGCAGCGAGCTGCGCGGATCGGGCGTAGCCCAGATGTCCGCCGCCCCCGCCACCGACCGCGGCGGCTTCATCCAGGCCGCGGGCGGGCAGCTGACGCGCCTTGGGCGGCCGGTGCAGATCAAGGGCGTCAACTACTACCCGCAGGGGCGCCCGTGGGCCGACATGTGGGACTACTGGGACGGGCCGCAGGTCGAGCAGGAGCTGCGCCACGCCCGCGTCCACCTCGGCATCAACGTGGTGCGCGTCCTGCTGCCCTACGAAGTGAGCGAGAGCGGCTCGCGGCGCGGCAAGGTCACGCCCGAGATGCTCGACCGGCTGCGCCAGATGGTACAGATCGCCGGCGCGCTCGATATGCGCGTGATCGTCGCTCTGTTCGACCACCACGAGGAGTTCCCGCCCGCCGGCACGCGCGAGTGGGAGGAGCAGCTCCAGTACTTGCACACCGTGGTGGGGAACTTCATCGGCGACGACCGCATTATGGCCTGGGACCTGCACAACGAGCCAGACCACTACCGCATGTGGAAGCAGCAGGGGCGCTCGCAGGAGGTGCTGGGCTGGCTGGGGCGCATGGCCGACGAGGTGCACCGCCTGGCGCCGAACCACCTGGTGACGGTGGGCATGGGCGGCTACCGGAACCTGCTCGTCGCGGGGCCTGATGGCAGACGTGTGGTAGACTACAGCGACGTGATCAGCCTGCACAACTACAACGCCGGCGATATGGCGCGCCAGGTCGATGAGCTGCGCGCGGCCTCGGGCAAGCCGGTGCTGCTGGGCGAGTTCGGCTGGCCGACCGGGCCGCTCTGCCGCGTGCAGAGCTACACCGAGGCCGAACAGGCGCGGGTGTACCGCGAGGCGCTGGCCCAGGCTCGTGGCCGTGTGGCTGGGGTAGTGGCCTGGACCCTGCGCGACTTCGATGTCGGGCCGTCGCGCCGCTGGGACACGCGTGAGGAGCACTACGGCCTGATCCGGGCGGACGGCAGCTTCAAGCCGGCGGCCGATGAGCTGAAGGCCTACCCGTCTGAGGCGCTGCCGGCGCAGCTCAGCACCGACTTGCCGTTCACCGGCTACGGGCCGCTCATCCCGGGTGGGATGCGCGCGCCGCTGCTGGTCAAGGAGGCGGGCGTGCACGTGAAGGGGCCGTTTCGGCGCGCGTGGGCGCTGTTCGATGGTCGCTCTCGGTACGGCCTGCCGCTGGCCGAGCCGTACCAGTGGTTCGACGAGAAGGGTAGGGAGCACGTCGAGCAGTACTTCGAGCACGCTATTCTCGAGCTCGACCCCGAGGCGCCGGGACGGCCGGGCTTCTCAGAGATGATCGAGGAGGAGCAGATCCGGCGCCACGTCAGGGTGCGCGCCCTGGGAGAGGGCGGCGGGCGGCGTGCGTTCGAGGCGCTCTGCCGCAGCGTCGGGCAGTAGCGCTGAACGATGAACGATGAACAATGACTACCGATACGGCTCAATCGTTCTGACGGCCGTAGGAGTCTGCACGAAGGAGAACGTATGGCGAAGATAGGCCGCAACGACCCCTGCCACTGCGGCAGCGGCAAGAAGTACAAGAACTGCCACCTGCCGCTCGAGGAGGCGGCACGCTCGGAGCAGCTGCGCCTCCGGCGGGCGGTGGACTCGCTGCTGCCGAAGGTGGTCGAGGCGGCGCAGGATCGGCCGGACGCGATCAACGCGGCGTTTGCGCGCTACTGGAATGGGAAGTATGCTCCCGAGCAGATGGCCGAGCTAGACGATCTTGAGGACCGTGGGGCTGACCGCTTCATGACCTGGTACGCCTTCGACTATCCGCAGGAGGACGGCCGCACACTGGTGGAGCAGCTGGCCGCCGACCCGTCGGCGCTGGATCTGACCGAGGATGAGGTGCGGCTGCTTCCAGGCTGGGCCGCCGTGCGGCTGCGGGCCTACGCGGCCGACGAGGTGACGAAGGGGCAGAGCCTCCGCGTCCACGACCTGCTGGACGAGACCGCCTACGAGGTAGTGGACGGTGCCGCGTCGCGCCGGGTGCTCGCGGGCGAGGTGCTGGTGGGGCACATGCTCCCGGCCGGTGCGGCGCACTTCGTGGGCGGCGCGGCCGCGCACCTCACCGAGGACACGCGCGAGAAGCTGCGCCAGTTCATGGATCTGCACCTGGAGGCAGCGCGGCGCGAGCGGCCCGAGCTCACCTGGGCCGACTTAGTGCGGGGGCAGTCTGAGGTGCTCAACCACTTCGTGATGCAGCTGCCGGTGGAGGAGCCCGACCCGAACCTGCTGGACAATATCCTGATGCAGACGCGCATCGCGCTCCAGCTGGCGGGCGAGTCGGTCGGCATCAAGAGCGATGACCGCTAGACACTAACGCCGTAGGGCATCGGGAAGCCCTGCTATCATACCCGCCGCTGTATCCGCTCGCCCGCCTGGTACCTATGCATAAGCCGATCGCGCTGCCCCTGCTCCGAAGCCTGACCACGGCTACCCCGCACCGCATGGACGTGCGCGCCGCCCTGCTGCTGATCTGGCTGCTGTCGCTCCCGCCGCTCTGGCTGAGCCTCACGGCCGCGCCTGCGGTGCGTGTGGAGGTGGGCCAGTGGGGCGACCACACGGTGCTTTCGGGCGTGAACGGGATCGAGGAGGCGGCGCAGGAGAACTACCGCTGGACGGCCGGACAGGCTGAGCTGGCGCTGCCGAACCTGAGCGGGCGCTACGAGCTGCTGCGGATGCGTGCCCACGGCTGGCGCCCCGATGGGCCGAGCCCCACGGTGTCGCTGGAGGTGTCCGGGCGTCCCTGGGGCGCGGTACAGACCACGCCGCAGCTGCGGGTCTACAGCGTGCTCGTGCCGCGCGACACCTCCGAGGTTGTCACCCGCGTGCGCTTCGCGAGCGAGGTCTACAGCCCGTCCGGCGACCCGCGCCGGATCGGCTTCGCGATCGACTGGCTCGAGCTGCGGGCGCTGGCGCGGCCGGACGGGGCTGCCCCGCTCCAGTTCGGCGGGCAGGCGCTGCTGCTGGCGCTTGGGCTGCTGCTGACCTGGGCGCTGGCCGTGCCGCCGCGCTGGATGCTTGCGGCGGGGACGGGGTTCTGCATGGCGGTGGTCGGCGCGAACCTGTGGGAGCCGCTGTGGGTGGCGCTCGGGCTGCCGGTCTGGCTGGTGCTGGCGCTCGGGCTGCTTGTGACGACACGCCTTGCTGCGCCGGCGTTCTACCGGCTCCTCGCGGGAGGCCGACTGCCGACGAGCGACGAGCGACGAGCGACGAGCGAGGGCTGGGAGTCGACGAGCGACGAGCGACGAGCGACGGCTCGCCCGTGGATGACCCCGCTCCAGGCGCGCGCGGCCTGGGCACTGGTGCTGGCGGCCTTCGCCCTGCGGCTGGCCGGCGCCGCGCACCCGATGTTTGACGCGCGCGACGTGCCGGTACACACCCGCTGGCTCAGCACCGTGGCCGACGGCCAGCTCTACCTCTACTCCACCCCGGCCGAGCTTCAGAACCGCAAGACCTTCAACCCGCCGGCCGGCTACGTCCTGCTGCTGCCGCTGCGGCTGCTGCTGCCCGAGCAGCGGCTGGCGGTGCAGGTTGGCACCGCGCTGCTCGACGCCCTTGGCTGCCTGCTGCTCCTGCCGCTGGCGCGCGAGCTACGGGTGGGGCCCCGCGCGGTGTTGATCGGCCTGGCGCTCTACCTGGCCCTGCCGATCAATATGACGATGATGTGGTGGGGGTTTGCCGCTAACGCCATCGCCCAGTCGCTCTGGCTGCTGCTCCTCTGGCTGTTGCTGCGCCTGACGCGCGCCCCGACGCGGCGCGACCTGATCCTCACCACCGTGGCCGGGGCACTCTGCCTGCTGACGCACGTCGGCGCGCTGGTGCTGCTGGTGGCGACGGTGGGCCTGCTGGCGCTGTTTGGCTGGCGGTCGCTCGGGCGGCGCGGCTGGGGCGCGCTGGTGACCGCGGCGGCCACGGCGCTGCTCTTCACCGTGCCGATCTACTTCGCGGCCGCCGCGGCGCCGCTCGGCGGCGAGGAGCGCGGGCCGGGCAGCATGGACCTCGCGGCGTCGTTCGCGCGGGGCCTGGCGCAGCGCGAGGTACGTGTGGGGCTGGTGGGGCGCGCGCTGACGCTCGGCTGGCTGCCGCCGGTGCTCGGGCTGATGCCGATCGGCCTCGCGCTGCTGTGGCGCGCCCGGGAGAGGCACCCGCTCCAGCGCCCCCTGATCGCCGCCTCGCTGCTGGTGTGCGCAGTGTTCTTCAGCACCTACCTATTCCTCGGGCTGCTTACACGCTACATCTACTTCGTTACGCCGCTGGTCTGCCTCGCGGTCGGCGCGGTGCTGGCGCGGCTCTGGCCCCGCCCCGGCGGGCGCGCGGCCGTGACGGCGCTCGTGCTGCTGGTCTGCTGGAGCGGCGCCGCCCTGTGGCTCGCGGGCGTCCTGCTGCGCGTCAAGCCATCGCTGGTGCCCCTCACCCACTGACCTTACAGAACGCGTCACAAGCCGCGCAGAGCCTCAGGGGCTGGTGATGGGGATCACGGCGGCTAGGAACAGCGGCACGGTTCTGGCGGATAGCGTGGCGCGTGCCGGCGCACGAGGCTGGGGCGAGTGCTGAGTGCTGAGTCTTGAGCCTTGAGTCGTGAGGGCCGGGGAGTGAGCTGAGCCGTGAGAGCCGGGGAGTGATCGATGCTGTGCAGCTTCGATCGCTTCCTGGCTCCTCAGCGTTCAGTGTTCAGCGTTTATCGTTTCGATCGTCTCGCGGAACTGGCGGCGATGCAGCTCGGCGTACAGCCCGCCGCGCGCCAGCAGCTCGTCGTGGGTGCCGCGCTCCACGATCCGCCCCTGCTCCATCACCAGCACCTGGTCGGCGTCACGGACCGTGCTGAGGCGGTGGGCAATCACGAAGCTGGTACGGCCGCGTAGCAGCGTCTTGAGCGCCTGCTGGATGTGCTGCTCGGTGCGCGTGTCCACGCTGCTGGTCGCCTCGTCCAGGATCAGGATGCGCGGGTCTGCCAGGATGGCGCGCGCGATGCCTAGCAGCTGGCGCTGCCCCTGGCTCAGCCCGCCGCCGCGCTCCCCCAGCTTCGTCTCGTAGCCCTCCGGCAGCCGCGCGATGAACTCGTGGGCGTTGGCCGCCCTGGCCGCCGCCTCCACCTCCGCGTCGGTGGCGTCCAGGCGACCGTAGCGGATGTTGTAGGCGATGGTCCCCGCGAACAGGAAGCTGTCCTGCAGCACCACCCCCATCTGCGCCCTGAGGCTGGCGCGCGTCACCTCGCGCACATCGTGGCCGTCCATCCGCACCGCGCCCTCGGTCACATCGTAGAGCCGGCCGATCATGTTCACCAGCGTCGTCTTGCCGGCGCCGGTCGGCCCGACGATGGCGATCGTCTGGCCGGGCTCTGCGGTGAGCGAGACGTCCTGTAGGACCAGTGGTGACTGATGCAGGGCCGGGGTATCGCCCCCCGCGCCGTTGGTAGCCAGCCCCGCGCCGTTGGTCTTTGGTCGTTGGTCCTTGGCCCCCGGCCGCTCCCCGTAGCTGAAGGAGACGTGGTCGAACTCAACGCGACCCGTGGCCGGCGGCAGATCGTGCGCGCCGCGCGCGTCGGTCACGTCGGCGTGGGTGTCGGTGAGCTCGAAGATGCGCTCGGCGGCGGCGAGCCCGGCCTGCGCGGTGGTGTAGAAGCCGGCCAGCGCCTGGATCGGGCGGAAGAACTGCTGCACGTAGGTGAGGAACGCCACCACCGTGCCGACGGTCGCCTGGTCCTGGAGCGCGAGGTAGCCGCCGTAGCCGGCCACGATAGCCGTGGCCACGGTGGAGAGCACGTCCACCGCCGGGTTGAAGGCCGAGGTGATCGCCGTGGCGCTCACGTTGGCGTCACGGCTGGCGGCGTTGCGCTCGGCGAAGCGCTGCTGGTTGACGCCCGTTCGGCTGAAGGCCTGGGCCACCTTCACGCCGGCTATCTCCTCCTGGATCTCGCTGGACACATCTCCGAGCGAGGCGCGGGCGCGGCGGAAGGCCCGGCGGGACATCCCGGCGAAGAGGCTCGTGAGCCAGAGCAGAACCGGGATCACCGCGCAGCTCGCCAGGGCTAGGCGCCAGTCCAGGACGAACATCGCCACCAGGATGCCCACCAGCCCGAAGAGGCTGCCGATCACCTGGATGAGCCCCTGGCCGAGGAGCTGGTTGAGCACATCGGTGTCGTTCACCAGGCGCGACATCAGGTCGCCGGCGGGGCGTCGGTCGTAGAAGCTGAGTGAGAGGCGCTGGAGCGCGGCGAAGATCTCGGTGCGGAGCCGCGCGAGGGTGCGCTGGCCCACCTCACCCATCAGCCCGAACTGGTAGCGGGCGGCCACGGCCCCCAACAGGTAGACCGCCAGCAGCGCCAGCATCGTGCGGTTCAGCGCGCCGGCATCCCGGCCCGCGATGGCGCCGTCGATCGCCTGACCGATCAGGAGCGGCCCGAGCGCCTGTGTGGCCGCGCCGACCAGCGCGAGAAGCAGGACGAGCGTGAGCGGGCGCCAGAACGGCCGCAGGTAGGCTGCCAGCCGCCGGGCCACACCGCGCCTGTCGCCGGCGCGCTCCTCGGAGAGCTCGGCCATCCGTTGAATGCCGCCATGCCACATAGGGGGCCTCCATGCCTCCAGGGGAGGTTTGGAGGGGCTGTGCCCCTCCGGAGCGTATCTGAACGATGAGTGCTCGGGGGCCTGCGGCCCCCGGACCCCCGGCTGGGGCTGTGCCCCTCCGAAGCGTATCTGAACGACTAGCTCTCGCGGGCCTGCGGCCAGCGCGGGAGCCTACGCCACCTCGGCCAGCTCGGGCATGCGGTCGCCGCCGAACTGCGAGTCGATGATCTCGCCATAGAGCGGGCTCTCGGCCAGCAGCTGCTCGTGGGTGCCGCGGGCCACCACCTGCCCCTTGTCCAGCAGCAGGATCAGGTCGGCGGCGCGCACCGTGGAGATGCGCTGGGCAATCACGAAGCTGGTGCGCCCACGCATCAGCGTCTCGAGCGCCTGCTGGATCTGGTACTCGGTCTCGGCATCTACAGCCGAGGTGCTGTCGTCCAGGATCAGGATGCGCGGGTCGTGCAGCAGGGCGCGGGCGATGGCGATGCGCTGGCGCTGGCCGCCGGAGAGGGTCACGCCACGCTCGCCGATCACCGTCTGGTAGCCGTCGGGGAGGGCGCTGATGAACTCGTGCGCCTGCGCGGCCCGGGCCGCCGCCTGCACCTCCTCATCGGCGGCGCCCGGGCGGCCATACGCGATGTTGTCGCGGATGGTGCCGCTGAAGAGCGTGGTATCCTGCAGCACGATGCCGATCTGCTCGCGCAGGCTCACCACCGTCACGTCGCGCACATCGCGGCCGTCGACCGTCACCCGGCCGCCGGTCACGTCGTAGAAGCGCGGGATGAGGTTGATGACCGTGCTCTTGCCGCTGCCAGTCTCGCCCATGATCGCCACGGTCATGCCGGGCTCGGCCACGAAGGAGACGTTCTTCAGGATGAGACTGCTCTGCCCGCTGTCTGACGGCCGCTGGCCGACGGCCGGTGACGAGCCAGCCTCGCGCGCGGTCGGCGGTCGGCGGTCGGTGGTCGGTGGTCGGTGGCCAGCCCTCGCCCCGTACCCGAACGACACGTCCTCGAAGGCCACCCTTCCAGCGACCGGCGGCAGCGGCGTCGCGCCCGGCCGGTCGTGCACCTCGACCTCGGCGTCCAGCACCTCGAACATGCGCTCGGCGCTGACCCCGGCGCGGGTGAGCTGGGCGGCGATCATGCCAAGCATCATCAGCGGCATGGTGAGCAGTGTCAGGTAGGTGTTGAAGGCCACCAGCTCGCCGAGGCTGAGCGTGCCGCCAATCACCTGGTAGCCGCCGAACCAGACCACCGCCAGCGTGCCGAGGTTGGCGATCAGGAAGATTAGCGGGAAGCTTGACGACATGGCGCGGACGGCGCGGACGTTTACCTCGAGCAGCTCGGTGTTGGCCTCGCTGTAGCGGCGCCACTCGTGCGGCTCGCGCGCGAAGGCCTGCACCACGCGCGCGCCGGCGATGTTCTCCTGGAGCACGGTGTTGAGCGCGCCGAGGCGGGCCTGGATCTGGCTGAACAGCGGCCGCACGAAGCGCATGAAGATGCCGATCACCGCGCCCATGAGCGGGACGATCAGCAGCGTGACGAGTGCCAGCTGCCAGCTCATGGCGAAGAGCGCCACGATGCAGCCCACCAGCAGCGCCAGTGCGCTCACGAGCTGGAGTACGCCCATGGCGATGAAGCTGCGCACCTGCTCGACGTCGCTGGTGATGCGCGTCATGAGCTGGCCGGTCTGCGCCCGGTCGTGGTACGAGAAGCTCAGCCCCTGGATCTTCGCGAACAGGTCGTTGCGCATGTCGTACGCAACCGCCTGTGAGGCCTTCTCGGACCAGTAGCCCTGCGCGAAGCTGAACAGGCCGCGCACCACCGCCACGCCCACCAGCACGAGCGCGCCCCAGAGGAGGGCGCCTTGGTCGCCGGCGGTGATGCCGCCGTCGATGATCACCCGCAGCACCTGGGGCGCGGCCAGGTTGGCGGCGGTGACGAGCACGAGGCTCAGGAAGGCGCCGAGCGTGATGGCCCAGTAGGGCCACAGGTACGCCATGGCGCGCCGAAGTGGGTTCATGACTCCTCCTCTCCCTCGTGGCGCTCGTGTTCGCACGCCATGGTCCCTGAGGCGATGCCGGCGAGCTGCTGGAGCACGTGCAGCCCCGCGAAGAGCTGCGCCCGCTCCTCCTCGCTGAGTTGCTCGACGAGGCGCTCCAGATTCTCCTCGGCGCGGCGGCGCATGCCGGCGCGAGCACCCTGCCCCTCGCCTGTGAGCGTCAGGATAACCTGCCGCCGATCGCGCGGGTCGCTGCGGCGGTCTACCCAGGCGCGCTTGACGAGCACATCGACGGTGCGCGACATCGTCGAGGGGCTGACGTGGTGGTGCTCGGCCAGATCCCTGAGGGTCCAGGTTCTGTGGTGCAGCATCTCGAGCATGCGAAGCTGGCCCATGGTGAGGCCTTTTTCAGTGGGCCCGAGGCCGCGGTGCATCGCGCCGCCGAGGATGCGCAGCGAGAGTGGCAGCGCTTCCAGCAGCATGGCGGCGACGTCGCGCGAGGTGGGCATGTCAGCTCCTCAGGTGCGTGTATGATGCAAAGAGTGTATACCCCAATCGTTCGTATATGCAACTATATCGTGTGTGCGGGGTTTTGTCAATGGGTATGCGGGACGGCGTATGGCGCCCCGCGTCCACGACGTGTATCTGAAACGCCGATATAATGCTGTGGTAGGCTCCCAGGAGCCATGCTACGACACTGAAGCTTCGCGCCGCGCCAGCCCTGCACGAGCACGCTTATGTACCTCACTCCGATCTCCGTCATCTACTTTGCTCTGTTCATACTCATGGTGCTCACCTGCACCTTCTTGCTCGTCCGATCGCGTCAGGTGAGGGGGTGCCCAGAGGCTCTGCATCTGGCTGCGGCCGTCTTCGGGACAACCGCGCTGCTCATGCTTACGTTCTGGGGAGATGCCTCACTGCTGGCGCCGTGGAGCCTCAGTGTGCGATTCCTCAGCATGACGCTGGTAGCGCTGCTGATGCTGCCGCTCGTCGCGTTCCTGTACCGACTGCTCGAGTACGATCCCTGGCGGGCGTGGGAGCCGCGGATCGTGCTGCTGCTGCTGTCTGCGCGGCTGCTCTACGAGCTGTACTGGAGCTTCGTCCGGGTGGACTCGCTCCTGGGAAGCGGGGTCGTGATCGAGCGGCGCCCTCTGCTCGCCGATCTTCTCGGAGTGGTGGGCCTTGTGTGGGTGATGCAGCTGATAACGCGCCGCATGCGGCGCTCCGGACAGCTCAGCACCAAGGTCATCCTGGTGGCCGTCTGCCTCGCGCCGGTGACGCTTGCGCAGCTCGCTTACACAGGGGGGCTGATCTCAAAGGAGACGGTGGTCCTGGTCCGCGAGCCGTCGATGCTTGTCAGCATACCGCTCATGGTGCTGGCGGCGCTGGACCTGCTTCCTGAGACGGTCACTCTGCGGGTGCGGCTGCTCGGGGTCTCGCTGGTGGTCGTGATAGTGACGGCGAGCTCCGGGGCGCTGCTGCTCGGGCCGCTCTTCGGAGACGCACAGGCGCTGCACGATGCCATGCTCCGGCTCACAGTGCTGGTGCTACTCAGCTGCGTGGCGGTGTTGATCGGCGTGCCGCTGATGCTGCGGCACAGCGTGTTTGGGCCGCTGGAGGCGGTGCTTAGCGGCGTCCGGCGGGTGGACGCCGGCGATCTGACCGTGGTTGTCCCGGTGACCTTCGACGACGAGATCGGGCTGCTGACAGCCTCGTTCAACCGCATGGTCGCTGAGGTGCGCGGCACGGTGGCCGGGCTCGAGGAGCGGGTGCAGGAGCGCACAGCCGAGCTGGCCGCCAGCGAGGCGCGCTACCGTGAGCTCGTGGAGCACATCGACGACGTGATCTTCCGCATCGCGCTGCCCGACGCGCGGGTGGAGTACGTCAGCCCCTCGGTGGAGCGCATGTTGGGCTACCCCGCCGCTAGCGTCCTCGCCGGCTCACTGTTCATGGGCGACTTCCTGCACCCTGATGAGGTTGCCGCGGCCACAGAGCGCGCCGCCGACCTCGCCCGGGGGGTGGTGACGCCGCAGGCCGTGTACCGCGTGATCGATGCCGCCGGGCGCGAGCGCTGGATCCAGCAGTTCAACACCGGCATCTACGCCGGTGATCGGCTCGTCGCGGTGGAGGGAGTGTGCCGCGACATAACCGAGGCGCGCCGGGCCGAGGCGCGGCTGATGGCCCAGCAGCGAGAGCTGGCGGCGCTGCACGAGCGTGAGCGGATCGGGCGCGATCTGCACGACGGTCTGGGTCAGGTGATGGGCTATGTGTGCCTGCAGGCCCAGACCGCAGGCGGCCTCGTGGCGTTAGGGCAGGTGGCGCAGTCCAGGTCGATCCTGGCGCGGCTGGCACACGTGGCGCAAGACGCCCACGCCGACATCCGCCGCTTCATCCTGGACCTGCGCCTGCCCGCGCCCGAGGCCCCCTCCGAGGCCTGGGTCGCATCGCTGCGTCGGTCGCTGCGGACTTTCGCACAGAGCTACGGCGTCGAGGTGCATCTGAGCTGCCCGCCCGGAGTCGGCGCGGACCCGTTCCCGCCATCGGTGGGCCAGGAGGTGCTGCAGATCGTGCTGGAGGCGCTCAACAATGTCCACAAGCACGCTCAGCGCGCGGCGGCTCAGGTGGTGGTGCAGCACACCCCTGGCCACGTCACGGTGATTGTGGGCGACGATGGGGTCGGCTTCGTGCCAGAAATGGTGTGGCGAGCGCAGCCAGGCGGTGCTCGTCCGGGAGGGCTGGGCCTGCGGATCATGGGCGAGCGCGCTGCGCTGATCGGCGCGAGTCTGCAGATCGACTCCGCGCCGGGTGCGGGCACGCAGGTTGTGCTGCAGGTGCCGGTAGGCGCGCTGCAGGCCGACCAGATCGTGCCGGACTCTCCGGACTCTGTGGATGTGGAGCAGATGCGCGTGCTGCTGGTGGACGATCACTCGCTCTTCCGGGAGGGCATGCGTACGATGCTGGCGGCGCGGGGGGTGGAGGTGGTTGGTGAGGCGGAGGATGGCCTCGCGGCGCAGGAGCTGGCGCGCCGGCTGCGGCCGAATATCATCCTGATGGATGTGCACATGCCGCGCTGCAGTGGGCTGGAGGCCACCGCGGCGATCAAGGCGGAGCTGCCCGCGACCAAGATACTGATGCTGACCGTGGCCGCCGAGGAGAAGCACTTGTTCGAGGCCCTGAAGGCCGGCGCATCGGGCTACCTGCTCAAGAGTCTGGAGAGCGACGTTCTCTTCCGGCTGCTGCTCGAGGCGCTGCGCGGTGAGGTGGTGCTCTCGCGGGGCCTGGAGGTGCAGGCCCTGGGCGAGCTAGGAACGAGTGTGGCCGACGAGGCAGATGTGCAGGGGGGGGAAGAGGCGCTGGCGCAGACCGGCGATCGTCTGCGAAGGCTGTCGCCGCGGCAGCGCGACATCCTGGAGCGGGCGGCCGAGGGCGCGACGTACAAAGAGATTGCGGCGGAGCTGTTCATCAGCGAGGCGACGGTCAAGTACCACATGGGTCAGATCGTCGAGCTGCTCCAGGTGGCGAGCCGCCGCGAGGCGTTGGCTCTGGCGCGCCGCGCGCGGCGGCAGTGACGAGGAGGGACTATACTTTTTTCATACCTTTGGCGTAGTGTCAGATGGGCTGCCTTCTTCTAGATTGTTGGCGCGTGAGAGATGCGCACAGCGCGCGATCGTAAGATGGCGTCCACCGTCGCCGTACGTCTAGAGGGAATCACCATGTATCACCCTGGTCTGACTCCTGGCTCTGATTCTGATACGGAGCGACTGCGCTACGCCGGCGACTACCTTGCCTTGCTTCTGAACCTCGGCGTGCCGCCTGCGGTGGGGGAGCAGGGTGCATTCATGAATGGGCAGTCGGCCAGCCTCGTGCTCGGACAACCTGACTTCACGACGGGCGCTGCGACAACCGGCAGATGCTCTGCCTACACGATCATTAATCCGAGTGGCATTGCAGTGGACTCGACGACAGGGAAGGTGTTTGTCGTCGACAGTGGGAACCACCGCGTGCTGCGCTTCGCCTCGGTGGCCTCCCTGGCGCTGGGCGCCGCGGCTGAGGCGGTGTTCGGCCAGCACAGTTTCAGCGCAGACAGCCCGAACACGGGCGGGCTCTCCGCGAGCTCGATGTACTTCCCCACCCGCGTTGCGATCGATAGCGCCGGGCGCCTCTGGGTGTGCGACTCCGTCAACAACCGGGTGCTGCGGTTCGACAATGCGGCGGTGAGGGCCAGCGGGGCTGTAGCCGATGGGGTGCTCGGCCAGCCGGACTTTACCACCAGTACACCGAACACGGGCGGGCGCTCCGCCAGCTCGATGCACTGCCCGCAGGGCATCGCCGTAGATTGCAGCGGCCGGGTGTGGGTGACGGATGTCGATAACCACCGGGTACTGTGGTTTGACAATGCGGCGAGCAAGGCG
The DNA here is from genome assembly GCA_039805565.1 of Chloroflexota bacterium. Classification (GTDB taxonomy): domain Bacteria; phylum Chloroflexota; class Chloroflexia; order Chloroflexales; family Roseiflexaceae; genus CALJIC01. The sequence goes on along the minus strand of JBDLTZ010000294.1, from coordinate 11,158 downwards.
AACGGCGCGCGAGCCGACGGCGTGCTCGGGCAGTCGGACTTCGTCACCGGAGCCTGCAACGCCCGCGGCCTCTCTGCGCGCTCTATGTTCTTTCCCACCGGCGTTGCCGTCGATAGCGCTTTCCGGCTCTGGGTGGTGGACTCCAGCAACAACCGCGTGCTGCGGTTCGACGCCGCGGCGGGCAAGGCGAACGGAGGCACGGCCGATGGCGTGCTCGGGCAGCCGGACTTTGTCACGAGCAGCCCGAGCACGAGCGCTTGCTCGCTGGCGCACCCCGCGAGCGTCGTTGTCGGCGAAGCGGGCTGCCTGTGGGTAGCGGACTACAGCAATCACCGGGTATTGTGGTTCGACAACGCTGCGAGCAAGGTGAACGGCGCGCGAGCCGACGGTGTGCTCGGTCAGCCGGATGTGACCAGCTTTCAGCCCAACGCCGGCTCGTCTCCGTCTGCCAACACACTCTACGGCCCTGTCGACCTCGCGGTAGATAGCGTCGGGCGGCTATGGGTAGCCGACGCGGACAACAGCAGAGTGCTGATGTTCTGCCCGGCGACGGCGTCGCTCAGTGTGTAGGCGGTTGCCAGGCAGTATGAGCTGTATCGCCGCGGGCCATCATACAGATGGCCCGCGGCGTTGTTATTGTGGAGACACTTGTGACGGCCGCAGGCGCGGTCTGCTGGCCGCCGGTTGAATAGTGGTAGTATAAGCCCGCGCCGTACAAGGGAGGAGCTATGACCGTCGATATTTTGGACGATATCCTCGAGCAGCCGCGGCTGCTCACCGTAGCCGCACAGGCCCATCTGGCGACCGGAAGCCAGCTCATGGCCGCCGCGCAGGCGTTGGCTGCTCACCGGCCCGGCCGGGTGCTGCTCGCCGGCATGGGCAGCTCGTCCTTCGCCACCTACCCGGCGCTGCTGCGGCTCCAGGCCGCGGGCTTCAACGCGTCGCAGGTGGAGCTCTCCGAGCTGCTGCACTTCGGCGGGCCGCTCGGCGAGGACACTATGCTGGTCGTCGTGTCGCAGTCCGGCGAGACGGTGGAGGCGGTACGGCTGCTTGAGCAGTGTCCCCCGGCGGGGCCGCTGGTGGCGATCACCAACAGCCCGGCGAGCACGCTGGCCCGCGCCGCTACCTACGTGGTGGAGACGCGCGCCGGGCGCGAGCTGACGGTGGCCTCCAAGACCTACACCACAGCGCTGCTGGCGCTGACGCTGCTGGCAGAGCTCGCGCTGGGCGCGGAGCCCGCGGCACTGGCCGAGGCGCTTCAGCCCACCCTCGCGGCCGTCGAGCACGCCGCCACCGCCGGGCGTGCCGCGGTGGACGCACTGCCGGATGTGTGGCTCGAGCCTGGGCCGGTCACGCTGATGGGCCGCGGCCCCTCGCTGGCCACCGCCCTCTCGGGCGGGCTGCTGCTGAAGGAGACTGCCAAAGTGCCGGCCGAAGGCCTGAGCACGGCGCAGTTCCGCCACGGCCCGATCGAGATCGCAGGGCCGGGGCACCGCGCAATCATCGTGGCCGGGCCGGGCAAGACCCTGGCGCTGGACCTGCGGATGGCAGCCGAACTGCGCGCCGTCGGCAGCCGGGTGCTGGTGGTCGGGCCGGCGGGCCCCGACGCGGCCGACGACGTGGTCGCGCTGCCCGAGACCTGGCTCGCGCCGCTGGCGGAGATCATCCCGCTGCAGCTGCTGGCGCGGCGCATGGCGCTGCGGCTCGGGATCGAGCCGGGGAGCTTCCGACACATCACCAAGGTCACGGCCAAGGAGTAGGGCCGAGCGGTGTAAGGTTGCAGCCGAAGGGCACAGAACGAAGGAGCGAACGCCATGCCAAAGACACTGATCACCGTCCCGAACGGGCCGAAGCCGGGCGGCGCCTACTCGCCTGGCCTGCGCGCCGGCGACTTCATCTTCGTGGCCGGGCAGGGCCCCACCAATCCCGCCACCGGGGAGATCGAGGCCCAGGACATCGAGGGGCAGACGCGCCAGGTGCTCGAGAACGTCAAGGCGATCCTGGAGGCCGGCGGCGCGACGATGGCGGATGTGGTCAAGGCCACCGTCCACCTGAGCGACCTGAGCCTGTTTTCGCGGTACAATGCGGTCTACGCCGAGTACTTCCCGGAGCCGCGGCCGGTGCGGACCACGGTCGGCAGCCAGCTCCTGGGGATGCTCGTCGAGATCGACGTGATCGCCTACGTTGGAGATAGAACCTAGAAACGGATAGCTCCCTTTGTCCCCGCTTCGCAAGAGAATCGCTGTGGCAGCGCTCGGCCTGCTCCTCGCGGGCTGCGCGCTGCTTCCCTCGCCGGCCGCGTTGCCGCAGCCGTACCCGACGATCCGGCCCGACCAGGGGCTCCAGGAGTTCAACGACCCCTCGATCCCCTTCCCGCTGCGCCTCCCGCCCGGCTTCCGCATCTCGCGCTACGCCGAGGGGCTCGAGGAGGTGCGGAGCGTGGTGTTCAGCCCCGCCGGCGTGCCGTATGTGACTGTGATGAACCGCAAGCTGCGCGACGCCGGCAAGGTCCTCGCGCTGCCCGACGCGAACGGCGACGGCGTGTCCGACCGCACCGTGGTGGTGCTCGAGGGGCTGGACCGGCCGCACGGTATCGCTTTCAAGGGCGATGACCTGTACGTGGCCGAGCCGGACACCGTCTGGCGGCTGCGCGACACGAACGGCGACTTCCTGCCCGACGAGCGCGAGGCCGTGATCACCGAGATGTCGCAGGTGTTCGGGCACCTGGCGCGCCCACTCTTGTTCGACGACCAGGGCCGGCTTCTGGTGGCGATTGGCTCGACCTGCAACGCCTGCAAAGAGGAGGACCCGCGCCACGGGTCGATCCTGCGCTTCGACCTGAGTAGCGGGCGGGCGCCGAACGAGCCGGGCGAGATCTTCGCCACCGGCCTGCGCAGCATCGTCGGCATGACGTTCCGTCCAGGGACGCAGGAGCTGTGGGCGGTGGAGAATGGGCCGGACCACCTGGGGCGCGAGCAGCCGCCGGACTTGATTGTCCACGTGGAGCAAGGTGTGCAGTATGGCTGGCCCTACTGCTATGGCAACCGCATCCCCGACATCACGGTGCAGGATAATCCGGAGATCGGGTTGCCCGACGGGATGCCGGTTGAGACCTTCTGCCGCGAGCGGGCCGGCGCGCCGGCGGTCGTGCTGCCGACGCATGTCGCGCCGCTGGGGGTGATCTTCTACACCGGCGAGCACTTCCCCGAGGAGATGCGCGGCGACATGTTCGTGTCGCTGCACGGCTCGCACGGCTACGTGAACCAGTACGGCTACAAGATTATTCGCATCCCGTTCGAGGACGGCAAGCCGGGCGAGCCGCAGGATTTCATCACCGGCTGGGCGCCGCCGGGCGCCGATATCTGGCTTGGCCGCCCGCTGGACGTGGAGATGGCGCCTGACGGGACGCTGTACATCACCGACGACGGCAAGGGCTACCTGTACCGGGTCGACTACGTCGGGAGCTAGGGAACCAGGATGGCATCGAACCTTCGCGCCCGCGCCGTCCGCGAGCTCGTGTCGGCGGCGCTGCCGTTCATCGTGGCGCTCGCGGTGGCCTGGGGCGGCTGGGCGCTCGGCGGCGGGCAGCGCCTCGACGTTGGGGCGGCGTGGGATGGCCCCTACGTGGACGCCTTCTACGACCGTGAGGAGTTTGCCGGCGAGTCGTACCGCTGGAGCAAGACGGATGCGGCGGTCCGCATGCCGGCGGTGCGGGCACCCGCTGAGCTGGAGATTCGCATGGCGGGGCGGCCGGGCGGCGTGCCCCTGGCGCTGGTGGTGGATGGGCTGCGCATGCCGGAGTTCGACGTGGCGCCGCTGGAGTTTCGCCGCTATCGGGTGCTCCTGCCGCCCGTGCCGCACGCCTCGGACACGAGCACGATCGTGTTCGGCGCCGAGGCCCAGCGCACCCCCCAGGACGGTCGCCGCCTCGCGGTGCTGGTCGAGTCGGTTGGCGCCCGTCCGCTGAGTGGCCCCCCCGATGCCCCGCCCCTGCCGACACTCCTGTCGCTGCTGGTCTTCGCGCTGGCGCTCTGGGCGGTGCTGCGCCTTGGGGGCGGCGGGCCGGCGCTTGCCTCAGCCGGTGCCGCGCTTCTCACGCTGGGCCTGGGTGCGGCGTGGGGAGGAGCGCGGCTGTACGTCGGGCCCTACCTGCCCGCCGCCGCCACTGCGGCCCTGGCGGGGGGCGCGCTGGTGGCGGGGCTGCGGCTCGGCGTGGGTCGGCGCGAGGCCGGCGCGCCAGCGATCGCGGCGACGGTCGCTGCGGCCGCGGGGGTGATCCCGCTGACCCTGGCACTGGCCGGGCAGGAGGAGCTTGGCGCTGCCTCAGCCGCGGCGGCGCTGCTGTTCCCGCTCGGGCTGGCGCTGACCCGGCTGCGCGGGCGAGCGATGACCGCCGTGGGTACGTTCGCGGTGCTGCTGGCGGTGGCCGCGGCGGGCGCCGGGCTGCTGGCGATTTTGGGCGAGCGGGACCACGGCACGGCCTTTCACGCTCTGCACCGGGCGGCGTCGCGCCTGTGGTTCGGCACCATGCCGCTCTACAACACCACCGCGCTGGCCGCGAACCCCTTCGCGAGCACCTTCGCCGGGCCGCCGGCTCTGGCCGTGCTGGCGCTGCCGCTTGTGGCGCTGCCATACGCCTCCGCACTGGTGGCGTGGCGCCTGGTGAGCGCGGCGCTGGTCCTCGTCTCCCTGGCGCTGCTGCTGCGTGCCTACCGCCTGCCGCTGCTCTCCTGGCGCGCCGCCGCGCTGGCGCTGCTGCCGCTCACCCTCGGGCCGCTGATCGCCGCGCTCGACGAGGGGCGCGTCTCGCCGCTGCTCCTGCTCCTGCTCTCAGGAGGGCTGCTGGCGCTCAGCCGCGGGCATGATGCGGCGCTGGGGGTCTGCTTCGGGGCCGCAGCCGCGCTGCACCCGCCTCTGCTGCTGCTGCTCGGCTTCCTGCTGGCCCAGCGCCGCTGGCGGGCGCTGGGCGCCGCGCTTGCCGCGCTCGCGCTTGTGACCGCGGCCGCGGTGCTCGTGGTCGGCTGGCCGGCGCACGCTGTGTATGTGGCCGCGGTGACGCCCGGCCTGTTGCAGAGCACCGGCTGGGTCGGCAACCAGTCGCTGCACGGGTTCGTCCACCGGCTGCTGGCGCCGGAGCAGCTGGCGCTCCGCCCGGCTGGTGGCCAGAACGCGCTCGCGGTGGCCGTGGGCGCCGCCCTGGGGCTGCTCGCGCTTACGGCCTGGCTGGCGCGGCGCGGGGGCCTGCGGCCGGACTTCGCCTTCGGCCTGTGGGTGACAGCGGCGCTGCTGGTGGCCCCGGTGACCTGGGCCGCCGAGCACGTGCTCCTCCTTCTGCCGCTCTGCATCGTCGCCGCTGGGATGAGCGATGGCGCTTCTGGCCTCGGTGAGACACGCGCAGGTACGGCGGGGCCGCTCCTCCCCTGGCCCGCCCTGGCCTGCCTCGCGCTGGGCGTGGCGCTGATCGCCCACGGCGACCCGGTGGGCCTCGCGGACGAGGTGGCGCGCGGGCGGTTCTGGGGCCTGGCGCTCTCGTCGCAGCTTTATGGCGCGCTGCTGCTGTATGTAGCCGTGGTGATTGCGGGCCGGGCACGCTCCCCAGCTCCGGCGTATGAGTGGGCCGAAGTTCCGCCCACGGCCGTCTCGGTTCCGCGCTGAGAGGAGTCTCCGGTGGGCGGCCGATCCCTGGTGGTATAGAAGGTGCTGTTGTAACGATCACAGTATCTCCTCGCTATCCCCGGGAGACCATGGCGCGCGACCAGACTCTTGTACTTGTGGCGGATGACGACCCGGCGATCGCTGGCCTCATCCGAGAGCTCCTCGCTGACGAGGGCTACGACACAGTCTGCTGTCACTCCGGCACGGCGGCGCTCAACGCGATCGACACCGAGCAGCCTGACCTGATCATCGTCGACCTTCAGATGGAGCAGCGCGACAGCGGGCTTCGTGTCGCCGCCGCGCTGCGAGGTCACCCCGGCCTGCGCCACGTGCCCGTGATCCTCTGCTCGGCGGCCGTGCCGCTGCTGGCCGACCTCGGCCCGACGCTCCGGCAGCTCGGCTGCGTCGCTATGCCGAAGCCATTTGACGTGATGAACCTGCTGGCGACGGTCGAGGTGCTGCTCGGGCGGATCCAGATGCCGCCGGGGTAGTGTGTCTCAGTTAGCTCCCCTCCCCGCACAATTGTCTACGCTTAACCGCAGAGAGGGTGTGTCTCGGCTAGGATGTGCATGCTCGGCGGGGGAAAGGCCCCCGCCGGCTGTATTCTGGGGAGACCTTTGTGGAGAGCCAGCTGCTACGCCTGCTCGAGGAGACATCCGCGGCGCTCAGCGAGGCCGACTCGACCGAGTCGGCGCTGGCTCAGGCCGTGACCCTGATCTGCCGCCGCGCCGGCTGGCCGGTGGGCCACGTCTACCTGCCCGCCAAGGACGCGCCCGGTGAGTTCATCTCGTCGGAGTTCTGGCACCTTGAAGGGCCGGAGCGCTTTGACACATTCCGCGCTGTGACGAGCGCGACACGCTTCTCGCCGGGGGTGGGGGTCATCGGGCGGGTGCTGGCGACGCGGGCGCCGACCTGGGTGCCCGATGTGACGAGCGACCCGCAGTTCGTGCGCGCCCATGTCGAGCGGGATATCGGCGTGCGCGCCGGGGTGATGCTGCCAGTCCCGGTGGGGCGCGACCTGGCCGGAGTGCTCGAGTTTTTCTCGCCTGATGCTGTGCCCCCGGATCCGGCGCTGCTGGACGCGATGGCGCTGGTGGGCATGCAGGTGGGGGTGTGCCTGGCGCGTGTACGCGCCGAGCGCCGGGTGGTGCTGGAGGATCTGGCCTCGGCCGTCTCGCACGCGGTCAACAGCCCGCTCCTCGCGGCGCGCAACGCTCTGGAGCTGCTCGAGGAGGATCTGGCCGAGGGGCAGACGAGCTCGCCGTTCCTGGGCATCGCGCGCGACGAGCTGGCGCGCGTGGCCGAAGTGATGCGCCGGCTGCGCCACATCGCCGGCGCGTGCGGGGAGACAGCAGCAGTCCACGAGCTCGACCAGCTGCTGTCGGCGTGAGGCGGAGAGCACGAGTGCTGAGTGCTGAGTGCTGAGGGGTGAGTGCTGAGGCGTGGGTCTTGAGTCTTGAGTCTTGAGAGCCGGGGACTGATCGATGCAGTACAGCTTCGATCGGTCCCCGGTTTTATCGTTCAGCGTTCAGCGTTCATGTCTCGCCGTCCAGCATGCGCCGGACCGCCGTGCGCAGGTCCGTGGTGCGAAACGGCTTCTGGAGCACCGCGGCGAGCGCCGCCTCGGGGAAGGCGCCGGCGATCTCCTGGGCGCTGTAGCCGCTGATCAGCACCACCGGGACCTCGGGGCGGATCTGCCAGATCGCCTGACATGTCTCGCGGCCGCTCATGCGCGGCATCGTCATATCCAGGATGACCCCGTCGATCTCTGGGGCGCGGCTGCGGAAGAGGTCGACCCCCATCTGGCCATCTGCGGCCACTAGCGTGGCCACACCGTCCCGCTCGAGCGTCCGCGCTACCAGCGTTCGCACCCCTTCCTCGTCGTCGATCACCAGCACGGTGCGGCCATGACGCTGCGCTGCCGATGCCAGCAGTGTGATCTCCTCCACATCCTCCGTCGCCTCGGCCGCCGGAAGGTAGACGTCGAAGGTCGTACCGGCGCCGGGGGCCGTCTGCACATACAGGGCGCCGCGGTGGCCGCGCACGATGCCGAGCACCGCCGCCAGCCCCAGGCCGCGGCCAGTGAACTTGGTGGTGAAGAAGGGCTCGAAGATCCGGCTGAGATTCTCTTCGCTGATGCCGTGGCCGGTGTCCGTCACCGACAGCACGACATACGGCCCAGGGGCGAGGTCTGGTGCCACGAAGGCGGCGGCGTAGGAGGCGTCGCGCCGAGCGCGCCGCTCGGTGGTGACGACGATCTCGCCCGGCCCCTCATCGAGCGCCTCGCCAGCGTTGATCACCAGGTTCATCACCACCTGCCGGATCTGGGTCGCGTCCACCTCGACGATCTGCTCGTCCTGGCCGCGGATGTGGCGCAGGGTGGCGGTTCGTGGGAGGGAGGTCTCTAGGAGGCGAAGCATCTCGGAGACCAGGGTGCTGAGGTCCACGTAGGAGATCACGAAGTGTCCGCGGCCGGAGTAGGCCAGCATCTGGCGGGTGAGCTCGGCGGCGCGCTGCGCGATGGTGTGGATCTGGATGAGCTCCTCGTGAGCCGGCGCGCCGGGGGGCAGCTCCTCAAGCGCGAGGTCGGCGTTGCCGAGCACCCCGGCGAGCAGGTTGTTGAAGTCGTGGGCGATCCCGCCGGCGAGCACGCCCAGACTCTCGAGGCGCTGCGTCTCTTGCAGCTTGTGCTCGAACTCGTGCCGCTCCTGCTCGGCGCGCACCCGTTCGCTGATGTCGCGCAGGATGACGGTAAAGAAGTGCCTGCCGTCAGAGGTGAACTGTGCGATGGTGGCCTCGATCGGGAACTGCTCGCCGCTGCGGCGCAAGGCGTTGAGGATGCCCGGGGAGCGCATCGAGCGCCTGGTGACGCCGGTCTCGCCGAAGTGCCGGATGTGGCCGGCGTGGTTGGCGCGGTGCTGCGGCGGCAGCAGGCGGTCGAGTGGCTGGCCGATGATCTCTCCGGAGTGGTAGCCGAAGATCTGCTCGGCGGCGGTGTTGAAGAGGAGCACGCGCTGGTCGTCGTCCACCGTGATGATCGCGTCCATGGCCGTGTCGATGATGCCGGTGAAGTGCGCCTGGTTCGCGAGGAGCTCCTGCTGGCTCCGGAGGAGCTCCTGCTGGCTCTGCTTGAGCGCCTCCGCATCCGACACGGCAGTGTGACGCACGTCGTGAAGCACGCCGTTGAGCGTGCTGATCACCACCCCCTCGATGAGGAAGATCGTTAGCCGAACCCCGTCGGCGAACGAGTCCGTCCATATGCTGCTGAACGGGGGCAAGAAGAAGTAGGCGCCGAGGAAGGCACAGATCATTGTCGTCAGCAGGCCGGGACCGCGGCCGCCGTACCAGCCGCTGAGCATCACCGGCAGCACGAAGATCAGCAGCGGTGCGCTATCCCCCAGCACAGGGCCCAGCGCAAGGCGCAGCGCGAGCGCACCCAGGCTGACGGCGACAGCAAACGCGTAGCGCCTGACGGCCGAGGGCTGGGAAACGTTGCTGAGGAATCTTTGCATCGGCTCTTGCTTACGGCGGTGCGGCATAGCCCGCCTCTTGCACGAACTATACCGGGCGATCGCTGCCCGATAGATCGGCAAGGTAGAGGAACATTTCTGCGGCGTGCCAGGTGTGGGGCGCGCAGACGCGTCGCTCGGCGTAGGTGTGACCGACGCGAGTCATGGCGTTGTAGTCGGCCTGGCTGGCCTCTGCCTCCCAGGTGAGCGGCCTGCGGTCGGCCGGGTGGGCGGGCGGGGCCTCGCGGTGGAAGTGCGCCTCCGCCCAGCCAAGATACGGGTAGCGCGCCACCGTCAGCTGGTCGAAGCGCGGCCCGGGCACGTGCTCGTCGGTGTAGGCCCACCAGATCAGCGCGGAGTAGCTGTCCGGCACGCGCGGGATGGTGTACGGGTCGGGCAGGGCGAGCTGCGACAGGCCGTACTTCATCCACTTGGTCTGGTAGACCGGGTGCGGGGCGAAGTTCGACTGGCCGGTGAGGTGCCCACCCTGGGCGCAGGCGGCGGCGGCCTCGAGCACGCGCGGCACCAGCGGGTGCTCGGCGTCGGAGACGAGCGAGATCAGGTAGAGGGCCTGCCCGAGGTTATCGGGCTCCTCAACGCCTGCGTTGTTGCGGTCGTAGGGCTCCTCGAGACTCTGGACCCACGGGGCGATCAGCTCGAGGTTACCGGTGCGCGCGAGGCACATGGCCACCATAGCCGCGCCGCGGTACCAGGGGCGCTCGTACACCAGCAGGTTCGGCAGGGGCTGGCCATCGTAGATGTTGGTAAGCAGCTCGTGGTGCAGCGCGCGCAGGCGGGCGGCGTGCGGGTGGCCGTTGAAGCGCGGCAGCTGCACGGCGCCGGTGGCCAGAATGTGGCGGCTGCGGCCGTCGCTCACCCACACGCCGGTCTCGTCCTCGGCGATGCGCACCACGCCGCCGCGGGTCACGAGCGTCACGCTCATCTCCGAGGGGTCGATGCGCTCGCTGGTGGGCTCCCATGCGGCCACCTCGGCGCCGCTGAGGGCGTCCACGAGCGCGCCGCGGCGGTAGAGCAGCTTGCGCCGCTCGCCGGCGCCGAACAGCATGAACTGGTCTTCTGGCAGTGGAAGCATACGCCTTTACTGGTCTGCGCCGCCGGCGCGCGTGGTCGCCAGCAGTCGGGCGAGGGTCTCGGTCAGCTCATTCTGGGTGTAGGGCTTGGCCACGAAGGCGGTGTGAGGGGTGAGCAGCTCGGCATCGAGCTTGGCGGAGCTCTGGCCGCTGGAGAAGATGACCGGCAGATCCCGGCGGAGCGCGCGCAGCGCCGCGAACACATCCCGCCCGCTGATCTCCGGCATTGTCAGGTCGAGCAGCACGGCGTCCACGTCCCTGCCGCGGGTTCGGATGAGGGCGATGGCCTCGGGGGCGTTCTGGGCCGCGAGCACGCGATAGCCCGTGTGCTCGAGCGCCTGCCGCGCTGCCTGTGTCACCGCCGCGTCGTCGTCTATCACCAGGACGAGCTCGTCATTCCCGAGCGTGGGGACGCTCCCGGCGGGCGCTATGGATACCTCCGCCGCGGCGGCCGGCAGGTAGACACTGATAGCCGTGCCCTGCCCAGCCGCCGAGTCGACCTCGATCATCCCCTGGTGGCTGGCGACGATTCCGTGGACCACAGACAGGCCCAGCCCGCTGCCCTTGTTGCCGGACTTGGTAGTGAAGAAGGGCTCGAATATACGGTTCTTCGTCGCCTGGTCCATGCCGATGCCGTTATCTGCGACCCGCAGCCGCACGTACGGGCCGGGCTCTGAGCCCGGGTGCCGTCCCCAGAAGGAGCTGTCGAGCGGCACGTTCTCGATTGAGATGTGTATGGTACCACCATCCGGCAGTGCGTCGCGCGCGTTGATCATCAGATTCGTGAGCACCTGCTGAATCTGTGCCGGGTCTGCGTCCACGGTCGCCAGGCCCGGCTCCGCGTCTGTCTCGAGCACAATGCTCCTGGTGATCACGGGGCGCAGCATTTTCATCACCTCCCCG
>JBDLTZ010000293.1:0-7129 GCA_039805565.1 Chloroflexota bacterium | reverse complement strand
CCCTCCCATGCCATACATCGAGCAGCTGTGCTGCTCACCAGAGAAAGAAAAACCAATGACCGTCATCCATATTGCCATTGCCACGAGCCGCCGCCCCGGCCGTCTCGTGCTCGTGATCCTGGCCGCTCTGGCACTCGTGGTGGGTGCGCTGGCGCTGCTCTACGCGCTTGTGGGGCCGCTCGCGGCGCTGCTCGCGACTCTGGCGCTGGCCGCACTGCTGCTCCTTCGCCCGGCCGAGACGCGGCGCGCGCGGGCGAGCCTTGCGGACACAGAGCCGCGCGTGCAGCGTGTGATACAACTCCCCGACGGCAGCCTGCGCCGGGCAATCGTGGCACCGGTGGCCCAGCCCCAGGGCGAGCGGCTGGTGCTTACCGCCGAGGGCTACCTGCTGCTGGACGCCGACGGGCGCGTCCTGCATCGGCTATAAACCGGTTTGCCCGGCGCGCAGCGCTGGGGTACAATGCATGCGGGAGAAGCGCACCGATATGACCGAACGCACCCCGCTGCACATCGCCTTCACCATGAACTGCGACGTCGTCGCCCTCAGGCGCGGCACCCGCGACGTACCGCAGAGCTGGGAGCAGAGCGCCCGAGCGATCGAGGCGTTCTGCGTGCGTCTGACGTCCGCCGGCTACCCGGTGACGCTGTTTTTGGCGCACGAGGCAGCCGCCGAGCACGCCCCTCTGCTCGAGGAGATGGCTGCCAGGGGGGGTGAGCTCGGGCTGCTGCTGCACCCGCCGACGATGGAGCTCGGCCGCTTCAAGCAGGACCTCGGCACCTACAGCGCGGAGGACCAGCGCCTGATCGCCGACTTCGCCGCCGAGCGCTTCGCCGATGCGCTGGGGTCGCGCCCCCGGTCGGTGCGCACCGGCAAGCACTCCGCCAGCGACACCACCTTTAAAGTGCTCTACGACCTCGGCTTCCGCCAGGGATCACTCTCGCGCCCCGGGTGGGAGATCCCGCGCCTCGGGATGCGCTGGCGCGGTGCTTACCCCGACGCGCACTACGTCGACCCCGCCGACCGGCTGCGCCCCGGTGAGCTGCCGTTCTTCGAGCTGCCGCTCAGCACGGACCCTGAGCAGCGTCAGCTCGACGGCATGCCCTACGAGCTGACGCTCGAGGGCGGCACCCTCGAGGCGCTGCACCGCCCGGTGGTCGAGCGACGCCTGTCCGACATGGCGGCCGCGGGGACGGCGTTCCGCGCGCTCTGCCTCACCGCCAGCAGCCGCATCCCCTTCTTCGACGACGACAGCCCGCACGCGCGCACGCTTGACGCGCTGCTCGACCTGTTCGACGAGCTGGCGTCGTCCTACGAGATCGTCCCCGTCACGCTCACCGCCGCGCACGAGCGGTTCCGGCGGATGACGCGCTGACGCGCGTAGATTCAGGCCACCACATGCATACTGTCGCAAATCTCCTCACCTTCCCCGCCGTCATCTGGCGTCGCCTGCTCAGCCAGGTGGGCCTCGTGCTGGCTGTGTGGGCCGGCTTCACCCTGGCCGTGGCGCTGGTGGTGAGTATCCCCGTGTACGCCGAGGCGGCCGGCTACCGCGTGCTGCTGGCCTCCCTGGAGGCGGACGCGAAGGAGAGTCCGCTGCCGCCCTTCGCGATGGTCTACACCTACGGCGGCGCGCGTGACCGAGGCGTGACGCTGGAGCAGTACCGCCGGGCAAGCGCGCTGGCGGGCGACATCGCGGGGGCCGGCGTGCCGCTGCCCGCGCCGCCAGCCGTGCGCTACGCCGGCACCGAAAAGCTGCGGGTCGGTTTCGCGGACGGGCAGGGCAAGGAGGTGATGTTCGCCCGGCTCGGCTTCATGTCGGGCCTCGAGCAGCACATTACGGTCGTGCAGGGCGCGCTGCCGAAGCCCTACGCCGGCTCCGGGCCGGTCGAGGTGCTGGTGGCGCAGACTACGGCCAGCAAGAACACCATCCTGGTGGATGATGTCTTTCTGGTGGACAACCGCAATCGCCGCGAGCCGCTGCAGGTTCAGGTGCGCGTGGCCGGCATCTGGCGGCCGAGCGACGCCGATGCCGGCTACTGGTTCAACCCGCCATCGACGTACAGCGACGTGCTGCTGGTGCCGGAGGAGAGCTTCAGCGCGGTGGTGGGCGTGCCCGAGCGGCACTGGGTACACTACGCCGCCTGGTACACTGCGCCTGACGGCAGCGCGGTGCGGAGCTCGGATGTGAGCAGCCTGCTGGCGCGCATCCAGACCGTGACCGCCGATGTGCAGCAGGCGCTGCCGGGGGCCGTGCTCGGCGTCTCGCCGGTGGAGGCCCTCGAGCGGCACCGCGAGCAGGTGCGGCTGCTGATTGTGACGCTGGCGCTGTTCAGCGTGCCGCTGCTGGGCCTGATTGGCTACTTCACCGCGCAGGTGGCGGGCATGACCGTGCAGCGCCAGCAGCAGGAGGTGGCGGTGCTGCGAAGCCGGGGCAGCTCGCGCGGGCAGCTGCTGCTGCTGGCCCTGGGCGAGGGGGTGGCGCTGGCGCTGGCCGCCGTGCTGGCGGGCGTGCCGCTGGGCGTGGGTGTGGCGCACCTGATCTCCTGGACGCAGTCGTTCCTGCAGTTCGCGCCGCTGGCAGGGCCGCAGCCCGAGCTCCTGCCGGCGAGCTGGTGGCACGGGGCGGTGGTCGTGGTGCTGGCGTTGCCCGCGATCCTGCTCCCGGCGCTGGCCTCCTCGCGCCGCACGATCATTTCCTTCAAGAGCGAGCGGGCCCGCAGCGGGCGCCGGCCTCTGTGGCAGCGCCTCGGAGTGGATCTGCTGCTGCTGATCCCGGCGCTGTACGGCTACCAGCAGCTGCGGCTGCACGGCATGATCGGCGTGCCGGGCGTGACGGTCTCGGCCGACGACCCGTTCCGCAACCCGCTGCTGCTGCTGGCCCCGGCGCTGATGGTCTTCGCGCTGGCGCTGGTGTCGCTGCGGCTGATCCCGCTGCTGCTCTCAGGGATGGCGTGGCTGTTCGCGCGGCTGCCCGGCGTGTCGGTGGTGACGGCGCTGCGCTACCTGGCGCGCACCCCCACGGCCTACACCGGCCCGGTGCTGCTGATCGGCCTGACGCTGAGCCTGGCGATCTTCACCGCCTCGATGGCGCGCACGCTGGACAGGCACAGCGAGGAGCGCTCGCGCTACCGGGCGGGTGCGGACGCGCGGCTGGTGTACGTGGGCGGCACGGTCACCTCGGCTTCGATCGCCGGCGACCGCGAGCTCTCGGCGCAGGCGAGCGGCGAGCAGCTGCCGGGGGCGGGGGCCGTAGGCGCCACCGGCGAGGCGGGCGAGGCCGTTAGCAAGGACTACCTGTTCGTGCCGGTGGAGGAGTACACCCAGCTCCCGGGCGCTCGCCACGCGACATTCGTGGCCCCGAGCCAGGTAGAGATCGTGGTGGGGAGCGGCCGCGGCGCCGAGGGGATCTTTTACGGCGTGGACCGCCTGACGCTGGGGCCGGTGCTGGCCGAGTCCTGGCGCGAGGACTACGCGCCGGAGACGCTGGGGGCGCTGCTGAATCGGCTGGCCGATAGCCCGGGCGCAGTGCTGGTGTCCGAGACCTTCGCCGAGGAGAAAGGGCTGCGCACTGGCGACCGCTTCACCGTGCAGATGAACGACCTGGGCGCGCGGGTGGACGTGCCGGTGGTGATGGCCGGGACGCTGACGTACTTCCCGACGCTCTACGACGAGGGAACGCCCTTCCTGATCGGCAACCTGGACTACGCTACAGAGCAGCAGGGCGCGCAGTACCCGTGGGAGGTCTGGCTGGAGCTGGAGGATGGGGCGGACCTGCAGCGGGTGGCGGGGTCGGCGCTGGGCTACGGGCTGCGGGTGCTGCGCTCCACGCCGGGGGCGCTGCTGCAGAACGACCTGCTGAGGCCGGAGCGGCAGGGGTTGTTCGGGCTGCTCTCGGTGGGTTTCCTGGCCACCACGCTCGTGAGCGTGATCGGCTTCCTGGCCTACACGCTGCTGTCGTTCCAGCGGCGGCTGGTGGAGCTGGGGGTGCTGCGGGCGATGGGGCTGAGCGGCGGGCAGCTCGGTGTGCTGCTGATCGTCGAGCAGGCGCTGGTGATCGGCCTGGGCGCGGCGATCGGCACGGGGCTAGGGGTGCTGGCGAGCCAGCTGTTCGTACCGTTCCTGCAGGTGCGGACGGGGGTGTTCCCGAACACGCCGCCGTTCGTGGTGCAGATCGCGTGGGACCAGATCGCGATCGTGTACGCTGTGGCTGGCGGGCTGCTGGTGTTCACGGTGGTGGCGATCCTGGCGCTGCTGCGGCGCATGCGGATCTTCGAGGCGGTGAAGCTGGGTGAGGCGGTGTAGATTCGCTCGTGCGAGGGGCAGCGGCCCCTCGCGCTCCCCCGGCAGAGGGGCGCTGACGCCCAAAACAACAGTGGTATATAATATGCACCCCCGATGCGTGCCGGCGCGCTCCGGCTACCACACAGGGATGTGATGGCAGAGGAACCCAAAGAACAGGGCCAGGACGCCGCCCTCGTCTGGCTGCTCGCGACCACCACCGCACCCCACTGGCGCCCGCTGCTCCTCGCGATCGTGCTGCTGCTCGCCACAGCCGTGCTCAACGTCGTGCCGCCGGCCCTGCTGCAGCAGGCGATCGACGGCCCGATCGCCGCGGGCGACCCGCAGGGGCTCTGGCCGATCGCCCTGCTCTACGGCAGCGCCGCGATCCTGATGTTCGTGCTGCAGTACGCCTACACCTACTTCCTCCAGCAGGCCGGGCAGCGCGCCCTCGCCGACCTCCGCACCCGGCTGTTCAACCACATGCTGCACCAGGGCCAGGAGTTCTTCGGGCGCATGCCCACCGGCGACCTCGTGACCCGCCTCACCAGCGACATCGACACGATCAACGCGCTGCTCTCCTCGAGCGCCGTCACCATCCTGGTGGAGAGCGTCACCCTGATCGCGATCGTCGTCGTGATGTTCGCCGTCAACTGGAAGCTGGCCCTGCTGGCGCTGGCGGTGCTGCCCATACTGGCGCTCGTCACGCGCTACTTCCGCGGCCTGATCCGCAGCTCCTCCACCGGCGAGCGCACCGCGCTGGCGCGCAGCAGCGCATTCCTCAGCGAGCGCTTCCACGGCATGGGGATCGTGCAGCTGTTCGGCGACCAGCGGGCCAGCACGGCTGAGTTCGACGGCTACAACGCCGGCTACCGGCGCGCCCTGATCCGGCTGCGCGACAGCAGCGCCAAGTTCCTCGCCACGCAGGAGGTCCTGGCGGCGGTGGGCCTGGCGATGGTGCTATACGGCGGCGGGCAGGGGGTGCTGGCGGGCTGGGCGACGCTCGGCACGCTGGTGGCCTTCGTGCAGTACACCGAGCGCGCCTTCCAGCCCGTGCTGCGGCTTGGCGAGCAGTACAACGCGGTGCAGATCGCCCTCGGCGCCGCCGAGCGCGTCCAGCGCATGCTCCTGACGCGCCCGAGCATCCAGGAGCCCGAAGACGCGGTCTCGCTGCCGAGGGTGCGCGGCGCCATCGAGCTGCGCGACGTGGCCTTCAGCTACGTGCCCGACGAGCCGGTGCTGCGCGGGGTCTCGCTGGCGATCCCGGCGGGGCAGAGCGTGGCGGTGGTGGGCGCCACCGGCGCCGGCAAGTCCAGCCTCGTCGGCCTGCTGGCGCGCTTCTACGACCCGCAGCAGGGCCTGGTCATGCTCGACGGCGTCGACATCCGGCGGCTGAGCCTGCGGACACTGCGCCGCGCAGTGGCGGTTGTGCCGCAGGACCCGGTCTGCCTCGCGGGCACGATCACGCACAACATCCGGCTCTACCGCGACGATGTCACCGACGCCGACGTGCGCCGCGCGGCCGAGGTGGCCAACGCCGCGCGCTTCATCGAGCAGCTGCCGGGCGGCTACGACTACGAGGTGCTCGCCGGCGGCGCCAACCTGTCGGTGGGGCAGCGGCAGCTCCTGGCGCTCGCCCGTGCGCTGGCGCTGAGCCCCGAGGGGGTGCTGGTGCTGGACGAGGCCACATCGAGCATCGACACCGCAACAGAGGCGCTGATCCAGGAGGCGCTCGACCGCATCCTCCGCAGCCGCACCTCGGTGGTGATCGCCCACCGCCTCAGCACCATCCGCGGCGCCGACCGCATCATTGTGATGCACCGCGGCGTGGTCGTGGAGGACGGCGACCACGAGTCGCTGCTGGCGCACAACGGCTACTACGCGCGCCTGCACCGCCACCAGCTCGCCACCCACGGGGAGAGTTCATAGTGCGACGTATCACGTGAGAGGTACAGCTGCCTCGAGCGTGCCACGAGGGCTCACGTTGTGCGTCGCACTTCGCACCGTCTATGCTGTTCGTCGCTCTGCAACCACGCGGGAATCACACTACCTATGAATGGCACCGTCCTCATCACCGGCGCCGCCGGCCGCATCGGCAGCCACCTCACCGGCGCGCTGAAGGATCGCTACGCGCTAGCGCTCACCGACACGCTGCCGCCCGCAGAGACGTACGGGCTGCCCTTCACCCAGGCCGACATCGCCGATATGGAGGCCATGCGCGCGGTCTGCCGCGGGGCGCACACGGTGGTCCACCTGGCCGCTGACCCGCGCACCTTCGCGCCGTGGGAGACTCTGCTGCCGGCGAACATCGTGGGCGCGTACAACGTGTTCGAGGCGGCGCGTGAGGCCGGCTGCGCCCGCGTGGTGTTCGCCAGCACGATCAATGCGGTGGGCGGCTACCCGCGGGACGCGCAGATCCACACCAGCCAGCCGGTGGCGCCGCTGAACCTCTACGGGGCGACGAAGGCGTGGGGCGAGGCGCTCGGTCGCCTGTACGCCGACCAGCACGGGATGTCGGCGATCTGCCTGCGCTTCGGGGCGGTGCTGCCGCTCACGAACAGCGAGTGGATCTACCCCGGCAGCCCGCTGCTCGACATGATCCTGACGCCGGATGACTGCGCGCGCTTGATCGAGGCGAGCGTCGCGGCGCCGGAGAGCCTGCGCTTCGGCGTGTTCCACGGCGTCTCAAACAACCGCTATAAGCGCATGGATATCACCGACGCGCGCGCGCTGCTCGGCTACGACCCGCAGGACGACGCGTTCGCGTACGCGGAGTCGCTGGCCGGGAAGGCGTGAGTGCTGAGTGCTGAGTGCTGAGTCTTGAGTCTTGTGAGTCGGGGCGTGATCGAT
>JBDLTZ010000292.1:0-6233 GCA_039805565.1 Chloroflexota bacterium | reverse complement strand
TCCGGCGGAGTACAGTCTGCCATTCGTATTGGTCTGCTGGGAAGCTTGGCCGCGTGGCACATCTGCCTGATCGGCATGGTGGAGGCGTTCAGCAAGCGGCCGCTGATCGGCACGGTGGTCGCCTTCGGCTGGGTGCTGCTCGCGGCGCTCATGGCGCTGGTGGGGAACATAGCGGCGCGCAAGAGCGCCTCCACCGGCGCCGCACTCACGTCCGGCGCCGTGGCCGGCCTGATCGTCGGCGTGGCCCTGGCGCTCCTCACAGCGCTCGTCGACTCGCTCAACCTGCGGACGATCTTCGTGTCGGCTACGCCGCGCCTGGTGCAGCTCCTCGCGCCCGGCGGGCTCGGTGCCGGCCTGCTCGTGCCGGTGGCCGCCGGCCTGGCCTGCGGCCTCGCGGGCGCGGGGATCGGGCGCATCGACCGGCGCTGGCGCACGGTGATCCTCGCCGCCCTACTCACCACTGTGCTCCTCGGCCTGCTGCGTGAGGTGCTGGTGGCGATGATCCCGCGCAACACCGCACGCATCTTCTTCACGAGCAGCGGCCTCCAGCCGCTCGGCGCCGGGCTCGCCCTGGTGCTCAGCGCGGCGGTGACCTGGGCCTGGATCACCTTCCGCCGCACCAGCGCCGCAGCTCCCGGAACCCCCGAGGGTCGCCTCAACCCCTGGCGCGTGGCGCAGTTCGGCATCGCGGCGCTGCTGCTGCTCACCTTCCCGCTCTGGAGCAGCCTGTTCCTCGCCAACGTGGTCAGCTTCGTCGGGCTCTACATCATCATGGGGCTCGGGCTCAACCTGGTGGTGGGGTTCGCCGGCCTGCTCGACCTCGGGTACGTGGGCTTCTTCGCGATCGGCGCCTACACCATGGCGGTGCTAACCTCGCCCGACATCGGGCTGTTCAGCCTGAACTACTGGCAAGCGCTCCCCTTCGCACTGGTGGTGGCGCTCGTGGCCGGCATCATGCTCGGGCTGCCGGTGCTGCGCATGCGCGGCGACTACCTGGCAATCGCGACGCTCGGCTTCGGCGAGATCATCCGACTGCTGGCGCTCTCGGACTGGCTCAAGCCCACCCTCGGCGGCGCGCAGGGCATCACCCGCATCGCCCGCCCGGAGGTCGGCGGCTTCACGTTCGACGCGCCGCAGGAGTTCTACTACCTGATCCTGGCCGGCTGCGTGCTGACGTGGATCGTGTCCTCGCGCATCAAGGACTCGCGCCTCGGCCGCGCCTGGATGTCCATCCGCGAGGACGAGGACGTGGCGCAGGCGATGGGCATCAACCGCGTCTCCGCCAAGCTCACGGCCTTCGCGATCGGCGCGCTCTTCGGCGGCCTCAGCGGCTCGATCTTCGCCGCGATGGTCAACTCGGTGGTGCCGACCAGCTTCGGCCTGCTGATCTCGATCAACGTGGTGGCTCTGATCATCATCGGCGGGCTCGGCAGCCTGCCGGGCGTGGTGGTGGGCGCGCTGGTGCTGGTGGGCCTGCCCGAGCTGCTGCGCGAGTTCAACGACTACCGGCTGCTGGTGTACGGCGTGGTGCTGGTGGTGATGATGCTCTACCGGCCGCAGGGCCTGTGGCCGGAGGAGTCGATCGCCCGCGAGATGCGCACCGGGACGGCGGCCGAGCCCGCGCCGCTGATGCCGCCCGCGCCCGCCCGCAACACGGAGGTGTAGCCCCATGCCCGATATCCTTGTCGCCCGCGGCGTCACCAAGTCGTTCGGCGGCCTCACCGCCATCAAGCAGCTCAGCCTCACGGTGCACGAGCGCACGATCCACAGTGTGATCGGACCCAACGGCGCCGGTAAGACGAGCTTCTTCAACTGCATCACCGGGTTCTACACCCCCAACCAGGGCGAGATCCTGTTCCAGGACCGGCCGCTCCAGAAGCTGCGCCCCGACCAGATCTCCCGCATGGGGATCGCCCGCACCTACCAGAACATCCGCCTGTTCGCGAGCATGTCTGCGCTGGAGAACGTGCTCGTGGGTATGCACAGCCACCTCCATACCCGACTATGGGACGTGCTGCTGCGCACGCCGCGCTTCTGGAAGGAGGAGCACGAGGCCGAGCAGGAGGCGCTGCGGCTCCTATCGTTCGTGGGTCTGCGCGGCAAGGAGGGCGTGGTCTCGCGTAACCTGCCCTACGGCGACCAGCGGCGGCTCGAGATCGCGCGCGCCCTTGCGCTCAAGCCCACCCTGCTGCTGCTCGATGAGCCGACGGCCGGCATGAACCCACGCGAGACAGACGAGATGACGGTGCTGGCCCGCCGCCTGCGCGACGAGCTCGGCATCACGATCCTGCTGATCGAGCACGATATGAAGGTCGTGATGGGCATCTCGGACGCGGTGACGGTGCTGGACTACGGCGAGAAGATCGCCGAGGGGGACCCCGTCACGGTGCGCGCTAACCCGCGCGTGATCGAGGCCTACCTCGGCCGCGGGGCCGTGGGCGGCGCCGCACACGCGCCCGCCGCGTCGTAGCGCCCAGCACGGGTCGGCGCCGCAGGCCCCGAGACAGCGTTTCTGTTCCCCGCCACGATGTCATGCCCGGCGGGGGCTTGGTGGCCGCAGGCCCCCGAGACAGACCTTCTTTTTGGAGGGGCTCTGCCCCTCCAAGCCTCCCCGCAGGGGACAAATCGATGCTGACACTAACCGACATCCACACCTACTACGGCCACATCCACGCGCTGAAGGGTATCTCGATCGAGGTCAACCAGGGCGAGATCGTCACCCTGATTGGCTCGAACGGCGCGGGGAAGACCACCACGCTCAATACGATCAGCGGCCTGCTCAAGCCGCGCCAGGGCACCATCGTGCTCGAGGGCGAGCGGCTCGACACCCTGCCGCCCCACATCATCACCCAGCGCGGCGTCTCGCAGTCGCCCGAGGGGCGCCGGATCTTCGGCCGCATGTCGGTGCAGGAGAACCTGGCGATGGGGGCCTTCAACCGCAACGACGCCGCGGGCATCCGCGACGATATGGAACGGGTGCTCGGGCTCTTCCCGCGCCTGCGCGAGCGCCTGGCGCAGCTCGGCGGCACGCTCTCGGGCGGCGAGCAGCAGATGCTGGCGATCGGACGGGCGATGATGAGCCGCCCGCGCATCCTGCTGCTGGACGAGCCATCGATGGGCCTGGCGCCGATCCTGGTGGACCAGATCTTCGACATCATCCGCGAGGTCAACCGCCAGGGCACCACCATCCTGCTGGTGGAGCAGAACGCGCAGGTTGCGCTCTCGATCGCCACCCGGGGCTACGTGCTCGAGACGGGGAAGATCGCCCTGGCCGGCCCGGCCGCCGAGCTGCTCGACAGCCCCGAGGTTCGTGAGGCGTACCTGGGCGGGTAGCGCTTGGGGGTCGCGAATGAACAGCCGCCCTGCACGCCTCCTCGCTGCCGCGTCAGTAGGTCTCGCGCTCGCATGCTTCGCCCTGGCCGCAGTCCTCTGGCGCCCCTCGGGCGCGGACGCGGCCCAGGCGGCGCAGCAGCGCTGGGAGGCGATCGCCACGCCGCGCTACCGCCTCCAGATCGAGGAGGTCTACCGGCGCTCGTACCTCGAGGCACGCTGCGCCCAGGACGTGGACGTGGAGGGGGAGCTGGTAGTGACTGTGCGCCAGAATAGCTGCCCCACGCCGCCGCAGACAGTCACGTCGCTGTTCTTGCAGCTCCAGGACCTCGAGCCGGTGCGCTGCATCACCTTCGGCTGCGCCTGCGACTTCGTCGGCGAGCCTCGGGCGGAGTACGACACGCGCCTCGGCCACCCGCGCCGCATCAACATCCGCTGGGCAACGGTCCCCAACTGGCGCCACCCCGACTACTGGCGCGCTGCCTGGCAGCTCCGCTCACCGCCCCGCTGCACCCCCGCCAACACCGCCGTCGACCGCACGCTCACCGTCACGCTCACGCCGATCCCCTGAGGCGCGCATCGCCCGCATCGCTATACGAGGCAGCAGCCGCCAGAGTTCTACCCTTCACCGCGATCTTACCTGCTGCGCCCCTGCTGCACCCCGATGCTACGAATCCACCTCGCGCGGCACCCGCGGCAGGATCGTCGCCACCACCTCGTAGCTGATCGTCCCGAGCCAGCCGGCCACCTCCTCGGCGCTGATGCACTCGTTGCCCTGCCGGCCGATGATGACCACCGGGTCGCCGCGCCGCACTCCCGGCACGTCGGTCACGTCAAGCATGGCGTAGTCCATCGTGATGCGCCCCACCACCGGCGCGCGCGCCCCGCGCACCAGCATCTCGCGCCACGGAGGCGAGCGCCGCAGGCCGTCCGCGTACCCCACCGGGACCGTGGCGATGCGCGCGGGCCGCGGGGTGCGGTAGGCCCCGCCGTAGGAAACCGGAGTGTCCACGGGTAGCTCGCGCACCTGCGCCACCTCGCTGTGGAAGCTGAGCGCCGGGCGCATGTCGGGCGGCAGCGGGGTCTCCGCCGAAGGGCGCAGGCCGTACAGCGCAATCCCCGGCCGCACCATATCGAGCCGCGCCTCGGGGAGCCGCAGCAGGCCGGCGCTGTTCGCCGCGTGTACGATCGGCGGGCGCAGCCCTGCGGCCTCCACCTCGGCCAGTGTCGCTCGGAAGCGCCGCAGCTGCTCGCGCGCGAAGGACTCGTCGGCCGAGTCGGCCGTGGCGAAGTGCGTGTAGAGCCCCTCCACCACCAGCCCGTCGCCCAGCCCCCGCAGCGATCGCAGGAAGGGCGCCGCCTCCTCGGGGGCCAGCCCCAGCCGCGCCATGCCGGTATCCACCTTGACGTGGGCCCGCACCGGCCGCCCGAGCGCCGCCCCGGCCTCGGCCAGCGCCCGCGCCGTGTCCATGTCGAACAGCGCACAGGCCACACCCAGCAGCGCCACCTCACGGGCCTGCCACGGCGGCGTGTAGCCCAGCACGAGGATCGGCGCAGCGATCCCCGCCTCGCGCAGCGCCCGCGCCTCGCCCAGCGTCGCCACCGCCAGCATCGCCGCCCCGGCCGAGAGCGCCGCCCGCCCCACCCGCACCGCGCCGTGGCCGTAGGCGTCGGCCTTCAGCACGGCGATCAGCGGCACGCCCGCTATCTCGCGCAGCCGGCGCGCGTTGTGCGCCACCGCGTCCAGGTCGATACGGGCCCACGTGGGGCGGTCCGGCGGCCCCACCCGCACCGAGCGCCAGGCAGTCTCCTGTCGCACCAGCACATCGCCCGGCCGCACTGCCGCGTCCAGCAGCCCGGCCGCCACGCGCTCCATGCGCGCCTGCGCCCCGCCCTTCACCAGCACCAGGTCGCCCGGCCCCAGGTCGCCAGGCAGCGCGTCGAGCGCGGCAGAGGCCGTGTGGACCACCCGCGCCTCCACGCCCTGGCGCGCCGCCAGCGCCGCCCGCACCGCCGCCGCGCCGCCATCCCCCTTCCACACTACCACGTCCGCGCACGCGGCCGCGAGCGCGCCCAGCTCCGTGTAGAGCCGTGCCGCGCCGGGGAGAGAGGCGTCCCCCGCCCCCTCCTCGACAGCGAGATGGTCCGCCTCCACGTCGCCGAGCACCGCGATGCGCCGCCGGGCAGGGAGCGCCGCTAGCGTCCGCAGGGCCGCGCGCACCGAGGGCGGCGCCGCGCTGTAGCTATCGTCCAGCAGGGTCGCGCCGCCACGTGCGGGGAGCGCTCGCAGCCGGCCATCCGCCGGCGTCAGCCCCCCCAGCCGCGCCGCAACGTCCGCCAGCGCCACGCCGCACGCCAGCGCCGCGGCCCCAGCCGCGAGGGCCGTGTACACCGCCGGCTCTCCCACCAGCGGCACGAGCACGTCTACAGCCGCGCCGCGCCACACCAGCCGCATGTGCGCGCCCTCCAGGCCCAGGCGCACCCACTCCGCCCGCAGGTCGCACCCCGGGCCGCGCCCGAAGGTGATGACCCGCGCCGCAGTGCGCTCGCGCATCCCCACGGCCAGCGGGTCGTCGCCGTTGAGCACTGCCACACCATCTGCCGGCAGCGCCGCCACGAGCGCCCCCTTCTCGCGCGCGGCCCCGGCCGGCGTGCCGAAAGCGGCCAGGTGGGCATCCCCCACAGCCGTGACCACCGCCACCCGCGGCGGAAAGAGCTCCGCCAGCCGCGCGACTTCGCCCAGCCGGTCGCCGCCCACCTCGAGCACGGCGATGCGATGCTCGTCGCGCAGGCGCGCCAGGGCCAGCGGCAGACCGAGCAGCGAGTTGAAGCTGCGCCGGCTCTGGAACGTCGGGCCGAGCCCCTCGAGCAGCGCCGCGATCGCCCGCTTGGCGCCCGTCTTG
>JBDLTZ010000291.1:0-24012 GCA_039805565.1 Chloroflexota bacterium | reverse complement strand
TCACCTACTGCGGCAGCCTCCTCAACCATTGCGCCTTCAATCAGCGCCAGGCGCCCGGCGAGGGCCTGCCGGTTATGGTCGTCGATGAGGAGATCTACCACCGGCTGCCGTCCCTGCTGATCGCCACCGTGGATAAGTTCGCGCAGATGCCCTGGAACGGCCGCACCGCCATGCTCTTCGGGCGGGTCAATCGCTTCTG
Source organism: Chloroflexota bacterium (assembly GCA_039805565.1). Lineage (GTDB taxonomy): Bacteria > Chloroflexota > Chloroflexia > Chloroflexales > Roseiflexaceae > CALJIC01. Next base: position 23,813 of record JBDLTZ010000291.1, on the reverse strand, counting down.
CGAGCGCCACGGGTATCTTGCGCCCGACGTAGACCACCCCCAGGCGAGCCACCCGCCAACAAAGAGCGGGCTACCGGCCGCCAAAGTTGTCGAGGTCGGCCCATTGCGCCCGCCGGATCTCATCATTCAGGACGAGCTGCACCTGATCAGCGGCCCGCTCGGCACGCTCGTCGGCCTCTACGAGACGGCTGTGGATCACATCGCCTCCTGGGAGGTGGATGGGATGAAGGTGCGGCCCAAAGTGATCGCCTCGACGGCCACCATCCGCCGTGCCGAGCAGCAGGTCCACAGCCTGTTCCTACGCAGCGTGAGCGTCTTCCCGCCGCAGGGTCTGGACGTCGGCGACAACTTCTTCTCGGTCCAGCGGCCGCCGAGCGACGCCTACCCCGGCCGGCGCTACCTGGGGATTTGCGCCCCCGGTGTGCGCCACAAAACCGCGCTCATCCAGAGCTACGTGAGCTTCCTTGCCGCCGCGCAGCACATCTATGAGCAGGTCAAGAGCCGCGATGCCGACCCCTGGATGACGCTAGTAGGCTACTTCAACTCGCTGCGTGAGCTCGCTGCCATGCGCCGCGCTGTTGATGACACCGTGAGCACACGCCTCAAAAAAATGAACCAGCGTGGGCTCACGCGGCGCTTCCTCGACCCCTGGAGCGTCCAGGAGCTCACTTCCCGCCTGAGCGCCGCCGATATCCCCGAGACCCTGGACCGGCTGGAGACACCGTTTGACCCGGCAGCGCAGAAGGGCAAGAAGAAAGCGCCCTCGCAGTACCCGATCGACGTGCTATTGGCCACCAACATGATCTCCGTCGGCGTCGACGTAGCCCGGCTGGGCCTGATGGTCGTGGGTGGTCAGCCCAAGGCCACTGCTGAATATATCCAGGCCACCAGCCGCGTCGGCCGGCGCTATCCCGGGCTTGTGGCAACCGTGTACAACTGGGCGCGGCCGCGCGACCTGAGCCACTACGAGCGCTTCAAGCACTACCACGCGACCTTCTACCAGTACGTCGAGGCGCTCTCAGTCACACCGTTCTCGCCGCGCGCGGTGGACCGCGGTCTCAGCGCCGTCCTGGTGGCTCTTGCCCGACTAGGTGTACCGGACTACAACCCGAACAACGGGGCCGGAAAGCTCGCGGCGACCCATCAGGCGGTCCAGCACGCCGTGAGCAGCGTCGTCTCACGCGCCGGCTACATCACCGACAGTCAGCGGGCGAAGCTGGTGGAGGACGCGCTCGCGGCTCGCCTCGACCACTGGTCAGCGCGCATTTCTCAGACCGTCGGCGCGAAGCTCGGCTACAAGGGGCAGAACGACGGAACCACGGTGGGGCTCCTCCAGGCTCCTGGCGGCGATGACTGGTCGCTGTTCGCGTGCCTCAACTCGCTCCGCGATGTCGAGCCGACCATCAACCTCATCCTCGATGACGGCGGCATGGATGGCTCAGCCGGAGCCTGGGTCTTTGATCGGCCACCTGCCACGCCCGACGCCGACGCGGACGATGAGCCCGCGTTCTCTCCGTCGCTCGAGCCCTGATACACGTGGAGCTATCATGCCCCCATTGAAACACCCAAAGCTCGGCGAGGTACGGCCCAGCCAGGTCATCTTCACCTATGGTGTTGGCGCACTCGTCGATCTTCCGCACGTGTCGGCCATCGTGATGGGGCTTGAAGACTGGACCGTTGATGGGGGCGTCGCGCGCACCATCGACGAGGAGCGTTTGCTCCGCACCGTGCGCTGGCAGCTCGGCGACCAAGTGCAGCGGCTTGTCTCTCCGCCCGCGCTTCCTCCGACCGTCGGTGCGCCCGATCCGTTCAGCGCACTGGCGCGGGTCGGCGTGCCAGTCGCCCTGTTCCCGCGCTGGCTGTTCTGCCCGCGCTGCCAGCGCCTCGCGCCGCTCAGCACCGGCCTGTTCACGCGCATCGACGACCCATTCCACCCTGAGCGAACACGGTATGTCCACAGCAACTGTCAGAAGGACAAGAACCCGGTTGCGGTGCCGGCGCGCTTCCTTGTGGCGTGCGAGAACGGCCACCTGGACGACTTCCCGTGGGTCGAGTTCGCGCACCGCGGGCCGACGAACTGTGCATCCCTGCTGCGCCTGATCGAGTACGGCCCCAGCGGTGAGGCGCGTGACCTGGAGATACGGTGCGACACCTGCGATACACCGCCACGGCGACTCTCGGAAGCGTTCGGCGAGGAAGGGCGCGCACGTATGCCGAAGTGCCGCGGGCGGCGTCCCCACCTGCGCGACACAGACGACAAACCGTGTGATCAGCATGCGAAGACCATCCTGCTGGGCGCATCTAACCTGTGGTTCGCCGACTCAGTCACAGCACTCGCCATTCCGACCGAGTCAGGCAAGCTCGCCCAGCTGGTCGAGACGAAATGGGCGGCGCTCGAGCAGGTCCCGAACGAGCAGTTCATCACACTGGTGCGCCAGATGACGCCGAACCCGTTCGGCGATTTCGTCGGCTACAGCGACGCGGAGATCTGGCAGGCGATCGTAAAGCGCCGCGCACAGCAGCAGGCCGGCGTCAAGGACGACCCGAGCGACCTCAAGCAGCTGGAGTGGGAGAAGTTCTCAAACCCGCAGAGTCACACGCCAGCAAAGGACTTCAGGCTGCGGAAGGTCGCCACACCGAAGGGGTTCGAGACACCTATCGAGCGTGTGGTTCTTGTTGAGCGGCTGCGCGAGGTGCGGGCGCTGCTTGGGTTCACGCGCATTGACGCGCCGGGGGAGCTTGGCGATGGCCCAGATGCAAGCACGAGCCGACGCATGCCGCTGTCGCGTAGGCCGCCCGCCTGGGTTCCTGCCGCCGAGGTCCGGGGCGAAGGTGTGTTCGTGCAGTTCAACGAGGCCAAACTTGCGTCGTGGCTAGCAACCGCCGCCGCGAAAAAGCGCGAGCACCAGTTCCTGGAGTCGCACATGAGCTGGCGCCGGGCGCGCAAGCTCCTGCCGGCAGAGGCTCACTTCCCCGGCCTGCGCTACGTGCTGCTGCACAGCTTCGCACATGCGCTCATGCGGCAGTTCGTCCTCGAGTGCGGGTACACGGCGGCCAGCCTGCGCGAGCGGATCTACGCTCGCTACTCGAACGAGCCGGACAGCAATCCCACACCCATGGCAGGCGTGCTGATCTACACGGCGGCCCCTGACAGCGAAGGGACCCTGGGTGGGCTGGTCAACCTGGGAGAACCTGATCAGCTGCGCCGGCACCTGGTTGCCGCGCTCCGGGAAGCTGCACAGTGCGCGTCAGACCCCCTGTGCGCCGAGCACGAGCCAAGCCAGCGTGGCACCACGGTGCACGCCGCATCGTGTCACGCGTGCCTCTTCGCGCCAGAAACGTCGTGCGAGCGCGGGAACCGCTACCTCGACCGCTCGGTGCTGGTGTCAACGGTCGAGCGCGATGATCTGGCGTTCTTCCACCAGGTAGCCGGATGAGCATGAATGACCCGCAGCGACAGCTCATCGACCGAGCGGTGCATCTGGCGAGCGTCCTGCCGCCGGGGCTAGTGCAGGTGCTTGCGGATGTGCTCGCCGGCGGCGCCCCTGGAGCGTGGGCCGAGCTACGGTTACGTGCCGAGCAGGTCGCGCCGCAGCCGCACGTCCGCGCACTGGTCAGCAACTTCATACGCACCTGGCAGCACGAGGCTCCCCTACTCTCCCCCGGTGAGGTGGCAATTGCACTTCGCACCGCGGCCGTGACAACACGCGCTGCTCGGAGCGCACAGGCTATCGAGCTTGTCTGGACAGGGCCGCTCGTCAGCGAGCTGAGTATGCGGCGTACTGACCAGGCGCTGCTGCAAGTCATCAACAGCGCAACTCAGTCGCTGCTGATCGTCAGCTTTGCTGTCTACAAGATTCCGCAGATCGCGGCCGCGCTCGTGCAGGCGGCGGGCCGCGGTGTCACCATTGATATCTGCGTCGAGGCGCCCGAGCCGAGCGGCCAGAAGATGGCCCACGACACGATCAAGGCTTTAGGAGCGGAGGTTGCCTCGCGCGCACGCATCTTCGTGTGGCCGGCGGACAAACGCCCGGCTGACTCCCATGGTCATGTCGGCCTGCTGCACGCCAAGTGCGCAGTGGCAGATCGGCGCATGCTCTTCGTCTCCAGTGCGAATCTGACCGACCACGCGATGAACCTCAATATCGAGCTCGGTGTTCTGGTGCAGAGCCAGGCACATGCAGTAAGCGTTGCCACCCAATTCGAGCGCATGGCTGAGCAAGGTGTACTTCGACACGTGACATAGGCGTGGCTGCTGATACTATTGTATAGGTTGCCAGTACGTCTCCCTTCAACCCTGATCATCAATTATGGACAAACGTAATGCCTCTTCAGAATCGCGTCGACCGTTGCGACCCTGGCTCATGGGTATGTCCCAATCCTACATCCATCCGCGAAAAGTCTGTAGCTTTCGCTCTTCAACCCGTTGAGAAGCACGCATAAGCAACGACGAGTTCGGTCCACCCCTGAGCAGTCTGATACAGGTCTGGCACCTACGCCTACCATGGCTCAGTGGTCGGACGAAGCAAAGGCACGGCAACCAAGGCGACGATGCGCTCGTGGATGCGGGCAGCGCGACAGGAAGACATCCCTATGGCTCCACAGGACACCGAGTTCACCGCAGACGTGATCGACATAGTGCTGGTGCGGCGCTTGCTCGCGGCCCAGTTCCCCCAGCTGGCAGATCTGCCGCTTACGCCGGCCGAGCCGCAGGGTTGGGACAACCGCACCTTTCGGCTCGGCGCGAACATGAGTGTGCGCCTGCCAAGTGCTGAACGGTATGTGCGCCAGGTCGAGAAGGAGCACCGCTGGCTGCCGCTCCTGGCGCCCGAACTCCCGCTCCCCATCCCCGGTCCACTCGCACAGGGAGCGCCCGGGGAGGGCTACCCCTTCCCGTGGTCCATCTACCGCTGGATCGCGGGCGAGACGGCGAGCGCCGAGCGTATCGCCGACATGACCGCGTTCGCAACCGAGCTTGCGGGCTTTCTCATCGCCCTGCAGCGGATCAACGCCGACGACGGCCCGGCGGCAGGGCCGCACAACTTCTTCCGCGGCGGGCCGCTCACGGTCTACGATGCGGAAACGCGCAGCGCCATTGCGGCTCTGGATAGCGAGATCGACGTGCACCAGGCGACGAAGCTGTGGGAAGCAGCGCTCGCAGCGACCTGGCACGGTGCGCCGGTCTGGGTCCACGGAGATGTTGCGGTGGGGAACCTGCTCGTGCAGGCGGGACGGTTGAGCGCAGTCATCGACTTCGGGTCGTCTGGGGTCGGCGACCCGGCCTGCGACACGGTGATCGCCTGGACGCTGCTCGATGCGGAGAGTCGGGCGGTGTTCCGCCAGGCGCTGCCGCTCGACGACGCGACCTGGATGCGCGGTCGTGGCTGGGCACTGTGGAAGGCGCTCATCACCCTCGCCGAATCTCGCGCGACCGAGCCTGCGAAGGCAGCCGAGGCTCGCCGTGTCATCGACGCCGTGCTCAGCGATTCCTGATGGTCTTGCGCAGCGCGGCGCTTAGGAGTGCCGCTGCTCCTCGTCCAGCACCGGCCCCGTCCAGCACGCGATGCGCTCGCGCCGCCAGGTGTAGACGACTGCTACGCCACCGGGAACGGGGATGATCGACGGGTAGGAGTACTCGCCGTCCGCCGTCTCCAGGTCGCGCCAGATGCGCCAGGTGGCCCCATTGTCGCCGGACAGCAGCAGCGTGAGCGGAGTGCGTGCGGCCCAGTTGCCTGCCACCGGGTTGCACGCCAGCACCAGCCGCCCGTCCGGCAGGCGCGCGAGGTCGAGGCCACTGTTGTTGTTGGGGAGGTCTGTCGGGGCGACCGTCCGCCAGGTGCGCCCGCCGTCAGTCGAGTCACTGCGACACACGCGTTCGCAGGTGCTGCGGTTCAGCATATGCACCTGGGCGGGCCCGGACTCCCACAGGGCCGGCTGGATGACGCCGAGACCCGTCAGGGCAGGATCGTGAGGGAGCGCGGGGGAGCGCACCCACGTCTGCCCGCCATCGTCGCTGCGGTCGACGAACACCTCCCAGCGCTCCGCGGTCTCGCGCGAGGCCGGCGCGAGCCACGTGCCGTCGCTGAGGACGATGACCTTGTTCTTTACTGGCCCGCGCCCGCCGATGTCGCCCGGCACGAGTGTGCGCGGCGAAGACCAGCGCTGGCCACCGTCGGCTGAGGTCATCGTCCAGGTGGTCCAGTCCCGTGGCGACGGGCCGACCTTCCACCACAGGTGCAGCACGCCGTCCGGCGCGGAGAACAGCACCGGGTTCCAGTGCGGCACCTCGCCCACCTTCACCAGCAGGCGCGGCGGCGACCAGCCGGCGGGTGTGCGCCTTGCGCCCCAGATCGCCGTGTCGTGGTGGCCCTCGGCGGTACCCGCGAACCAGGCCGCGATCAGGTTGCCGTCCGGCAGCGCGGCGATAGTCGGTGCGTGGCAGGCAGCGAACGGGCGCTCATCGCCAAACAGGTGCTCGTGAATGGGTATCATCTGGCTCTCCCGGTGTGATGGCTGTGGCTATCATACATCATCACGCACCAGCAGTGGTGCTGGTGTCAGCCGCCCTGGAGCAGTGTGAGGCGCGTGGCGAGGACGTTCACGACGCCAGCCTCCACCTGGACCACGCCCTCGACCTTCAGCATGTGGCCGCTTCTCCGCTCGCGGTACAGCGGTGTCAGATGCGGCCGGACGATCACGTTGATCATCCCGTCCTCGTCCTCCAGTGTCACAAAGTGGAAGCCCTTGGCCGTCGGCGGGGCCTGGTGGACCACGACCGTGCCGACCACCTGCACGCGCTGTCCGGCTGGGCAGCGCGCGAGGGCCGCGCTCCCCATGTAGCCGCGCTCGGTCAGAGCATCGCGCCAGCGCGCTAGTACGTGCTCGGCGGTGGATACGCCGAGCAGCGCCTCTTGCAGCGACTGCGCCTCATCCGCACGCAGCGGCGGGAGCTCCACGGTGCTGCCCGGGATAGGTAGGTCGAGCTCGTCGGCCTCGTAGCGCAGCGTCCCGAGCTGCCACACGAGCTGCCGCCGCTCGATCCCCCAGCTGTCGCACGCGCCGGCCAGCACGAGCTTCTCGACCAGACCCTTCGGCAGCCGCGTCCGCGCGCACAGGTCGGGGAGGCCGGCGAAGGAGCGCTCACGCCGGGCGGCGAGGATACGCTCCGTGCCCGTCTCCCCCAGCCCCAGCACGTAGCTCAGCCCCAGGCGCACCGCCCCATCGCCCGTGAGTGTGCAGCGTGCGTCGCTCGTCCGAATGTCGAGCGGCAGCACGCGCACCCCGTGCCGCCGTGCGTCGCGCACCAGCACGGCCGGCGGCCAGAAGCCCATCGGCTGGGCATTCAGCAGCCCCACCAGCAGCGCGGATGAGTGGTAGCGCTTGAGGTAGGCCGACTGGTAGACGATCACCGCGAAGGCCGCCGCGTGCGACTTCGGGAACGAGTAGCCGCCGAAGGCTTCGAGCTGCCCGAACACCGTGTTTGCCGTCGCCGCTGCCACGCCGTTCCGTGCGGCGCCGGCCAGGAACGCCTCGCGAAACGGCGCGACTGCCTCCGGCCCTTTGCCCGCCCCAAGCGCGCGCCGCAGCCGCTCTCCCTCGCCGGCCGTAAAGCCCGCCAGGTCGCGCGCCACTTTGATCACCTGCTCCTGAAACAGGATCACCCCCAGCGTTTCTTCGAGCGCCGCTTGGAGGCGCGGGTGGGCGTAGCTCACCGGCTCGATGCCGACGCGCCGCTTGAGGTAGGGGTGCACCATGTTGCCCTGGAGCGGCCCGGGGCGGATCAGCGAGATCGCCACCACGAGATCGGCAAAGCACGCCGGGCGGAGCTTCGGCAGCACCTGCGCCTGGGCGCGGCTCTCGACCTGAAACACCCCGATCGTGTCGGCCGCCGCGATCATCGCGTAGACCTGCGGGTCGTCAAACGTGAGCCGGTCGAGCGTGAGGGCCGGGTCCGCCGTCGCACGCACCAGGGCCTCGGCCTCTGTGAGCGCGGAGAGCATGCGGAGGCCGAGCAGATCGATCTTGATCAGCCCCGCGTCCTCGAGCATATCCTTGTCCCACTGCACGACTACGCGCCCCCGCATGGCCGCTGGCTCGATGGGCACGCGCTCGGCGAGCGGCGCGCGCGTGAGCACCATCCCGCCATTGTGCTGCCCGAGGTGGCGCGGCAGTCCCTGGATCTGTCGGCAGAGCTCGGCGGCCAATGCGCGGGTGTTGTCCGACGTGTGGTCGCCCGCGGTGAGCAGATGCTCGCTGGTCACGTCGAGCGCCCGCGCGACGTCGCGTAAGGCCGCGCGCTCGCCAAAGGTCGAGAACGTACATGCCATCGCGGCGTGCGCTTGCCCGTAGGTGCGGAACACGTACTGGATTACCTCCTCGCGGCGGTCGGCGGCGATGTCGAGGTCGATATCGGGCAGGGCCGGGCGCTCGGCCGACAGAAAGCGCTCGAACACCAGCCCCTCGTGCAGCGGGTCGATCGGGCTGATGCCCAGCAGGTAGGCGACGAGCGAGTTGGCCGCCGAGCCGCGACCCTGGCAGCGGATGCCGTGCTCACGCGCGTGGCGCACGATGTCCCACACGATCAGGACGTAGTTGCTGAGGCCGGCCTGGGCGATCACGCGCAGCTCATAGGAAAGCTGCCGGCAGGCGCGCTCGGGTGAGCCGGGGTAACGGCAGGGAAGCGCGTCGGCGCACAGGCGCGCCAGATAGCTGTCGGCATCGCAGCCGGGTGGGGTCGGGAAGGGTGGCAGGTCCTGCAGGCCGTAGGCGAGCCGGAAGGTGCAGCGCTCGGCGATGCGGCGGGTGCTCACGAGCACCTGCGGGGCGTCACCGAACAGGGGGCGCAACCGCCCGCCCGGCTTCAGGTAGTACTCCGAGTTCGTGCGCAGGCGCGGCCCGGCGTCGTGAAGCGAGGTGCGGTGCCGAATGGCGGTCAGCAGGTCGTGCAGCGGCTGCTGCTCGCGCCGGGCGTAGTGGACGTTGTTGGTCGCAACTGCCGTGAGCCCGAGGTGGCGCGCGATGTCGAGCATTCGACCGGCGAGCGCGGTGTCGCCGGGGTGCAGGTGGTGCTGGAGCTCTATCACCGTACGCTCCGGTTCGAAACGCTCGCAGAGCCAGCGGGCGGCCCGGGTGGCGCCGGTCATATCGAGCCGCCGCACGGCGGCCGCGACCGGCCCTTGCCGGCAGCCGGAAAGGCAGATCAGACCGTCGGCGTGGTTGCCGAGCAGGTCGGGTGGGAGCGCCGCCTGCCCCTTCGGCGCCTGCGCCTGGGCATGGCTGATCAGCTGGCAGAGGTTGCGCCAGCCGGTGTCGTTCTCGACGAGCAGCGTCAGGTGGTGGCCGCCCACGAGCGTCAGCTCGGCGCCCAGGATCGGGTGGATGCCGCGCTCATTCGCCGCTCGGACGAACGGCACCGCGCCGTAGACGGCGTCGTGGTCGGTCAGCGCGAGCGCATCCATGCCGAGGTCGGCCGCGCGCGCGACGAGCTCCTCGGGTGGGGAGGACCCGTCGCACAGGCTGTAGCTCGAGTGGCAGTGTAGTTCGATGTAGTCGCTGCCCCAGGGCGCGGACATGGCGCCACCTGTCCTGTCGTCTCAGTCGTAGACGCGCTGGAGGCGCCACGTGCCCGCGCGCACATCGTGGTAGAGCAGCACCAGCAGGCCGGTCGCCGTCAGGCACTGGAAGTACTCGCGCCAGGCACGGCGTCCCCACCAGCCACCGTCCATACGCCAGCGCTCCACCACCAGCTCGACAGCGTGGCGTTGCCCGCGCCAGGCGAAGCTGGTCGGCGCGGCACCGTCGTCTTGGGTGACAGTGATGGGCAGCCCGTCGGCCCAGAAGCGTGTCACGGCTGCACCCACGGCGTGAACGCCACGCGCTGCTCGAGGCAGGGGGCGTGTGGGCTCGGTAGGGCCGTATGCACGAGGTGCGCGGTGAGCCGTGGGGCCAGGTGGCTGATGAGCGCCTCAAGCTGCGCGGCACGGGCCGGCGGCTGGGGGAAGAGCTCGTGCTGCACCGCCTGGACGGGCGCGAGCTCGGCGGTGACAACGAGGCGCTCGACACCGCACGGCACGTCGGCATCGCGGGCCAGGGCACGCAGGAGCGCCGAAAGGTGACGCGGATCGCTTGTTGGCTCGGTGAGCACGTGGGCTGCCTGCCGGGGCGGCGCATCGGCGAGATCCAGCGTAAGCGTGATATGACGGGCGGCCTGACCTGTGCGCGCAAGGCGCGCAGCGAGGCGACGTGCGACCCGATCAAGCGCTGCGTCGACAGACGGCTGGTCGATGACCGATCCAGCGAAGCGCCAGCCGAGCCGGAGGCATGGCGGGTCGGTTTCGGCTGGCGGGAGTGGCTGGGGTTGCCCATTCGCGAGGGCGTGCAGGTGGCGGCCGGCAGCGCCGAACTGAGCTTCCAGGGCGTCGAGCGGGAGGGCGGCGAGCGCGCCGACGGTGCCGAGCCCGAACTGGCGTAGGCGCGCGATGAGCGCAGGCTCGAGCGGCAAGCGAGCGATTGGCTGAGGGGCGAGCCACAACGCCTCCTGGCCGGGTGGCACAACGACGATCCCCCCCGGCTCGGCTGCCTGCGCGGCGAGCTCCGCGATAGTGAGCTGTGCGCCAAGCCCGCAGGCCAGCGGAACGGACGGCGTATCTGTGCGCCGGTCGCGGAGGTCGTGCGTAAGCTGGTCGCGGATCACCCGTATGATCTCACGAGCCCGGTGCTCGCTCACGCGCCCGAGGTCGGCGGCGACAGCAAGGTCCGGCGGCGGGGCCAGTGCACGGACACACGGCGACCAGCGCTCCAGAGCGCGGCGCAGCAGAGCAGACGGCACGGTGCGCGGCCACGGGGCGGCGCGGACGACGAGCCAGCTCATGGTGTCCCCCAGTCGCTTGGAAAGACCACCGGCACGGCGAAGTGTGCGCCGTCGGGAGCGCCTCGGCGCTTCATCACCAGCACGTGGGCGTCGGCGCCGGGAGCCTGCCCCTGCGTCACTGCCCAGGCGCCGCGGGCGACGTGTAGGCGGAGTGCGGCGGCGTGGGCGAGCGGCGAGCCGCGCCCGACGAGATTGCTGGCGACCGCCGCGGGGTACGGCAGAAACGTCAGCGCAACAAGCGCGGTGGGCGACCGGGCGAGCACGGGGGTGATGCGCCGGAGCGCGGTGCTGAGCAATGCGTGACCGCCGGGCGCGCCCGGCAGCCAGGCGAGCGAGTCAACCAGGAGCAGACTGAGGGCCCCGGACGCGACGAGCGCCTCGACGAGCTCGAGCACATCAGGCGCGCTTGTCGGGCGCGCGAGCAGGAGCCCGGACAGATCGACGCCACAGGCCGCTGCGTAGGCCGAGTCGAAGGTGCCACCAACGTCGATGAAGGCGGCGAGCGCGCCCGTGGCCTGGGTGTGCGCGATGGCCGTGAGCGCGAGCGTGGTCATACCCGAGGTCGGGGCGCCGAGCAGCTCGGTGAGCGCGCCGCGCGGCAGGCCGCCGAGCACGTCGTCGAGCGCGATGATACCGGTCGGGAGCAAGGCTGTTTCGGTGGGTGTCTCAGCGCCAAAGCGCAGCACCCGCGTTCCCCACCGTCGCTGCGCCGTCGCTACCAGGGCAGTGAGTCTCCCCCGCGAGGCGCTCTCCCCTTCCTGCTCGGTCATCGCTTTCCCCTGGTCTCCGCGGTCCCGCTGCACTGCACGAAACATCTGTGCGAGTATCTATCCTAGCGGAAGCGGGGCGTTATGAACCTGACGGGAAGATGACAGAGGGCGCGAGACACGGCGTCGTATGATGGAGCTTCGTTCTCTGGCTGTGGATAATGACAGGGCTGCTTCACAGAAAAGCCGATTTCAGGGCCGTGCCGGGCGAAGAACCGCTCGTCGAACCTCTCGGCGCGCCACTGTGCGCCGTACAGCACTTATACTCAGGCAACGCCACTTCGGCGCATCTCGTCGCGTCGCATCGGCATCGAGTCGATCAGACCAAACAGGTCAGCCGCCGGCACGACGCCCTGGCTGCGCAACTTCTCGGTGCCGTCCTTGCCGACGAGCAGGATGGTGAACGCGCCCGTCGGCACGCCAAAGCGCGCGCGAAGCTCTGCCGCCTGCGCTGCGGTGACAACCTGGCTGTCACCTGCGCCGTCCGTCGCCTCGAAGAGTACGAAGACCAGCAGCTCACGCTCAGCTAACCCCGTGTGATGCGCCGCCAGCGCATCCTGCTGCGTGACAAACAGCGGGTCGTCTGCTGCCGGTGCGAAGAGCAGCAGCAGACGGTTGCGCCACTGGTAGCGTCCAAGATCAAGCCGGTTCGTCGTATCACCCATGTCGCTCCTCGCTTCCCTGTGCACGATCCAAGCTCGTGTGCTGCCTCGCAGGAAGCGCGCCAGCGCGCGCCGCGGTGGCAGTGGTGTGATACGTTCGGTTCACGGCGTGCGCCGGGGGGCTCGTTCGGCAGTATACTCCCACCCAAGCAGTGTACGCGCGTGTTGCCGCTTCGAGGAGCGCATCAATGTCAGTACCGGTCGGTCTCAACCTCTGGTCGCGCCTGGCCGAGACGGCGTTCCCCTACCTGGACCAGGTGGGTCACGGCTTCGACTCGCTGTGGTTCCCCGACCACGTGCAGTACGAGCGCCACCCCGTCGCCGAGGGCTGGACGATGCTGGCCTATGCTCTGGCGCGCTACCCCGACAAGCTGTGCGGCCACGAGGTGCTCTGCAACAGCTTCCGCAACCCCGCGCACCTGGCGAAGATGGCGGCCACCGCGCAGGCGATCTCGGGCGGGCGTTTCGTCTTGGGGATCGGTGCCGGCTGGCACGCCGAGGAGTACCACGCCTACGGCTGGTCGTTCCCCAGCGCGCGCACGCGCATCGCACAGCTCGCCGAGGCGATCCAGCTCATCCGCGCGATGTGGACGCAGTTGCCGGCGAGCTTCCACGGCGAGCACTACCACATTGCGGGCGCCGCCTGCGAGCCGCGGCCGAACCCACTCCCACCGATCATGGTCGGCGGTGGCGGTGAGCGCTTCTTGCTGCGGGTGGTGGCCGAGCACGCCGACTGGTGGAACTACGGCTACACCGACCGTGAAGCTTACGCCCACAAGCAGGCCGTGCTCCGGGAGCACTGTCGCACGGTCGGCCGCGACTACGACTCGATCACACAGGTGGTGCGCGTGGGGGTGCTGGTTGCTTCGACGGAGCGCGAGCTCGGGCGGCTACGAGAGGACCCGGAGGTGCGGCCGCTAGAGGCGGGCGTCGCTGGGACGCCGGAGCAGGTGGCGGAGGCGCTGCGGGTGATCCTCCGTCAGGGTGCTCACCGGCTCACGGTCCACCTTGCGGATGCCCCGCGCTCCGACGGCACGCTGCTGTTCGCCGACGCGGTGCTGCCACACCTTGAGGCGTGACACCGTGAGTGTTTGAGGAGGCGCATCATGAATGACGCGGAGTCGCTGGCGGCCGAGCTGCTTGACGCCTATGACCACGGGGCGCTGATCACGCCGCCGTCGGCGCGCGGCCCGTTCTCGATCGCCGATGCCTACGCCGTCGGGCGGCGCCTCGTCGCACGGCGTCGGGCACGCGGTGAGCAGACGGTCGGGCGCAAGATCGGCTTCACGAACACCAGCATCTGGGCTGAGTACGGCGTGGACCGCCCGCTCTGGGCGCACGTCTACGCCGGCACGGTGCAGGACGCTGAGCACGATACGGCGACGGTATCACTCGCCAGCATGGTCGCCCCGCGCATCGAGCCCGAGATCGTCTTCGGCCTCCGGCACGCGGTTGCGCCGCACACGACGGACCTGAACGAGCTGCTGGACCACCTGGCCTGGTACGCGGCGGGGTTCGAGATCGTCGACTGTCACTTTCCCGACTGGCGCTTCTCCTCGGCCGACTGCGCCGCTGACTTCGGGCTGCATGCGCGGCTGGTGATCGGCCGCCGCATCCCGATTGACCATAGTGCTGGTGCAGATCTCATCGATCAGATGGCGCGTTTCACGGTCACGCTCCAGCGCGATGGTACGACCGTGGCGACTGGTGGCGGGGCGTTCGTGCTCGGGAACCCGCTACACGCGCTGCGCTACCTCGTGGAGACGCTGGCCGCGCAGGGGGACGCGCCGCTCGCCGCCGGCGAGGTCGTCACGACCGGCACGCTGACGCCAGCTCTGCCGATATTGGCAGGCGAGCGCTGGCATTCCGTGAGTGATGGCCTCGATGCGGTTGGCGTCCGGCTTACGCTTATCCGCTGTTGACTGAGGGCTTGACCTCGAGGAGCGGTCGAGCGTGTAGAATAGCTGTGCCAGACCTCGCCACCTGCAAAGGAGTACGAAGATATGGACAACCGTATCCTGGGCCGTTCCGGCATCGAGGTGTCGCCGATGGGCATCGGCTGCTGGGCAATTGGCGGCCGCGGCTGGGGCGGTGGCGCCGACGACGACGAGTCTATTCGCGGCCTGCATACGGCGCTGCAGATGGGCATCACGTTCTTTGATACCGCCGATGTCTATGGGCCCGAGCGCAGCGAGCGCGTGTTGGGCCGGGCGCTCGCCGGCCATCGTGAGCAGGTGGTGATCGCCACCAAGTTTGGCAATACCCCGAGCGGGCCGAACGCAAAGCCGGACTACATCCGTCAGGCGTGCGAAGCCTCGCTCAGGCGCCTCAACACCGACTATATCGACCTGTACCAGTTTCACGTGGGCGATTACGACCTGGAGGGCGCGGAAGAAGTCCGCGAGACCCTCGAGGGTCTCGTCGCATCCGGCAAGATTCGAACATATGGCTGGAGCACAGATTCCGCGGAACGGGCGCGTCTGTTCGCACAGGGACCGCACTGCTCGGCGATCCAGGTGGAACTCAACGTCATCGACGATGCGCCGGACGTACTGGCGGTCTGCGAGCAGTTCAACCTGGCGGCGATCAATCGCGGCCCATTGGCGATGGGCCTGTTGACCGGCAAGTACACGCCTGCGACGGTGCTCCCTACAGACGATGTGCGTGGCCCGAACGCCCCGGTGTGGATGAAGTATTTCAGGAATGGCCAGCCGAACCCGGAATGGCTGAATAAGGCCCAAGCCGTCGGTGAGATCTTGCGCAGCAATGGCCGTACGCTGGCGCAGGGCGCCCTGGCCTGGCTGTGGGCGCGGAGCGAGAAGACCCTGCCCATTCCTGGCTTTCGCAACGTAGCCCAGGTGGAAGAGAATTGCGGCGCACTGGCGTTTGGGCCGCTGACGGCGGAGCAGATGCACCAGATTGCCGAGATCCTGGAACGCCCGATTACCGACCGCTAGCGCGGCCTACCTGGCGACCCGGTCGACGCCGCACATCGGCCCCGGAACGCTATGCGAGACAGAAGCACGAACCGGCAGGCGCACTCCACACGAAGCACCGCACGACCGAGGAGCCCGATGCGAGCACCCACTCCGCCCTGGCAGACCGAAATCGTCGAGCTGCATGCCTTCTTCGAGCAGTGGCTCGGCGGCACCCTGCCCGACACCGACGCCGCATTCGCGCGTCTCGTCGACACGATGGCCCCGACGTTCGCGATCGTCACCCCGGCGGGCAGGCTCGTCGAGCGCGCCGAGTTGTTGCCGCAGCTGCGCACCGCGCACAGCAGCCGCCCGGGCTGGCGCATGTGGATCGAGCGTCCCGTGCTGCGCTTCCAGCACGGCGCGCTGACTGGCGCCACCTATGAGGAGTGGCAGCGCCACGTTGACGGGGTCGTCACCGCGCGGCTGAGCACCGTCATCTTCCACCCGCAGCCGGGGACACCCAACGGCCTCGCCTGGCTGCATGTCCACGAAACATGGCTGCCGCCGCAGGAGGTGCGCGATGCCTGATCTGAGTGCCCTGCGCCCCGGTGATGTCGCGGTGCTCAGCGTCCCGTGGGACGCCCACTCCTCGTTCCTGCGCGGCCCGGCGCTCGCCCCGCGCCAGATCCGAGCGACCCTCCACAACGGCGCGATGAACTGGTGCGCCGAGAACGGCCTCGACCTCGCCGTCGATACCCGCTGGCACGACCTCGGCGACCTTGCCATCCCCGCTGGCGATGATGCGGCGCTCGCGGCAATCAGCGGCGCAGCATCCGACGTGCTCGCGCGGGGTGCACGCCTGCTCGCGCTCGGCGGCGATCACGCCGTGAGCTTCCCTCTGCTCCGGGCCTATGGCGCCGCTCACCTCGGCCTCACGGTCCTGCACCTCGACGCCCACCCCGACCTGTACGACGAACTTGACGGCGACCGGCTCTCGCACGCCTGCCCGTTTGCCCGCGCGCTCGAGGCCGGCCACATCGCCCGCCTTGTGCAGGTCGGCATCCGTACGCTCAACCCGCACCAGCGCGACCAGGCGCGGCGCTTCGGCGTGGAGGTCATCGAGATGCGCGATTGGCGGCCTGACATGGACCTCGGCCTCACCGGCCCGTTGTACCTCTCGCTCGACCTCGACGCGCTCGACCCGGCGTTCGCGCCAGGCGTATCGCACCACGAGCCGGGCGGCTTCACCACGCGCGAGGTGCTCCAGATGATCCAGGGCCTGCCGGTGGCGCCGGTGGGCGCAGACCTGGTGGAGCTGAACCCGGTGCGCGACCCGACCGGCATCACCGCGGCGCTCGCGGCGAAGCTCGTGAAGGAGATCAGCGCCCGCATGCTGGAGGGATAGGATGTCGAGGAGGGAGCGAGGATGACACGACTGCGCGTGCTGCTCACAGGAGCATCAGGCTACATTGCCGGCCAGCTGCTGCCGGCGTTTCGGGAGCGCTACGACCTGCGCCTGATCGACACGCGCCGTGAGAACCGGGCCGGCGAGCCGATTGCGGGCGTCGAGGTCGTCGACCTGCTCGGCGATGACGTGAAAACGGTGGCTCCCTTCTTCGCCGACGTCGATGTGGTGGTCCACTGCGGCTACGTCCGTCCGACGGGCGAGAGCATCCAGGCGCAGTACGAAGGTGAGCGGCGCAACGTCGACATGATGCAGCGGGTCTACCAGCTCGCGCTCGATCACGGCGTGCGCCGGGTCGTCGCCGCCAGCACCAACCAGGCGGCCAAGTGGTACGAGCAGCCCTACTTCGCCGGCCGGCGTGACCGCGTTTCGCCCGAGGACTACCCGCGCCCCGACAACCTGTACGGCTGGGCCAAGGCGGCCTACGAGTCGCTGGGCTTCGTCTACGCCTGCGGCAGTTTCGGCCGGAAGCTGGAGGTCATCCAGGTGCGGATCGTCGTCCCACGCGAGATCGACGCTTCGGCCTTCGAGCACCTCCCGCGTCACCGCTACGTGCGCGAGTTAGCCGGCTACATCAGCGAGCGCGATCTCCAGCAGCTGTTCGTCAAGGCGGTTGAGGCACCCGACATCGCCGACCCTCACGGCGTGCCGTTCCACATCGTCTACGGCGTCTCGAACAACGCGCGCACGTTCTGGAGCATCACCAACGCCCGCGAGGTGCTCGGCTATGCACCCGAGGACGACTCGGAGGTACGCTTCGCCGCCGACATCGCCCGGCTTCTGGGGAGTGGGAGAGCAGATGGCTCGGAGGAGGGAGCGCCCTGAGCGAGGGGAGCGCTCTTCTTTCGCACCCGTTTCGCCTCGCGCAGCCGGCAGTTCGTCGTGATATTCTCACGCGTGCAGGCGTGCCGCCATACACGACCTGCGCGAGTGCAGCAGCCCCTCGGGTTACCCGAGGGGCTGACTGTTTGTGGGAGCAGCGCAGGAACATGCCGACGTCAGCACAACGGCTCGGTAATCATCCCTTGAGCCTGATCCTGTCGCCGCTTCGCGGTGCGTCTCAGCCTAGCGACGGAGACCAGATCGGTCGCGCGTCCGCAACAGCAGCGGAGCGCATGCCGTCGAACCCACGGATGCACACGAAGCCGAGCCAATGGCCGGCTTGCTGAGACAAGGAGACGACCGTGGAGAAGCGCCTGACCCGCAACCCGAACGACCGCATCATCGCCGGCGTGGCGAGCGGCATCGCTGAGTATCTGGGCTTCGACGTGACGCTGGTGCGCGTGCTGTTCCTGATCCTGCTGCTGCCGGGCGGCCTGAGCCCGCTGCTGTACGTGCTGCTGTGGATCGTGATGCCGGAGCGCCCGGTCATGGCGCAGGCCAACGGAGCGGAGCCGTACCTGTACGACCCCTACACCGGGCAGCCCCTCCAGCGGTAGCCCGGCCCGGTGCGGTCAGGTGGCCGGCCCTGCTGTCGCCGTGATCTCGCCCGCCGCGCCGCTCCTGAGCAGACGGACGAGGGTTTCCCACGAGGCGCGCACGCCGGCGGTGCGCGCCTCGTCGTCGAAGGCGTCGCGGTGCTCATCGTAGGCATGGATGGTCTCGACGCACTGGACGACCTGGTGCGCCCACACGCGCTTGCGGAAGGACAGCGCATCGTCGGGGGCGTAGGCCGCCAGCAGCGCCTCGTGCGCTCGCGCACGGTTGCACGGGCCGATGCCCTCCTCGCGGCGCGTGTCGACCTCCCGGCTCCCTGCAGCATCGTGCTCTAATGAGCATGGGCGCCCAGCCCAGAGAAGGCGTGTGTCGCAGCCCTCAGATCTGCCGCGCTGTACAGCCATCAGTTGGCGCACGGCGCCGCGCAGTGAGCGCGCGGATATCGAGCGCCGCGGCGAGAAGAGCGCCGAATCCGTACATGAGGAGGTCGGACGTGCTGAAGGTCGTCCCGAGAAGGATCGCGGGCAAGCTGTCAGGGGCGAAGCCAAGCAGGTCGGTCAGGCGCAGATATTGGAGCCCTTCGACGGCCACGCTGAGCGCCAGCACACCCGCGAGCGCACACCAGGGAGCGATCCTGGTCACCGCGCGGAGGAGGAAGTACAGCATTGGAACCACGAGCACATCACCGAGGCTGTTGCGCACGAACGCTCCAGGGATCGCCCCACCAGCGATGGCGAGCTCCACGACGAGGAGGGCCGTAGCGATGGCGAGCAGGCGGGGCTGAACGTGCATGAATGTCTCGTGGGCAAGTGCCGCGCAGGAGCGGCGGATTGTTGCTGAGTATGAACCGCTTAGATACCGGCCCGCTCGATCGCCTCCCTCACATCGTCCTCCGACGGCGTGAGGTAGCGCCCGGTGGTCGTGATGCGGCTGTGGCCGAGCGTCCGCTGAACCTCGGCGAGGTCGGCGCCGCGTTCGAGCATCCGGCGTGCAAGACTGTGGCGCAGCGTGTGGGGCGTGGCCTGCCGGAGCTTGCGCGCGAGCTCGACGAGCTTCCCGGCCTGGTCAAGTGAGGACGCACGCTTCGCATCGTGCTCCAGCCGCTCGGCGGCCTCGACGGCGCGCTGCTTGATCACCCGCTGGGCCAGGCGCTGGTTGATGCCCGGCTGCATCGGCCGCCCAGGCACCGAGGGGTCGAAGCCCGCGAGCAGCGGCTGGCGCTCGGCATCACTGCCGATGGAGGGCATCCCGTCCGGGCAGCGCACCACCGTGAGGTAGCGCTTGATGAGCCGGAGCGCGTCGGTGTGGAGCGGGACGCGGCGCGGTCGCCCGCCCTTGCCGCTCCGGACCGTGACTGTCCCGCCGGCGAGGTCGAGGTCGCGCAGCTGCACGTCGCACGCCTCCTGCACCCTGAGCCCTGCGTAGGCGAGCAGCGCCAGGATGGCCTCGTCCCGCAACTGCAGCCGCTCGTCGGGCTCCGCGCGCACCGCCCGCAGCAGCGCGTCGATCGCCTCGGCAGGGATCGCGCGCGGCGCTGGCGGGTCGAGCGGGAGGTCCTTCAGCTCACCCATCAGACTCTCGGTGACGATGCGCTCGGCCACGAGCCACGCGCCGAAGCCGCGCAGCGCCGCGATCGCGCGATTGATCGTCTCCGGCGCCTTGCCGTCCTCGACCTGCCGCGCGCGCTGCCAGCGCCTCAGGTCGACCTCGCGCAGCAGCGCCGGGTCGAACGGGCGGTTCCGCGTCTGCTCCCACCACGTGGCGAACTGCGTGAGGTCACGCCGCGCGGCGCGGATCGTCGCCGGCGTGCGGCGTTCCGTAAGAGTGGCGAGGTAGTGGTCGATCGCTGAAGGTAGCTCATCCATCGGGTGCGCCTGATCGCTCTTCATCGTTCTGCCAGGTCAATCGCCGTGGGGACGGCGTCGCGCAGCCACCACTCCCAGAAGACCGCGCGCCGCAGTCGGGCGCCGTCACGCGCGTCGTCAGAGGCTGCAGGCTGCTGCTCGTCGGCGATAGCTATCGCCGCGTACCCCGCGGCATCGTCAATATTTGGCATAATGATGTGTGGGTGGCCTGCAGCGAGGCAGGCGCGCTCGAGTGCGCGGACCGCGCTTTCGTATACGCACCAGGCCGCGTAGTGCGGCGACTCTGGCGGCTCGCCGGCCACATCGCAGTAGGCGCGCGCGTAGGTGAGGGCAGCGCGCGTGGCTGTTGGCTCGGCGCTGCCGCGAACTGTCTCGCGGGCCAGCGCCAGTAGGGCATCCGGCTGCTGGCGCACGGGGTGGCGCGGGCTGTGGGCGAGCGGCCGCCAGCAGAACAGCGCCTTCTGAGCGGCGAGGATATCGAGCCAGGCCCGCGCGCGGCGGCCCGCAGCGACGTCATCGGTCTCCAGGGCGGTAGCGAGCGCGTAGCGGTACCAGGGCAGGAGCGTGCGCTCCGGGTGGCGGAACAGCGCCCGCAGCGCCTCGTCCGTGCGTTCCATCACCTGTGGGTCTAGCTGCTGCGGTCGCATCGTGAGGTTTCTACACGTCGGCATGGGTGCATCAGGTGCTGCGCATCTGCGACAGCGGCGGGTTGGCGACGGTCAGCGCGTCAAATCGCCCTGGTCTGACGGGGCAGGCGTCGCATCTGGTGACTCATCATCACCAAAGAGCGGCAGCTGTGGCGTCTGTGGCTCGGTGCGCTTCTGCAGGCGCCTGCGTTCCTCCGCCTCCAGCTCTTTGATGCTCTTCTCAGGCGTGGGCAGGTGCTCGGGCATCGTGCCGCCAAGCTCCTGGATCGTGCGGCGCACCACCTGGCCGACCTGCAAGTGCGTGGCGTTCGCCTCATCCTTGGTCGAGATCTGCTCGCGCCTGAGCTTCTCCTCGGTTTGGGTGGCCCGGAACAGGTTGGCGGCGAGCTCGGTTGCACCCATGTGGTCGAGGATCTGCTGACTGCGCTTCAGGTTCTTGCGCTGGTGGATGTCCTGCGCACGCAGTCCACCGTATAGGCCCATGTAGCCGTGGTCGTGGAAGATCGCGAAGTCCTGGGTGGTGACGACGCCCGCCTGGTTCGCCGCCTCAGAGAGCTGGCGGTTGTGGTCGGCGAGCTGCCCACGCAGATAGAGCCGGCGCTGATCTTCGTTTAGCCCAGTGAGTACTTCGGCGTCGCTGACCTCCTGGCGGCGGGTCTGGACCGCGAAGTAGGTCTGCCCGAGCGCGACGATCTCCTTCTCGGGGTCCGCGTTTTGTATGATCAGGTAGCAGGCGTAGCGCGAGAGCTGGTAGTCCTTGACCTTGCGGCGTGCGCCCTTGCCAGTTGGCATCATTTTGCTGACCTCAGCAAAATGGTCGGCCGGGTCCTGACCGCTGTTCCGGCAGGCACGGATCGCGCGCTCGACGGCCTGGTCGAAGTTGCGCCAGTCCTGGTAGCCGAGGACCGACGCGAGGTCGCGCGCCGACCAGTACTCGTTGCCGTCTTCGGTGGTCTGGCGGATGCGCTCGAAGGGCGAGATGTGCGAAGGGGCGGGCTGCGCGGTATCTTCAACTGGCGAGTCAGACATCAGGGACTCCTCTGGGCACGAGCTGGTGCGGCTCACGCTGTTCTGGCGAGCAACCATCCACAGCTTGTGGATGGTTGACCCTATTCCGGAGCAGGATCGGCTATCCGAACGGCACCTGGAACTGCACCACGTTTCGCTGATCAGCTGGCTCCCGTACATTGCGATTGCCCATCCAGAAGCGCTCGGATCATATCGGTGAGCTCACCGATATGATCCCTGTGCATAGGAGCGGAACGGGCAGGTGAGCGAGCCAGTTCGAAGTGACGAAACACATGTGCGGATATGCGTGCTGAGTATATGCCTGATTCTCCGACACGTCAAGCCATAAACCTGGATTGGGTCGCTCGACACCTTCTCCGATGCGTGATGGGGTGTGGCGGGGCGCGCGTGTCGGAGAGCGACAGTTCTCACCCACGTGACGGCCAGGCAGCCGCTCGACGACGGTGAGTCTCTTGGCGCCGCGAGCCAACGTACCGTGGAAAGTTGCTTCTCCTCTGCCCACACTATCTGGCAACGCCGAGATCGATCACCGCGGTCTGATGGTAAACGCCATCCGGGTTACTGGCATAGCCAACGCCAATCTCCGTGGACGTCCGATCCAGGACGATGTCACGGTGCAGTGGGCTGCGCATCCAACCGCCGACAATCTCCTGCGGGGTCGGGTAGTTGAAGTTTGACGCCTCGGTCCACGGTATTCCTGTGTACCCCTCCTCACGCATGCGCTGTTCCGGCGTTGACCTATCGGAGCCGATGTGTCCTCGAAGCGTGTGCACTGCCATGTCTTCGGCGTGGCGGCGCGCGGCCTGTGTGAGGGCTGCGTGCTCGAGAAGCGGCGGAAGAGCGACTGCCGCACGCTCGACATTGATGAGCCGCAGGATCTCTAGCTCGAAGGCGCGGTTGTACGCCGGGTACGTCTCGAAGACGACCCTGGCAACAACGGGAAGGTAGACTGACGTGGTGGTGATGAGCAGGGCAGGAGCGTCAGCGGTGACACCTGACGACAGGAGGGCTGGTGTCGGCCGCGGCTCAGGCGTGACCGGAGGCGCTTCCGCCCGAACCAGCTGCGCCGAGGTGAGGAGCGCCAGGATCAGCACGAGCTGGCGGAGGAAGACACTGGGGTGCGATAGGGAGATCATCAGGGTAGCCTTTGTGTGCAGCACCGGAGCATGTGGTGGATGAGCAGGAGCGATGCGTGGACGATGTGCCCATCTGCGAGCAGTATAGCCGCCACCCGCGACAGCGTCGGTCACACGGTGCGAGTTATCCACATCAGTTTTGCACGCGCTCCGTCCCGCTGGCCGTGGGCAACGCTGCACACTCCCGCGGCACCGTGCGGTAGCATAGTGCTGTCAGCTTGCTGCACACGCTGGAGGAATCATGCGTACCCTATCCCCACCGGCCGGCACATCCATCATGGCGATCGCCGCCCACCCGGACGACCTCGAGAGTTGGTGCGGTGGGACACTCGCCCGAGCCATCGACAGCGGCGCCGTCGTGCGGCTCCTCCTGGTCACTTCGGGAGAGCACGGCACGAGCGACCCGAGCGCCGACCCATCGGCTGTCGGCGCTCAGCGTGAGGCGGAGGCGCGCGCTGCCGCAGCGACGCTCGGCATTGCCGACGTTGCGTTCCTGCGTCAGCCGGATGGCGAGGTAGAGAATACCCGTGAGCTGCGCGCCGCGCTGGTCATGTGGATCCGGCGCTGGCGCCCGGAGGTGCTCTTCACACACGACCCGGAGCACCCCTGGCCGCCGTACATCAGCCACCCCGACCACCGCGCCGTCGGGCGAGCCGCGCTCGACGCTGTCTACCCGCTCGCCCGCGACCCACTGGCGCTGCGTGATATCCTGGCGGTCGCCGCCCTCGCGCCGCACGCGGTTCGCACGGTCTGGCTGTTCGCCAGCGCGGCCGCTGACGTCTCCGTGGATATCGCGTCCACGTTCGCGCGGAAAGTGGCGGCGCGCCTTGAGCACGTCAGCCAGACGCCCGACCCGACCGCCCTTCCCGACGACTGGCGCGAGCGCGCCGCACAGATCGGCGCCCCTGCCGGCCTTGAGCTGGCGGAGGCGTTCACGGTGCTCAACCTTTGAGCTGAGAGGCTACAGCCGTCATCCACACCATCAGCCGGCGCATCAGACATGTGCATCTCCTAGAA